>PCWD01000044.1 GCA_002787255.1 Parcubacteria group bacterium CG11_big_fil_rev_8_21_14_0_20_39_14 | reverse complement strand
CAAAAAACCGACCCCGGAGATTTTTTCCAGGCTCCAAATTATCCGGTTGATTTAGGCTATATCAAAGGTCAAGAATCTAGTAAAAGGGCTTTAGAGATTGGGGCTAGCGGCAGCCATCATCTTATGATGCAAGGTCCGCCGGGTGCCGGAAAAACCTTATTAGCCAAAGCTATTCCTTCAATTTTGCCGCCTCTTTCTTTTGAAGAATCTCTGGAAGTAACTAAAATTTATAGCATTGCTGGGCTTCTACCAAAAGAAAAGCCTCTGATTAATTTTCGGCCCTTTCGTTCTCCTCACCATACTGCTTCTGAAGTGGCCTTAATCGGTGGCGGTAACCCTCCCCGACCGGGCGAAATTACTCTGGCTCATCGAGGAGTTTTGTTTTTGGATGAATTTCCGGAATTTCATCGCGATGTCTTGGAAAGTTTAAGACAACCGATTGAAGAAGGTCAAATTACAGTTCTGAGGGCAAGGCATTCCCTTTCGTTGCCCGCCCGTTTCACCTTGGTGGCAGCTTCCAATCCCTGCCCCTGTGGTAATTATGGTGATCCAGAAAAGAAATGCAGCTGCACCAATCCCCAAATTCAAATGTATCGGCGGAAGCTTTCCGGACCCCTGATGGATAGGGTTGACCTCTTTATTAATGTTCCCTCAATAAAATATGAAAAATTGGCGGCAGTAGATGAGGAAAATTGTAGCCAAAAAGTTAGAGAACGAGTAGAAAAAGCCAGGCAAATTCAAGGAGAAAGATTTAAAAAAGATAAAACTAATTCAGAAATGGAGATTCCCCAAATAAAAAAATACTGTCAAATTGACAGCACTTCTGAAAACCTTTTAAGAAAATGCGTTGACTCTGGTCAGCTTTCGGCCAGAGGCTATCACCGGGTATTAAAAGTGGCCAGGACTATTGCTGATTTGGAAGGTTTAGAGAAAATTTCTTTTGACCATCTCTCTGAAGCCCTAATGTACCGCCTGAGAGAAAACTAGTAGATATATCCTTTGATTGAGGACGAGCCCACTCTTAAAGTTCTATAGTCCATTCTGCCCAATCCTATATAATTCATTTCAGAAAAAACTACTTTATCTCCTTTAACTTCCTCTACGTATCCCACGTGGCCGTAATATCTATTCCCGCTAAGCGAAATAACTGCGCCCACCTGGGGAATACAATAGCTTCCTTTGCAAACCGCATAACCAGACCTAAGAGCATTATCCAGCCACTCTTTAGCATTACCCCAAGCTGGAATAGGCCGTTTTTGAGCTACCCACCAGGTGCATTGGCCGTAAGGAAAAGCATGGGACTGGCCATAAAAGTTATTAGTTGAAAGTCGGGTTGAAGAAACCGTCGGCGTCTGGACAATTGAAACCGAGGGCAGCTTGCCGTCAGGGACGATTAAAACTTCGTCCATGACAATATCTCCTTCACCGGCCAGGTCGTTAAATTCAATGATTTTTTCAGCGTCAGTCTTATATTTTTCAGCTAAACCGCTGACGGTATCTCCTTCTTTGACTAGGTGCATCACTCCTGAAACCGGCAAAATAAGAAGTTTTTGGCCGGGCTGAATAAGCAAACTTTTGATGCTATTGGCCCAAAGAATAGTGTCCAGGGAGACATTAAAGCGCTCGGCAATTGCCCAAAGGCTGTCTCCTTCTTCAACGACATATTCAGTAATTTCTCTTCTCTGAGAGATATCTCCCTCTCCCATCCACATTCCCAAGACTTGAGAGGTAATGGCTACCGGCGGCAAAACCGCTTTTAGGCTAGCTTGCTGAACAAAAAGGAAGTCTGGAGATTCTGGAGAAGATTTAATCGCTGGCCTAAGGCAGGGCTCTCGAGAAAGGTTTTCCTCAAACAAAGAAAAAAGCCCTTGGCTATTAAGGGATGTTGAGGCTATACCGGGTCCGGTAGAAACCACTCCTAATAGAAGCACTGCCGTTATTCCTAAATAAAGGAAGGGGTCCCTAGAAGATCCCTTTAATTTTCGGACTACGCTTTGAAAAATATTAGAAGGGGGCATTTTGTCCTTCTTTCATTATTTAGAAATCATGGATAATTGTCAATAGCCGCTGCAATCGTGCTAAAATGATTGGAATGGGGGCCATCTCTGGCGCAAGAACAAAAGCGCTATTCAAGGGATACCGAATTCGGCCGTTAAAAAGATTAGGCCAGATTTTTTTAATTGATAAAGGGGTAATTAAAAGAGTTATTGAAGCTGCCCAACTTTCTCAAAATGACATTGTTTTGGAAATTGGTCCTGGAATCGGAAATTTAACAATGGAATTAGCTAAAAGAGTTCACCCTGTTAAATCCTCGCCAAGCGAGGTGTTCGCCGAAGGCGAACAATTTAACAGGGTAAAAAAGGTAATTGCCGTGGAAAAAGACCCCAAACTAGTGGAGATACTTGGAGATACGTTGAGATATTTTGATAATATAAAAATCATTTACGGAGATATTTTGAAAATTGAAAATTGGAAATTGATTGAAAATTGTAAATTGGAAATTGGAAATTCTTATAAGGTGGTAGCGAATCTCCCGTTTTATCTGACAGCTCCAGTTATCAGAAAATTTCTGGAATCCAAAAATCCGCCCAAAGAGATGACATTAATAGTTCAAAAAGAAGTAGGGCAGAGAATTGTGGCCCGGCCGCCCGACATGAATCTTTTAGCGATTTCTGTTCAGTTTTATGCCAAACCTGAAATTGTTTCTTATATTTCAAAAAAATCTTTCTGGCCCCAACCCAAAGTTGATTCGGCGATCCTCCGAATCACACAGATTCACGCGGATACGAAAACAGATTCACACAGATTTTTTAAAATTGTCAGGGCGGGGTTTTCCCAACCCAGAAAGCAATTAATTAATAATTTATCTAAGGGGCTGGGGTTAGAACGAAATAAAGCGGAAAAATGGCTTTTGAAAAATGGCATTCAACCGAGTCAAAGAGCCGAAACTTTAAGCATTGGCGATTGGATTAATCTATTGCAAAGTTGTAGAATAAAGTAATCTTTTGTAGAATGAAATTGATGGAAAGTAAAATTAAAAATTTCTTTCTCAGATTTAGCAAACTTAAGAAACCAGCAGTTTTAGCTGCTGTTTTATTTTCCGTTGTTTTGGGGTTGACTCTTCCTCTTCAGCCTGCTCACGCCTTTGTCCAGTTAATCGGGTTGTGGGTGGCTACCTGCGTGATTTCTTTAGCCATGCAGGTTGTTCTAACAATTTCTATTCTGATCATGGGGCTCGCCTCGCTGATTTTGTGGTGGGTTTTGAGCCCTTATTTTATTGATATTCCTTATACCGCTTTAATTCATCGAGGCATGCCTACCATTGTGGGAGTTGGCTGGCCGATCGTCAGAGATTTTGCCAATATGTTCTTTATTATTATTCTGGTAGTTATTGGTTTAGCTACCGCCCTCAGGATTAGCGAATACCAAGCTAAAAAAGCCCTGCCAAAGTTAGTGATTATCGCTCTTTTAATTAATTTTACTCCGGTAATGTGCGGTTTAATTATTGATGCTTCTAATATTTTAATGAACTTTTTCTTAGAGGAACTGACTGGTTTCAAAATGCTGGGAAATCAATTTTCAGCTCAAGGCTCTTTAATTTTGCAGTCTTTGGTTGGCTGTGTAAATCCATTAAACGCTGTTTCTGCCCTAGGAAAAACCATTGTTATGATTATTTTTAACTTGGTGGCGGCTTTTATTTTCTTTATGTATGCGCTCTTGTTTATCATGAGGTATGTGATGATTTGGATGCTGGTTATCCTTTCGCCTTTTGCCTTCTTCACCTTGTTGTTAGCTCCGGGCACCCGAAAAACCTTAAACTTGGGGCTTCTGGATTGGGATCAATGGTGGAATCAGTTTGTCCAATGGTGCATTATCGGCATCACTGGCGCCTTTTTCTTGTATTTAGGAGAGCAATTAATGGTTATTTTCCAAAGGGAAACCTTTAATATAACTGCTGTGGCCACGGCTGGCGGCGGCGGCTGGCTGACCATGGATTTTGTTGAGTTTGTCGGCGAGATGCTCCAATATCTGGTGGTCTTGGCCTTTTTGATTGTTGGCTTTTTTTCAGCCACTTCAACCTCAGCCATGGGCGCTGGCTTCGTTACCGGCTGGTTTAAAGAAAAAGGAACTGGCATAGCCAGGGGCGCCGGCAAAATAGCCGGCGGATTAGCTAAGGCCGGGGCTTCAGCCGCGGCTCTGCGATATTTGGGCAGACCAGCTGAAGCGGTGGCAAAGAGAATGGAAGGGACAAAAGCTCCTTGGGAAGGAAGAAAGGGATGGAAAGGAATGGTCTCTTGGGGACTGAGGCCGGGAGCAGCCCTTACTCGGATAGCTGGAGCTCAATTAGAGAGAGCGCCGGCTGCCATGAAAGAAAAAATGGGAGCTTGGATTGGCCAGGCCGAAGGAGCTCTTGATAATAAATCAGCTAAAACTCAGGCGGCTGAGTTTGCTGAGGGCTATATGAGAGCCAAAGCAACCGGCATTGGCTGGGACAAAGCCATCGGCGCTATAAGAGCGGCGATTAAAAACGGCAACCTTGGCGACGTTAAAGATTATTTGAAAGAAAAAGGCATAATAAAAGAAGACAAAGACTTAGAGGGCATAGTACAGCGCGTAGGAACCGAAGCTGCTAAGTACGGCAAACAAAAAGAAATTCTCCAAACGGGGTATTTCAAAGACGAGGACATAGTAGGGAAAGAAGGAGAAGAAGAAAAAGGACTAGTCAGAAAAGCGAGATTGACTCCGGCTGACTTGGAAGCTTACGGCTTAACGGTTTCTGAAGAAGATAAGAAGAGATTTGCCGAAACCCAAGTTGGTAGAGATAATCCTATTTACACGAAGATAATGTCTAAACTCAAAAGAGACCAGATGGGCAATGTATCAAAACCCATTGCCCTAAAAGACGAGGATTTCATAGAGATTTTGCATAAATTCGGAACTGGCGCCCAGGTAGGCGGGTTAGAAGCCATTCATGGAAGGGAATTCATTGATAGATTCCGAGAATCAATGCTTATCAGGCAAAAGGCCAATCCAGATTGGTACAAAGACAATAATTCCAAAATGCATAAATATTTAACGAGCAGTGCAGCTCGGGGATTAGGAGTCGGACTAGAGGACAAGAAGGACGTCAATAGAGAATATGAAAAAATCAAAGCGAGTAAAACGCCGGAGGAACAAGCGAAAATGGACAGGCGAGTAGAAGAGCTACAAGCTGGTGTTGCTCCGAGGGAAGAAGTCTCAGAAGAAGAGAAGGACGAACGTCTAAAAGAACGGCTGGTGGAAGAATGGCCCAAGACAGAAAAAGGGATGTCACAAGATGTCCGGGAGAAAATAGAAGAAGGAGAAGGAATGATTGCCCAGATTAAAGACCAAGAGGCCAAAATTAAAAGCCTCGAGTCAGCTATAGGAGAATGGAGAGATTCATTAAGTTCTCTTGAAGAAAGCATCAAAAAAACTGAAGAGCAAATTGCCTCCGGCCGCCTTACGGGCCCCGCTTTAACAAGAGCAAATGAAGAATTAGCTAAATTTAGGGTTGGAATGGGTAACTTTGAAAGCGTACGGGGAGAAATGGAAGCAAAAGAAGCAAAAATTGAACCAGCCAAAGTTGCGGTAGGACAACTGAGAGACAAATTGTTAGAAATGTATAGGACATCGATTGAACCAATCCAAGAAGTAGAAAAAGTAACAAAGGAGGCGGAGCAAAAATTAAAAGAAGTTAAAGAAAAAACAAAAAGAGCAAGGAAGAAGAAGATTTAAAACAAAAGTGGACGATCTGTACGAACGACCGTCCACTTCCCGCCAGGGTTAAGAGGTCACGAACGTTTAAGTTCGTCATCCCTCTTTTGCTTGGCAGCCTTTGCTCGCTCAACGGCCTTAAGTTCCATATCGCGAGCCTTGGTAGCCGACTCTTCACGAGCAGCCAGGATCATTGAGGTTTCGGCGGTACGCCAAGCCTCTGCAAGATCCTTCCCCGAGATAAACTGGTTCGTGAGGGATTTGCGATATAGCTGTTCTGGAGTCGGAGCGCCATTGAATAACCCCATTGCGATTACCTCCTTTCATACATT
>PCWD01000003.1 GCA_002787255.1 Parcubacteria group bacterium CG11_big_fil_rev_8_21_14_0_20_39_14 | reverse complement strand
TTCAACGCGAAACCGACCCCGATAGTACAAATCCTGACGGATTTGACTACGGGGCGAGAATAATCGCAGAACGAACTTCTATGGGCTTGCCCCGTACTCAAATTCCGAAGGAATTTGTAGTACCGGGGCGCGAAACAGGGCGGCTGCAAAGCTTTGTGGCAATATAAAGTTCGGCGAAGCCGCCTACGTAAAACCCACGCGAAAATTATTACGCGCTATTTTTACTATACACTAATTAAAAAGTGGGTCTCAAATTTAAGACCCACCTTGATTCCTTAATCTTTCTTCTCTTAGAAATGCTTCCACATCTTTAATAAGTTTTCTTGATTCTTCTTGAGAGAGTTTCGACTGAATATGATTGGTTTCTTTCAGCTCTTCAATAAGAATTTCCAGCAGAAAAAGAAATGATTGTTCAAACGATTTTTCCACTTCAAAGTCTCTAATTTTTTGAAATAAAATTTCATATAAATAGGGGTCAAGTTTTTCTAAATCTTTTTTGGCTTTTTTGAAAAAAACATCCTTTTTCTCTCTTTTTTCTTTCTTTAGTCTCTCAATAGTGTGACGTGAATTGTGAAAAGCCCTTCTATTTGCCGAATGCAAAGCAAATACTCCCAAAAAAACCATTGAAAAGAATACTCTTCTTTCATAGGAAATCTCCAGTTCTGTTTTTCCGGCGCCAAGGCTTTCGGTAAATTTTTTAAATTCATCAAAAAATGCCGGCGACCATTCTTCAATCTCTTTTTTAACAACAAGCAAAGGACAAAAAGCAAAGGGAGGAGAAATTTCTTTTTGTTGCCTTCCTTCTTTTTCTTGAATTTCTATCAATTTTTCATACATTTCTTTTGGATAATACATATAACAACTGAAATCTATCGGGCATTCATTGCTTTCTGAATTTTTTTAAAAAAAACAGTCCGGGGCCCGACTACAGGTAATAGCTATTTCATTAAAAACTTTTAGAGCGTAATCCAAATCTTTTTGAGATATCCTTGCTTTCTTTTCTTTTCTATAAAAAATCCTGGCCCTTTGAAAGAATTTAATCATTATTCCCACCCCATCAAACTTGAATTAAATTTATCAAAGAACATTTCTTTAGTTATCATAACAAAAAGAATTATGAATGGTCAAGTTTCAAAAATTGTTTTTGCGGCAATCGCCCCTCACCCGCCGATTTTGCTCCCCTCGGTTGGTTCTCAAGCCGACCGACAAAAGGTCAAAAAGACTTTAGATAGTTTGGAGTTTTTGGCTGAAAAGTTTAAAGAAGCAAATCCCGATTTAATAATTATTTCCTCTCCACATCGGGATTGGGGCATAAAAGTGCCGCTGCACTTTTTAATATCAAATGTTAAATATCAAATATCAAAATTACAATTTAAAGTTCAAAATTATCAAACGCCGGATAATGTTGGGCCCCTGGCTTCTGAGGATTTTATTATTTATCCTATCCTTACCACTTTTAACTCTCCAAAACAGCATTTTGAATGGGGAAAACAATTTTATTTGAAAATTGTAAATTGTAAATTGAAAATTGCCCTCATAGCCAGTGGGGATTTATCCCATTGTCTTAAAGCGGATGGTCCTTATGGATTCAATCCCGATGGGCCAAAATTTGACAAAGCTCTAATTAATGCTTTAAAGAAAAAAGACATTGAAACCATCTTAAAATTAGATGATAAATACCCGCAAGCCGGCGAGTGCGGCCTTCGTTCGTTTTGCTTTTTGCTGGGAGTTCTAAAAGAATCGGGACTAAATTGGCAGCCGGAAATATTATCTTACGAAGGGCCTTTTGGCGTCGGATATCTGGTGGCAGACTTCAAATTATGAAATTAAATTATCCAATAATAGGCCCCCATACGCATCTAAACCCCAAAGAAATAATCGAAAGCGGCGGCTACTACAAATTAAAATTATAAACTTTTAAACTATACTCTAAATTTTATGGGTATTATTTCTGGACTATTTAGCATGTTTGGCTGGGGAGTTGCCGATTTTTTGGCAGCCAAGGCCAGCCGAAAAATCGGATATATTTTAACCCTCTTTTGGATGCAAACTATCGGGCTCCTTGTTGCTATAATTTATTTTCTTGCCAAATTTCAATCTTTTAATATGGGGGGTATTATCAAATTCCTTCCGACCTTTATAATTATTGGCTTTTTGCAAATAGTGGGTTACTTGGCTTTTTACCGAGGTTTGGAAAAAGGACAAGTCTCATTGGTAAGCCCAATTGGAGCTTCTTGGGCAATAATTACGGTAATTTTAAGCGTGATATTTTTCAAAGAGCCCCTTTTGAAAAATCAAATTGTAAGCATTATTTTGATAATCCTTGGCATAATTTTAGTTTCAACAAACTTCCAGGAACCTTTAAAAATAAGAAGGCTTAAAACTTTTTCCGGAATATCCGGAACAAAAGAGGGGCTAATCGCTATGTTTGGTTGGGGAATTTCTCTATTTCTGATAGTTCCAGCCGTAAAAACACTTGGTTGGTTTCTTCCAATATTTTTATTCAGGGTTTTTATGATATTATTTTTAGGGAGTTTTATTTTTTTTAGTAAGCGTTCATTCAAAATAAGTCCCCGGTTACCCCTTTTAGTAATTCTTGTGCCAATCGGTTTTCTGGATATTGGGGCTTTCTTTGTCTATAGCTTCGGAGTAAGTAAGGCCTATTCCTCAATTGTTGCTCCCATCGCTGCCGCCTTTCCTCTTATAACTATATTGCTGGCAAAAATATTTTTGAAAGAAAAAATCGTCTTAAATCAAATTTTTGGGATAGCTGCGATACTCTGCGGACTCATTTTAATTTCAATAACTTAAACTTAAATATGAATCCCCATATCTTACTGGCAAAACAAGCGGTTGAAACATACATAAAAGAAGAAAAAATTATTGAACCGCCAAAAGATTTACCCAAAGAGTTTTTCGAAAGAAGAACCGGTACCTTTGTGACCATTGAAAAGAGTGATAAACGACTATCAAAAAACGATTTGCGATTTGCCAGAAGCGACAAGCAACTGCGGGGATGTATCGGAACTTATCTGCCAACCAGAATCAACATTGCCGAAGAAATTATTCACAACGCCGTTGCCGCGGCAACTGAAGATTATAGATTTGGGCCAATTCGAGAAGAAGAACTTTCTCAATTATTTTATACTGTCTATATTTTAAGCGAACCAGAATTGGTAAAAGATGTAAAAGATATAAAAGACCCGATAAAATTTTCTGAAGAAAAATTTAGACGGGCGGGACTTGACCCCAAAAAATTCGGTATAATTGTAAAAACCGCTCCTTTTACCTATCCGAACGAAGATGTGGTTTTTAATGGACATATGCCGTATAAATCAGGGCTTTTGCTTCCAGGACTTGAGGAAGTAGATACAATCGAGGAACAAATTTTAATTGCTTGTCGCAAAGCAGGGATTGACCCGATTAAAGAAAAGATTTTAATCTACAAATTTACTGTTGAAAAATTTCAATGATAAAATAAAAATTTTGATTGCCTGCCCCGTTAGAAATCTGTTTTATCCTTATAAATTGTTTTATTATTTAAAACGAAGTATTATATTTTTAGTTTTATTTATTCTAAACAGAAAAATTTTTCAAATTTTTCTGTCAAAAGACTTCTAACGGGGCCTGCCAAAAAGGAGGAATGGAGCCGAAAAGAGAACGAATTATTATTTATCAATTTACTGTGGAGAAATTCACCTAAATTTATACAATCTGAGTTATAAATTTTCAATTTTTCCCGCCCCTGGCGGGATCCCGCCGTGGCGGGACAATTTACAAACAAGTTCCAATGACCAGAATTCAAAATCAAAAACTCGCTCAAATATTTTATGAAATAGCCGACCTTTTGGAAATAAAAGGCGTGGCTTTTAAACCCGCTGCTTATCGAAAAGCGGCTAAATCTTTGGAAGATTTAGATAAAGACATTTTAATAATTTATAAAGAAAAAAAATTGAAAGGGATAAAAGAGATTCCAGGCATCGGTGGGAGTGTTGCTAAAAAAATTGAAGAATATTTGAAAAAAGGGAAAATTAAATATTATGAAGACTTAAAAGAAGAAACTGCTATTCGCCAGATAGTTACTCATTTTTTTAAAACTAAAGGAATTTCTTTAGAAAAATTGAAACAGGATGCCAAAAAGAGAAAAATAATTTATTCGCGATTTACCAGGCCCGCTAAACAGCTTTTAGAACTTGCCGGCTCAATAGAAAAAGCCAAAAAAGCAATTGACAAAGTGGCAAAATGGGCAAATTCCAGAAATCTGGATTATGCCATTGAAACGGTTTTTAAAAAGTGGCTGGAACTGGACAGATTGAAACCGAAAGAGATGGTGAAAAAGCCCTTTTTTCAGCAAAAGCCAATGGTTTGGTCTCAAACTAAAAAGAAATGGTATGTCATTGACGATGACGGCACCTGGCTGGAATTTGCCGGAAAAGAAGAAGAAATTGAGTGGAAAATTATAAAATAACAATTGCTATTGTGGTAAAACTCCGGCTGAAGAAATTCTAATTTTCTGAATTTCTTCAGTAAATGAATACGTTGGCAAACTTCTAACAGGACCAACCCCAAAAAAACAATATGAAAATTATCTTCATTGGCACCGGCGATTTTGCCGTGCCGATTTTGGAAACACTTATCAACTCATCTATCTGTCAGGTTATGACTGTTATCACTTCTCCTGACAAACCTGTTGGCCGAAAACAAATAGTCAGTCCTTCACCTGTCAAATCCTATCTCCTAAAACATGGAGCCCGGAACATACCGATACTCCAACCGGGAAAAATTGAAAATTGTAAATTGTCCCGCCGCAGCGGGATCCCGCTTCTGTCCGGAAAAATTGAAAATTTAAAACCGGATTTGGGAATTGTCGCAGCTTACGGAAAAATTCTGCCAAAAGATATATTGGATATTCCCAAATATGGTTTTATTAATATTCATCCCTCGCTTCTGCCAAAATACCGCGGCCCCTCCCCCATCCAGTATGCTATTTTAAATGGAGAAAAAGAGGCTGGAATAACGATTATACTTATGAATGAAAAAGTTGACGCAGGACCAATATTATCAAATATCAAATATCAAATATTAAATATCAAAATTACTTATAAGGAACTGGAAAAAGAATTGGCGGAATTGGGAGCTAAACTTTTGATTGAAATAATTCCAAAATGGATAAACAGAGAAATAAGACCGATTCCTCAAGACGAATCAAGGGCAACTTATACCAAAATTTTGACAAGAGAAGATGGAAAAATTGATTGGCAAAAATCAGCAAAAGAGATTGAAAGGCAAATAAGGGCCTTCAATCCCGAACCCGGAACGTTCACTTCGTTCAAAATTAAAAATAAAAAATCAAAAATAAAAAATACATATCAAAAATCAAAAATTATTAAGATACTAAAAGCAGAGGTTTTGTCTACTCAAACAGATAAACAAATTGGGAAGGTATTTCTAACAGATAGGAAGGAATTGGTGGTGGCCTGTGGGGTAAATGCTCTTATTTTAGAAGAAGTTCAGCCCGAGGGTAAGAGAAAAATGACCGCTCAAGAATTTTTAAGAGGCAATCGGCAAATTATAGGAATGACTTTGGAATAATTTTATCCTATACGTAATTCCATCAAATTTTAGATGTAATCTCACAAATTTAAGCTAATTTTAGCGCGAACTTTCGCGAATTTGACATCGCGGATTTGGGCTAATAATATTCGCGCAAATTCGCACCCGCATCCGCTCATATTAGCGAGTTATGGGTCTTATAGTCCCGGGCAGTTGCCGGCCGGACGAAAACCTGCCTCCTGAGCCTCTTTAATTGAGTTAAAAAACACCTTGTTTTCTTCTCTCATATTTTTGGCGCCGGAACACCAGGGATAATGATAAACTTTGCTATTTTTGTTTCCAATAATTTGAATTTGAAGCGCTTCTGATTTTTGTTCTTGTAAATCTTTTTCTGTCTCACTCTTTTTCTTATTTGGAAGCTGAGTTGTTAATTTCTCTATTTGGGAAACATCGCTAATATCAAGTTTCGCTGGCGATGGGAAATTTGCCTCATAAAGGCAGCCTGCTCCAAAACTGATTAAAGAAATTAAAATAACGCCAATGATAAGAATAATATCGTTTTGATTGTCTTTTACCCCGTTAGATAATTTAGATAATAAATATCTCATAATATTTTGAAAAATTAACCCTATCAGCCTTGCCATTGGATAAATGGCAACAAAAATATCTAACGGGATTGACAAATTGGGTTATCTTTGATAACATAAA
>PCWD01000053.1 GCA_002787255.1 Parcubacteria group bacterium CG11_big_fil_rev_8_21_14_0_20_39_14 | reverse complement strand
ACTTCGCTTTTCTGATAAACCCAATATAACTCCATAATTAAAAATGATATTTTATGTTTAACAAGGTATTTTCTATATTTTCAAAAGATATTGGCATTGACCTTGGTACGGCAAATACCCTGGTTTATGTTAGAGGAAAAGGAATTGTTATTAACGAGCCGTCCGTGGTGGCTGTAAATCAAAGGACCGGTCAAATTTTGGCTATTGGCAGTGAAGCTAAAAAAATGGTTGGTCGAACTCCCAGTTATATTACCGCCACCCGTCCTTTAAGAGAGGGAGTAATTTCCGATTTTGAAGTGACCGAGCAGATGCTCAGATATTTTATTGAAAAGGTTCATAAAAAACATCCCTTTATTTTTCCTCGTCCAAGAATGGTAATTGGTATTCCCTGCGGAGTAACCGAGGTGGAAAAAAAGGCGGTTGAAGATGCCGCCAGGGAAGCTGGAGCAAGAGAGGCTTATTTAATTGAAGAACCGATGGCCGCCGCAATCGGAGCAAGGCTTCCTGTTCAGGATGCCGGCGGCAATATGCTCATAGATATTGGCGGAGGGACATCAGAGGCGGCTTTAATATCGCTTGGAGGCATTGTTGTTTCAAAAAGCCTTAGGATTGCCGGTGATAAGCTTGACGAAGATATCATAAGATATGCCGAAGAGGAATTTAAAATGCTTCTTGGCGAGAGAACAGCCGAGCAAATAAAAATAGGTGTTGGTTCGGCAATGGAAATGTCAGAGCCAATAGAAGTTATTATGAGAGGAAGGGATTTAGTTACAGGACTCCCTAAGGAAATTATGATTGACAGCAACGATATTTTAAAAGCAATTTCCGTTTCAATAAGGACCCTTGTTAATATTGTAAAGGAAGCGGTTGAAGAGACACCGCCCGAACTTTTGGCTGATATTATGGAGAGAGGAATTTATCTTGCTGGCGGAGGTTCGCTTTTGCGAAATCTCGCCGAGCTCATAGAAATTGAAACAAAAATTCCAACAAAAATTGTTGACGACCCCTTGACTGCTGTTGTAAGAGGAACGGGAATAGTTTTGGAGGATATTGACAAACTAAGGGAGGTTCTCGTTTCTACTGAAGCGTCGGAAATACTGGTATAAAATCAAAAATTAAATCTCAAAAATCAAAATTACGGAATGAAGATTTTATTTACCAAAAATTGGTTAATTTTAGCTGGAGTAGCAGTAGTGGTATTGCTGCTTGTTTTTTTAAATAGTCAAGGTTTTTTGGGGGGCGCAAAGAATATTTTTTTTAAGATTTCTTCACCCTTTTTAAGTTTTTTTCAGAATACATCAAATAAAATTTCCGATTTCTCACAAAGTTTTTTAAGAACCAAAGACCTAAAGAAAGAAAACGAAATTCTCAAAATTGAAAATCTTGAGAACCTTTCTCAAATTGTAAAATTAAAAGAAGTTGAGCGGGAAAATAAAATTTTAAGAGAACAATTTGCCGGGCTTATCAATGAAGAAACTCAAATTTTCGCTCGGGTTAGGGGATTTAGTCAAGAAAGGACCTCAATTGTTATAAATCAAGGACGAGAACAAGGTGTTTTAAAAGATTTGCCTGCAGTTGCCGCCGGGAATACGGTTGTGGGAAGGGTTTTTGAGGTTGAGCCGGATTTCTCCAAAGTTTTGTTAATAAATAGCTTCCAAAGTCAGGTAGCAGCAATGACATCGGAAACTCGGGTAAAAGGAATCTTGAGAGGAAAAGGCGCTCAAGATTATCCTATTTTGGAGATGGTCTCAAAGGAAAAAGAAATTAAAGTTGGCGATAAAATTATTACTTCTGGTTTTGACAATATCTTTCCAAAGGGTTTTTTAATTGGCGAAATCACCGAAGTTAAAAAAGACGACCTTGAAATTTTCCAGGAGGCAAAAGTCAGGCCCCGTGTAGATTTTGACGATTTGGAAGAAGTCTTTATAATAACAACTCGCAAATAATAAACAAATTTAGAAGCGAATTTGAGCGAATTATAAAATCCCTGGCGGAATTTCCGCAGGGATTTTTAGATTTCTTCTTTGTAGTATGTGCTTTTGGAATATGGACTAATAGACCAAAAAACCGGTTCCTTCACAATAACCACAGCCTATTTTCCCGCGTCCATTGCAAAGATTACACTTTCTGTTCTGAAAAGTTGCATCATCTCCAAATCGTGGTCCAATTCTGTCTCCCTCTCCAAGACAGTTTGGGCGCTTTATTTTTCTACTGCCGTTACATTTTGGACACTCTATTTGGGCCATTATACACCTCCTTCATTTTTATTTTTCTTTTTTCAGCCCCGACCCGGCTTTTTAAAGAGCCTTTAAACTTTCATGGCATTACATCACCTCCTAAATCTTTGTCAGGGGTTGTGAGTAATAATCAAACACGGTAAAATTATCTAATGAGATATTTTATTATTTTCCTGATTTCTTTTTTGGCGGCAATATTCCAGAGTTCTTTTTTGGTTCATTTTCCCATTTTTGGCTGGGTAATAAATTTAGTCTTGATTTTGGCGGTAGGGCTCGCAATTTTTCGGAATTTTAAGGAGGGATTATTTTTTGCTTTTTTTTCGGGGCTTCTTCTTGATTTTTTCTCTGCCATGCCCCTTGGAGTTAAAATGGTAAGCCTAATTTTATGTCTGATTTTTTTAAATTTATTTTTCAGATTTATTAAATTATCAAATTTATTAAAGTTATTGATATTTTTACCAATTATTTTAGTAATTTATGAAGTTTTAACATTATTTCTACAATGGGCGATTTAGATAAATACAAAGTAAAAATTTCCCATAAGGAAGTTATTGAACCCGAAGAGACATTTTTGGATTCCAGAAAAATTAAGGAAGAAGAGCATTCGGATTATGAATTGGGAAGAATGGAATTGTCTATAAAAAAGCGAAATTTTATAATTCTCTTCAGCTTAATTTTAGTCGGGTTTTTAATGCTTCTTGTAAAAATAGGGTTATTGCAAATAAAAGACCACAGTTTTTATTTGACTCAAGCCCGGGAAAATGCCGTAAGAATTTATCCAATAAAATCCCAGAGAGGGGTAATCTATGACAAAAATTTTAAACAGCTTGTTTTTAACCAACCCAGTTTTAATTTGGTTTTGGACAAGGGAGAAGTGGGAGAAAAAGAGGATGTTTTAAAAGAAATTTCTAAAATTACCGGAATTTTCTATGAGGAAATTTTAAATAATTTTGAAAAAAATCCCGAATCTAAAGTTATTATTGCTGAAAATTTAGAACACGAAACCATTTTGGCTTTAGAGGCAAGATTAAAAGAAATTAAAGGAGCAGAGATTGAAAAAGATTTTTGCAGAAGATATGTTGAGGGTCCTTATTTTTCGCAAGTTCTGGGTTTTTTAAGAAGGGTTAACCCGGATGATTTAAATTATTTAGCGAATTATTACCCCAATGATTTTATTGGAAAAAGCGGACTTGAACAAAGTTATGAAAATGTTTTAAGGGGCAGTCCGGGTAAAAAGAGAATTGAAAGGGATGTTGCCGGCAGGACAAGAAGCGAAGAAATTTTGTCTCTGCCCGAAGACGGACAAAACCTCCTACTTCATTTAGACAGTGAGCTTCAGAAGGTTGTTTACGATGAGCTTTCCAAAAAAGCTAAAAATAAGGCGGCCTCGGCAATTGCCCTTGACCCTCGTTCTGGCGGAATTTTGGCAATGGTTTCTCTGCCGAGTTTTGACAATAACATTTTTAGTCAAAAGCTCTCGCAGGAAGAATACGAAGAAATTGATTTATTAAATCGTCCAATTGCCGGCATTTATCCCACCGGCTCAATTATCAAGCCGATTTTAGCCGCGGCAGCGTTATCCGAAGGAATTATCTCAACTAATAAAAAAATTAACTGTCTTGGCGGAATTCAAGTTGGTAATAAAATTTTTCATGATTGGAAAACCCATGGATTAACTGATATAATAAAGGCAATTGCTCAGTCCTGCAATGTTTATTTTTATACTATTGGCGGAGGATATGGAAAACAAGACGGTTTGGGGCTGGAAAGAATTCTGAAATATTTGAAACTTTTTGGCTGGGGAAGCATTACGGGAGTTGACATTTTTGGAGAAAATAAGGGAATTTTGCCGGAAAAACTTGAGTATCCCGGCGATATTTACAGCATCTCAATTGGTCAGGGCAGTATTGCCGTAACACCCCTTCAGGTTGCTGTTTCTTATATGGCCTTGGCCAATGGCGGGACACTTTTAAAACCTCAATTAGTTGACAAGATTATTGTTTTCACAGATTCGGTACAAATAGTTGACGATATTGAGCCGGAGATAATTCGGCAGAATTTTATTGAAAGGGATATTTTGGAAGTTTCAAGAAGGGGGATGAGAGAAGCGGTGGTTTCCGGTTCCTCGCGTTTGCTTTCCCTGCTGCCGGTTGAAGCTGCCGGAAAAACCGGCACTGCTCAATTTGGAAAAGAGGGAGTTAAAACCCATGCTTGGTTTTCCGGTTTTGCTCCTTATGACGAGCCAGAAATAATTTTGACAATTATTGTTGAGGGCGGCGGCGAGGGTTCAGATACCGCAGTTTCCGTGGCAAAAGAAGTATTGGAATATTACTTCAGCAACAAAAAGGAATAATAGAACCGAGCCGCCGCACAGAGGGGGTCGGGGAGATTGGGTATCTCCCCGTCGTGGAAAAACAGGGAGCGAAGCCAAGTCAGACTTGGCGAAGCGACCGCCAGAAACCGAAGGTGTCTGGGGAGCGGTGTTAGCCCCGCCAAGGCGGGGCGTGCCGCGACGGCGGCGAGGGTTCAGATACCGCAGTTCCCGTGGCAAAAGAAGTATTGGAATATTACTTCAGCAAAAACAAAAAAAAATAATGCCGAACTGTTGCAGAAATAATGGGGTTGAACCTCCACCAACTTTGTGCTTAAGCGCCAAAGGTGTCAAAGTATTTTCTGATTGTTGGTTGTTTAGTAATTCTTTGGACATTTAGCATTTCTTATTAAAGAGGCAAAAATAAGCGCAAAGTTAGTGGGGGATTGACAAGGTTCTTTTGGTAAGTATCATTAATATAAAAATATAATGCAAATACGCTAATTTAATGCCAATCTACGGACTGCTAATAACGAAAATAGAAAATGGTTATTGGAAAATAGAAAATAGTTATAGAAATTAGAAAGTGGAAAATAGTAAACTAATTTCTAATTTCAATTCTCTATTACTAATTTCCAATCTCTATCAACTAATTTCAAATTTCAGAGTATTGGTATATTAGCAGCATTCTCATAAAATTCGTAGATTAGCATCATGTGGCATGGACGAAGAATACTATCTTACAAAAGAGGGTTTGGAGGAGACAGAAAAAGAACTTGAAGAGTTAAAAGACGTTAAAAGACCGGAGATTGCCAAAAGGCTTCAGGATAGCGCTTCTTTTGGCGACCTTTCGGAAAACGTTGAATATCAAGAAGCAAAGGTAGCCCAAGCTTTTATAGAAGGGAGAATTTTGGAATTGGAGAAAATTTTAAGAAATGCGGTAATTATTAAAGAAGGGCTAAAATCAGAAACAGTTCAGGTTGGCTCTAAAATAAAGGTGGCTTGCGAAGGAAAAACCAAAACCTTTTTAATAGTTGGGGCTCCCGAATCAGCGCCGGAAGAGGGAAAGATTTCTCACGAGTCTCCTCTGGGAAGAGCGTTTTTGGGCAAAAAAACAGGAGATATAGTCACGGTTGACGCCCCAAAAGGAAAAATAAAATATAAAATTGTAATGGTTTGAAGTCTGATTTCCTAAAAGTGTTTTAAATTTTCGCCCAATTTGGGCGATTTTTTATTGTGTTATATCGTCACGATTGTATATTGTTTTCTTCCGAAATCGCAAGCGGCCGCTTGCGATTTCGGAAGATTTAATTTAATGATTTTTAACGATTGGAGTTGGAACGCTATCAATGGCGGGCTCTGCCATTAACGGCGTGTTCGTTGCGGATTATTAAGCCATTTTTTGTAATTTCAAAATCTTCTTAAATCATAGACGGCCGTCTGTCAAATAAAAAGATTTTTAAGATTAAGCAAGGCAGAATAGTTATCCACAGTTTGACTCCCCCCCCTTGCTCGTGATATAATGAAAGCGTAAGGTAAACTCGCTAATATGTGCAAATATGGGTGCTAATCTGCGCGAATAATATTCGCATAAATTCGCACCTGAATTCGCATAAATTTGCGATAATGTTTATGTCAAAAAAATCTATTTTTATCGGGTTATTTTCAATAACCCTGCTTACCCTTGTTTTGGGCGGGGCAAGTGTTTTAAAAGCCCAAACAGAAACAGAACGAAAAGTTGGCGGGCAATGTTCATATGCCTCAACTAAGGGAAATTGCGCGATAACATCTATTCAGGATGAAAGTGTGATTAATTTTAAATTTACTCCCACCGA
>PCWD01000062.1:6566-12230 GCA_002787255.1 Parcubacteria group bacterium CG11_big_fil_rev_8_21_14_0_20_39_14 | reverse complement strand
TATAGTAACAGGAAAGCTGACGAAGCCGCCTACGTAAAACCCACGCGAAAATTATTACGCACTATCTTTAATTAATAAGTAGCATACTTTTTAGAAAAAATAAACCCCAATCAATCTTATCAACCTCGCTCAAAAAAAATACTAAAAAGAAGGGGGCGATTGGTTTCGCCCCTTGTTTTTTATTATAAATCGGGCACTCCTTCTCCAAGTCTTTTGATTTTGTCTAATTTCCCTTCATAATCTTTCTGTCTGTTTTCCATTACTTTGGTAAATTCTTCTCCGGCTCTATAAATATTCTTTATCCTCTCCAGCTCACCCATTTTTGAAAGAATTACTGTTGCCTCTATTGCCCGTCTTTCATAGGGATATGTCCCTCCCCTGATTAGAGCTTCGGGCATCAATTCTTTCAAATAACGTTCCGAGTCTTTAATTGTATCTAAGTTCATTTCTTTTTCGGGCGCGCTAAAAAGATAGAGAACGTTTTGGGCTTCAGCATATTCCTTTTGACCACTCTTGATGGAAATTAATTTTAAGGCTTTGTCCAAAGCTCCTATTCCTTTGCGGGTCTCGGCGCTCTTTTTTAAGAAATCTTTTTTATCTTTAGCCAGAGCCTTAAACAGAGACACATCATAACCGCCCCAGCCAATAATTGTCCAGCCCTCTATGGTGGCGGTAATATCTCCGGCATCTACCACTCTGCTACCAACCCGCTCGGGTTTTCTTTCCTCGCCGGCGCACAATAAATCGCGGAAACTATTAACAATCTGTTGGTTAACCAAAAAGTAATTTGCCGAAATCCGTCCAAATAAAGAAGCGTATCTTTCATTATCAACTAAAATTACGGCATCTGCCCTGTCGTAAGTTGCCTTGAGACAGGAAGCGGTATTAAGTCTGGTTCTTTCTTCGTTATTCTCTTCATACTCATAGGGAAGAACAACTAAAGCGTAAACATATTTTTGTGGATACTCTTTTTTTATTCGCTCCACTATGAAAGGTATTGACCCGGAACCAGTGCCGCCTCCACCGCTGCCGGCAATTAAAAAGGCGTCAACCTCAAATAAGTTGGGATTGGCTCCAATAGCATCAATTATTTTCTGGCTTTCATCTTTTGCATATTTGGCAGCTCTTTCGTTGAGCTTCCCCACTCCATGACCCGATGTCTCTCTCCCGCCTATCAAAATTCTGTGCTGATAATCACGGGGGAGATGCTTCATTCCGCTTAAATCTCCTTCGTCGGTATTAACCGCAAAAGCGTCAACAACAACGCTTATTTTCCTGTTATGTCTTACTATTTTATCCATCTTGCAAAATTCATCGGCAATGTTATTTCCGCACTGACCTGTGCCTATTACTATTACTTTCATTATCTGCCTCCCCTCATCTCGTATTTTGAGATTTTTAAACCAGTCTCAATTTTAATTTTACCGGAACGGCTAATCTGATTTTTAATCTCTTAGCAAAAATTTCGCTTACTTTGTTTTTATCTAACTGTCCTTTTGCCGGCACTATCTCAACTTCTAAATTCACTTCGGCTTTAATCACTCTAACACGTTTAATTTCTCCCGTTGAAAAAACCTCATCAACAATCTCTTGAATTTCCTCCTCCAGCAGTTGAATCAAGTCTTTTTCCCCTGCTCTCTTTTTCTTTGCTTCCGACATCTCTTTTTACCCCCGTTCTTAATTTCAAGGTGCCATTTAAATGTTAAAGGACTATTTAAAAATTGTCAATATCCATACCCTACCTTGGCATCAGCTCAAGCTTTTCTCCTTTATAAAGCGTTACTATGGCTTTTTTATAACCGCTCTTATGACCTCCTCTTGTTCTGCCAGCCGCTCTTTTGGTTTTCCGATGAATATTGATAATATTTACATCCTTGACCATCACCCCGTAAAGGTCCCGCACCGCTTTTTTAACTTCAATTTTATTAGCTCCCTGATAAACTTTAAAAATATATTTATTTTTTTCTCCGGCGCCGGTGGCTTTTTCGGTAATGTGGGGTTCTTTTAAAATCCAATGGGGGGCCTCGGAAAAAGCTTTTTTCGTAACTTTTTTAATTTTTTGAGGCAGTTTAATTTCTTCCATGGAAGTCTCCTCCTTTTTTGGCTTTTCCTTTTCTTTTAATAACTTTAAGAAATTTTGGAAAATTTTCCGAATAAAATCCCTGAAATTTACTCTAAAAATTAGCAAAATTTTATTACACATCAACTTTAATCCCATAACAATTTAACAATATGGCAATTTACTTCTTCAAATATATGTTTTGAAGAAGTTTGATTGCTTCTTTTGTAATTAGCAAATATTTGTAATTTAACAAATCCAGGGCGTTTAAATCACAAACCCGCATAATTTTTGTCTTTGGAATGTTTTCGGCTGCTTTTTGAATATTTTCATCTTCTCTGGACAGAGCAATTAAAATGCTGCTCCTCTTTGCTCCCAAAATCGTATTCAGTATTTTGGCAAATTCTTTTGTTTTGACTTTTTCCATTTTTAGCTCGTCCATAATAATCAACTCATTATCTTTTGCCTTTGAAGACAAAACCATAAAAAGAGCCCTTCTTTTCATCTTTTTTGGAATAATTTTTTTGTAATTTCTCTCCTTGGTCGGCCCAAAGGTCACTCCTCCGCCCCTCCATAAGGGAGAGCGAATGGAGCCGTGTCTTGCCCGACCCGTTCCCTTTTGTCTCCAGGGCTTTTTCCCGCCGCCCCGAACTTCGCCTCTATCTTTGGCATGAGCAATTACTCTTCTGCGATTTGCCATCTGGGAAACCACGACTTGATGAACCAAATCTGGATTTAATTTCAGATTAAAAATTTCCGAGGGCAACCTCGTCTGTTCAACTTCCTTTCCATTTTGATTATAGGTCTTGACAAACATAATTTAATTTGCTAAACTTACATAAAGTAAAAGTTGTTTAAAAAGGGAGTCAACAGCGATGAAAAAAACTTGCAGGAGGGCTATTGGTTGCAGGAGTTGGCGCATTTTTAATCGGGACCGTTTATATAATACTCTTGAGCTGGCCTTGGTGGGTGACAGTTATTCTTATTGCTGCTTGGATGCGAGGTGTAAGCTGGGCAATTGGCAATTCATAAATAAAATCTTGTTCTTTCTAAATCCCTTGTCATAAATTTGGCTCGGGATTTTTTGTTACACAAATATTTAATTGTAAAATTGAAAATTGATTGAAAATTGAAATTTTTTTAGCCACGGATTTCTAATAACGTCCCTCTGTGCCCCGGAACAGCTCCCTTTACCGCAAGCAGGTTATTTTGGGGGTCAACTTTTATTATTTTTAAATTTTTAACCGTCACCCTTTCATTCCCCATTCTTCCGGCCATCTTCTTTCCCTTGACCACTCTCTCCGGCCAAGAAGAACCTATGGAACCGGGTTGTCGCTGATCGTGCTTAACGCCGTGAGAAGCATTTCGGCCGTGAAATCCCCATCTTTTGACCACTCCCTGAAATCCTTTGCCCTTTGATGTGCCTGAAATCTTCACTTTATCGCCCCCTTGAAAAACAGAAACATCAATCTTATCTCCCACCTTCATTGAGGATTGGTCATTGGTCATTGAAAATTCTTTCAGGTATCGGTATTCTTTGCCCTTCATTGTTTTTTTAATTTTTTTCTTTTTTTCTATTTTTTGAAAACCTATTTGAACTGCTTCATAGCCGTCTTTGTCCCTGGTTTTAAGTTGCACAACTTCGCAGGGTCCGGCTTCAATCAAAGTTATCGGAACAACATTCCCTTTTTCATCAAAAACCTGACTCATTCCTATTTTTTTTCCGAGAATAAACTTCATAGGCCCCTACGAATTACAAATCTTAATACCAATATACAAATAACAAATATTTATTTCTAATAAAATACCGAGCCCTCCAAGCCCGGCATTTTAAAATTAAGGCTGGTAAATAATTAATATTAAACTTTTAAAAAAATTTCTTCATTTGCAAAATTTGTATATTTGTAAACAAATTTGTAATTTGTAGTGTTTACATTATCTTAATTTCAATATCCACCCCGGTGGGCAAGTTAAGATTGGTCAAGGCATCGGTAATTTTTGAACTGGGGTTTAAAATATCAACAAAACGTTTGTGAACGCGCATTTCAAATTGCTCCCGGCTATCTTTATGAACAAAGGAGGAACGATTCACCGTATATTTATTAATTTCAGTTGGCAAGGGAACCGGACCAATAATTTCTGCTCCCAAACGGGTTACCGCCTCAACAATCTGCCGAATACTCAAATCCATAATCTTATGATCATAAGCTTTAACTTTAATCCTTATCTTTGATTTAACCCCTTCAACTGTTTCCTTTTCTTTTTTTGTCGGCATATTAAAAGAACACTATACTTTAAAATTCTAAATTCGAATTTCTAAATTCTAAACAAACTACAAATCCTAATTTTTCAATATTTCAAACATATTTGGAATTTAGAATTTGGAACATTGAAATTTGTTTAGGATTTCGGATTTAGGATTTCAAATTTCCAAAATTCTATTTTATAATTTTGGTAACTACTCCCGCTCCGACAGTTTTACCGCCTTCTCTGATTGCAAATCTTTGCTGTTCTTCTAAGGCAACCGGGGCAATCAATTTGATTCCAAGATTTACCGTATCCCCGGGCATTACCATTTCCGTTCCCTCGGATAGATTTACATCTCCGGTAACATCGGTAGTTCGAATATAAAATTGGGGCTTGTAGCCGGAAAAAAATGGGGTATGTCTGCCGCCTTCCTCTTTTGTTAAGATATAAACTTCGCCTTCAAACTCGGTATGGGGAGTAATTGAACCCGGCTTTGCTAAAATCTGACCCCGTTCAATATCTTCCTTTTTGATGCCTCGCAGTAAAATACCGACATTGTCACCCGCTCTTCCTTCATCAAGCGATTTATTGAACATCTCGACTGAAACAACGACTGTTTTTACCGTGTCTCTCAAACCAATTATTTCTACATCATCGTTTGGATGAATTATTCCTCTTTCAATTCTGCCGGTAGGAACGGTTCCCCGACCCTCAATTGAAAAGACATCTTCAATCGCCATCAAAAATGGTTTATCAATTTCTCTTGCAGGCTCGGGAATAAATTCATCTAAAGCTTTAGCCAATTCCAGAATTGGCTTTGCGGCTTCATCATCAGCCGAGGAAGCATCAAGGGCTTTCAGGGCCGAACCGCGAATAATCGGAGTTTTGTCGCCGGGAAATTCATATTTTTTCAAAAGTTCCCTTACTTCCTGCTCAACCAAATCAATAAGTTCGGGGTCGTCAACCTGGTCGGTTTTATTCAAAAAAACAACAAGAGTAGGAACGCCGACCTGACGAGCAAGTAAAATATGTTCTCTGGTTTGAGGCATTGGCCCATCAGGCGCCGAAACCACCAAAATCGCTCCGTCCATTTGAGCGGCTCCAGTAATCATATTTTTAATATAGTCAGCATGACCCGGGCAATCAATGTGGGCATAGTGTCTTTTTTCGGTTTCATATTCAACATGACAGGTGTTAATAGTAAGGCCCCGGGCTTTTTCTTCAGGAGCAGAATCAATTTGCTCAACTGTTTTTTCTGAAGCGCTAAAACCTTTTAATTTTAAAACTCTTAACATTGCGGCTGTTAAAGTGGTCTTTCCATGGTCAACATGACCTATGGTGCCGATATTAACATGCGG
>PCWD01000062.1:3009-6540 GCA_002787255.1 Parcubacteria group bacterium CG11_big_fil_rev_8_21_14_0_20_39_14 | reverse complement strand
TAATTAATTGCTAATTCTAATAATATTAGAAACAAAGGAAACCGTCAAGAGCTTTTTTTATTATCTTCGTTTCCCCTCAATTATTTCTTGTGCGATATTTTGAGGTACTTCCTCATAGTGACTAAATTCCATAGTAAATGTTGCTCGGCCTTCTGTCAATGACCTTAAACTGGTGGCATAGCCAAACATTTCAGCTAATGGAACCTCGGCATCAATTATCTTTGTCCGCAACCTCTCGCTTGTTCCCATTATCTTTGCTCTCTTTGAGTTGAGATTGCCAATTACTTCTCCTAAAAATCCTTCCGGAGTAGTTGCCTGCAGTTTCATAATTGGCTCAAGCAAAACCGGTTTTGCTCTTTTTGATGCCTTCTGAAAAGCAATGGAGGCGGCAATTTTAAAAGCTATTTCCGAAGAATCAACTTCATGAAAAGAACCGTCATACAAAGTAACCTCCATATCAACCATTGGATATCCGGCAACCACTCCTTTATCCATCGCTTCTTTTACTCCTTTTCCGACTGCCGGAATAAATTCCTGAGGAATAATCCCTCCTTTAATTTCATTGATAAATTCAAATCCCTCACCCCTGTTTTTAGATTCCACCCTTAACCAAACATGGCCATATTGACCTCGGCCGCCGGACTGCCGAATATATTTCCCCTCAGCCTCGGCCGTTCCTTTAATTGTTTCTTTGTAAGCTACCTGGGGCCGACCAACATTTGCTCCTACTTTAAATTCTCTCAACATTCTATCAACTAAAATCTCAAGATGCAATTCTCCCATTCCGGAAATAATTGTCTCGCCGGTCTCAATATCTCCTTTCACCCGGAAAGTCGGATCCTCTTCAGCCAATTTTCTCAAAGCGTTTCCCATCTTTTCCTGGTCAGCCTTGGTCCTAGGTTCAATCTTAATTGAAATCACTGGTTCCGGGAAGGTAATTTTTTCCAAAACAATGGGGTTTTGCTCATCACACAAGGTATCGCCAGTAGTTGTTTTTTTGAGCCCGACAGTGGCGGCAATATCGCCGGCAAAAACTTCCTCAACCTCTTCCCTTTCAGCAGCGTGCATTCTTAAAATTCTGCCAATTCTCTCTTTTTCTCTGGATGTAGTATTTAAAACATAAGAACCCCTTTTCAAAGTTCCGGAATAAACTCTGAAATAAGTTAATTGCCCCACATAAGGATCGGTTGCCACCTTAAAAGCCAAGGCGGTAAATGGTTCGGAATCCGATGAATGCCTTTCAGTTTCTTCATTTGTTTTTGGATGAAATCCTTTAATTGCCGGCAAATCTGCGGGCGAGGGTAAATATTCTATTACCGCGTCAAGTAAAGGCTGAATGCCTTTGTTTTTTAAAGCAGAACCACAAAGAACAGGAACCAAAGCTATACTAATAGTTGCCTTTCTTACAATGCTTTTTAAGTCCTCAATCGGAATATCCTCTCCTTTAAAATATTTGTCCATTAACTGCTCGTCTTCAGCTACGATTTTTTCCATTATTTCTTTGCGCCATTTCTTCGCCTCTTCTTTTAGAGCCTCGGGAATTTCCTCTTCTTCAACATTTTCACCTAAATTTCCCTTAAATCTCAAGGCTTTCATTTTGAAAAGATCTATTACCCCATCAAAATTATCTTCAGCTCCTATAGGCACCTGCAATGGCAAAACATTTGGAGTTAATCTTTCTTTTATTGAATCAAGGCTTTTTTCAAAGGAAGCTCCCGTTCTGTCCATTTTATTAATAAAACAAATGCGGGGAACCTTAAATCTGTCAGCCTGATGCCAGACGGTCTCTGACTGGGGCTCGACTCCGGCCACTCCGTCAAAAACAATCACTGCTCCGTCCAAAACCCGCAAACTTCTTTGAACCTCTACCGTAAAATCAATATGGCCCGGGGTATCAATTATATTGATACGATGCTCGTTAGTTTTTTCTTTAGTTAGATATTCTCCAGGCGACCAAAAACAGGTGGTAGCGGCTGAGGTAATTGTAATTCCTCTTTCTCTTTCCTGGGCCATCCAATCCATAATAGCCTCGCCATCATGAACTTCTCCAATTTTATGAGAAACACCGGTATAAAAAAGCACCCGTTCGCTAACGGTTGTTTTTCCAGCGTCAATATGGGCAATAATGCCTATATCGCGAGTTTTTTCAATTGGATACTTCCTCATGTGTCTACAAATTGATACAAATATACAAATATTCGTATATTTGTACAAATTTGTATTTCGTAGCCTACCTGGCGAAATGAGCAAAGGCCTTGTTTGCTTCGGCCATCCTATGGGTGTCCTGTCTTTTCTTGATGGCTGTTCCCTCGTTTTTTGAAGCGGCAATTAATTCTTCAGCCAATTTTTCTTTCATCGGTTTTCCCTTTTTTGATTTGGCGGCTTTGATAATCCAGCGCATTGCTAAAGTAATTTTTCTATCCCCCCTAACCTCTCTTGGCACCTGATAAGTCGCTCCGCCAACTCTCCTTGGTTTTACCTCAAGGGCGGGCGAAACATTTTTTATGGCTTCATCAAAAACTTCCAGGGGTTCTTTTTTTGTTTTTTCTTTAAGGATCTCAAAGCTGCCATAAACAATTTTTCTGGCTATGGATTTTTTTCCTTTTCTCATCACCTGATTAATAAATTTAGCAACCAATACATTGTTGTATGAAGGATCGGGTGAGATTGTTCTTTTTTGTTCTTTTTTGCGAGCCATAAAAAATTAATTTTCAATTTACAATTTTTATCCGGTTTTCTTGCTTCCGTACTTGCTTCTTTGCTGTTTTCTGCCTTCCACTCCTCCGATATCCAGTACCCCCCTTACCACATGGTATCTGACTCCCGGCAAATCTCTAACTCTCCCTCCCCGAATTATCACTACCGAGTGCTCCTGAAGATTATGACCCTCGCCGGGAATATAGGCAGTAACTTCCATTCCATTGGTAAGACGAACCCTGGCTACTTTTCTCAAGGCTGAATTTGGCTTCTTGGGAGTCATGGTTGTTACCTTGAGACAAACTCCTCTTTTAAAGGGTGAGGGATATTTTCTGGGCCTGTTTTTTTGAATATTAAAACCGAATGTCAGAGCCGGCATCTTGGCTTTCTTTTTGGCTTTCTTTCGGGGTCGTTTAATTAATTGATTAATAGTCGGCATACTCGCTTCGCTCGCCGCGAAATAGACGCGAAACTTAAAGATAGTCGCAAAACAGACGCAAAACTTTTAAATGCTTGACGTTAGTTTGTCGTCTACCTGCTGATAGGCAGGTATTGTTTGGCGTTAGTTTGGCGGTTATTTAAACAAAAAAAGTTTAATCCCCAGCAACCATAATTATCCTGGCTCCCATTAACTTTAAATTTTGGCGTTCAATTAAAAGATTAACAAATATAAAACAACATGTCAATAATAGTCTTGTACAATACAAAAGGAGCCCAAAATGAAACCCGTTTCTAACGCAAAGGGAGCCCCAAATTAGGGCTAAAGCCCGATGGGCCGCCCATTTAGAGGGCCCCCTTGGGCGATAGAGTGGTCGTGTGATAATTGAAGTATAT
>PCWD01000062.1:2854-2996 GCA_002787255.1 Parcubacteria group bacterium CG11_big_fil_rev_8_21_14_0_20_39_14 | reverse complement strand
AAATCTACTTAAATTTACTTAAATCTACTTAAATCTACTTAAATTTATTTTTTCAACCAAAAATGAATATAAATTGGCAGCCGACTTCGTCTGGCCGAAGGCCAACTTCGTCGAGCCGAAGGCCAAGCGCCGAGCCCCGAAG
>PCWD01000062.1:0-2829 GCA_002787255.1 Parcubacteria group bacterium CG11_big_fil_rev_8_21_14_0_20_39_14 | reverse complement strand
CCGCAGCGAAACGCGAGGCAACAAAATCCTTGAAAAATCCTGACTGGCGGTGTGTCTCGGTCCAGAACCAAAGATTTGAGAACAAATTTGATTAATTTGTAGGCCCCGGAAACGAGGCATCTCGGTCGAGTCTACATTATCATTTTATCTCAAATTAGACAAATTGGACACTATAAAAAGGGTTTTGGCCGTGTCTCATTCTTTTGGACAATTCCCCATTTTATTCGGGAAACCTGCCCCGTAGTCGCTGAGTTTATTGAAGCGTACTACTGGGGTGAGCCAAATGAGACACGAAAAGGGGTGTCTCAAAATGGTACATCCCGAGGATCGATTTCCTCGCCGAGATCACTCAACTTCAGTAACTTCAACTTCCTCACCTTCTTCATTAATTTTCCCATCTTCGTCTTTTTCAATCTCTATTTCGCTTTTAAGCTTCTCAAATTCATTCTCGGCTTTTTGTAGTTGTGCCCGGCAGAATTTTATCAAAGAAACCCCATCCTTGAATTTTTCCAAGCTTGCTTCCACATCAACATCCTTCCCGCTCAAATCATCAACTATTTTCTCAAGTTGCTTAAGCGCGCTTTGTAAATTTTTTTCTTCTTTTACCATAATTTTGGCGATTATTTAATCTTTTACTTCTTCAACTAAAGAAGTAATCTCTCCTTTATGAGGTTTAATAAAAATTTTTTCACCGACTTTTACATCTTTTGACTCTTTAATAATTTTTTTATCGGTTTTATAAACAATACTATAGCCCCTCTTTAAGACAGCTTCGGGATTAAGGGACAATAAGGCAACTTCCGCGGTTTTTAATCTGGCTTGTTCTGAATCAAACTTTTTTTCCAATAAATTAAAACATTTCTGAATGATAATCTCTAAGGCATGAAATTTCTGCCTAACAGCAATTTCATATTGATAAAAAAGGTGGATAAAATTCTGTTCCAACGCTTTGAATCCTTTAAAGATATTGCCAAAACCACTATACATTTTCTCCGTCATTTTTGAAAGTATAAACCTATACCGCTCAAGAATTCCAGCGAAAGCAATCTTTAAATCTTTGGCTTTATTTAAAATATAATCTTTCTTCTCAGTAAGAATTTTGTCTGTGATTAAAACTAAATTACCAGCATACTTTTCAACTTGGGCAATAAGATTTTCCCTTTGAGTTTTTATTAACACCGCCGCGGCAGTGGGAGTGGAAAAACTTTTGTCGGCGACATAATCAGCAATGGTTTCATCTTTTTCGTGGCCAATTCCTGTAATGATGGGAAGACGAGATAAAACAATTGCTTCGGCCACACTTTCCGAGTTAAAAGTTTTAAGGTTTTCCAAATCGCCACCGCCCCGAATTAGAACCAAAACATCAATCTCGGGTTTATTTTTATTAAACCATTTAATGGCAGAACAAATTGCTCCTTCTGCATAATCACCCTCTACCCGAACATCTAAAAGATAAATCTTAAAGCCGTATTCGCCAAGATTTTTTCGGAAATCTTGAATAGCTGCGCCACTTTCGGATGTTATTAGGCCTATTTTCTGAATAAAAACTGGCAAGGGCCTTTTTCGCGACCCATCAAAATATCCTTTAGCGGCTAATTTCTTTTTTAGCGCCTCAAATGCCTTTTTAAGCGCTCCCTCGCCAAAAGGTTCTATGTTATTTACCGTTAAACTAAATCTGCCGTTTTTATAAAGCGAGGGATTGGCAGCCACCACTACTTCCATGCCAGCTTCTAACAAATGACTGAAACTATCAAGCTTCCATCTGCTAAGATAACAACTTACGGAATGCTCTTCGGTTTGGGAATCTTTAATCGTAAAAAAACAATAGCCGTTCGGATGAAGATTAACTTCGGTAATCTCGCCTCTGACTTTTACTGTTCCAAGAGAAAAAAATTGGCTGTTAATAAAAGAAATGAATTCCTGAACAGAAAATATTCTATCATTAGAATAATTAGAAATGACTGTCTCTTTTTCTCCGCCAATAACTGCCAGAATCTCATTGCCGTATTTTGCAAACTTTTTCTCCCTTATTCCCTTTATGGCCATAAGATCTTCTTTAGTTGCCGGTCTTAATCTTGCAATATCTTCCAAAACTTTATTGGAAAACACGCGAAAATGCGCGACTTGCTCCAGTTTAGCAGTCTCTCTGCGCCATTCTTTTAATTTTCGCAATAAATCATCGTTATCCATAAATTTATTCACCTAATTTTTGTTAGCCAGTTAGTCGTTTTTGATTTTCAACAATTTTAATCCCTGCCCCGTAGTCACTGAGCCTGTCGAAGTGTACTACCGGGGTCCTCCGGCGTGCCTGCTCGCCTCTGGCGGCAAATCTAAATTTTTTTCAATACGCCACACGGGTGGCGTATTGAAGAAAGCCGAAAAGGTACACGCCTGCCCCGTAGCTCGCTGAAGGCGATGGTACGGGGTCCCTATTTTCCCCCTAAATGATAGACCATCGAGAACGTTTCTCGATAGTGGTTATTCGCAAGCTATTTTTGATATTTTATTTTTAATTTTTGATTTTACAATGGGACTGTCCCCGGGCTGTCCCATTCTTTTTCGTCTTTTCAACTTTTTGAGGCCCAGTAGAAGAGCATAGCTCTCTACTGGACTAGTCCCGTAGTGACCAGTCAGACTGGTCTGCTACGGGGCTAAGCCTCCGATGAAAAGAAATAATCTTCTTTATTGTAAGAATTCATATGCCCCCTTGGACAACTTTCATTATTATTTAGAAGAGTAGCAGTTTTGAATGATTCTTCATCCATTTGAATACCTGCCTGAAATTTCTCTCCGCATGTTTTACATTTAAGATATAATTTTTTCATATTT
>PCWD01000045.1:12111-13871 GCA_002787255.1 Parcubacteria group bacterium CG11_big_fil_rev_8_21_14_0_20_39_14 | reverse complement strand
CGCGAATAAATTCAATATTTTGGCAGTCAAATTTTCATTCCCGTTCCCTTATTTTAACTTCGCTTTTCTGATAAACCCAATATAACTTCATTATATAATTTCGGATTTGGGAGTTTCAATTTCTTTGAACTTTTCTTTTACGATTTCCCTGTCGTCCCAGGAAATTTTTTTTCTGCTTTTAACCATCATCCAGGGTTCGCAGCCCTTGCCGGTAATCATCACCACATCTTTTTCTTTGGCTGAACTCAAAATTTCTTTAATGGCTTCTTTTCTGTCCAAAATTTTACTGGTTATTTCTTGTTTTTCACTTTTTATTATCCCGGATTCTATTTCGGATAAAATCTGTTCGGGCTCTTCATTATACGGGTCCTCATTGGTTAAAATAATCTGGTCGCAATATTTAGCGGCAATTTTGCCAAGCTCCGGTCTTTTCCATTTATCCCTGCCCCCGCCAGCCGCTCCCAGAACACAGCGCAGCTTTTGCTTGCCATTATTTATTAATTGATTCTGAACCGTGCAATAGACCTCCTCCAGAGCGTCGGGGGTATGGGCATAATCCACAATTACGGTAAAGGGCTTGACGGCGACAATCTCCATCCTGCCCGGCAGTTTTTCAATTCTTTCCAGAGACCTTTTTATGGTACTTAAATCTACTCCCTGGGAAAGACAGGCTGAAATTGCCGCCAGAGCATTATAGACATTGAATTTTCCAAGCAATTTTAAATTAAAATCAATGTTCTCAACTGAAAATTTTATTCCATCCGAAAGAAACTCCAAATTTTTTGCCTCTGTTATTTTCAGCTTTCCATTTTGGGGTTTGGTGTTTTTTTGGAGCTTTCTGGCTGTAATTTTAAAACCATATTTTTCATCAGCCGGGAATTGTAAAAAATATTTAGCATTAGAATCATCCAGATTGACAATGGAGATTTTTTTATTCAAAGTCCCCCCGGATTTTAAAGTTTTTTTATCTTCGCCGATTTTTGATTTAGAACCTGCCAAACTTTGAAAAAGTCTGGCTTTGGCTTCTTTATATTTTTCAAGGGAACCGTGACTTTCAATATGTTCGGGGGTTAAATTAGTTAAAACAGCCACGTCAAAATCAATAAATTTGTGACGATATTGTTTTATTCCTTCGGAAGTTACCTCAATTATCGCATATTGGCATCCTGCTTTAACGGCCTGATTAAGAAATTTCTGAATTTTTAAGCGGCCGGGCATAGTCATTTTTAAAGTGTTCTCCCATTCCTTGTCGGCAATTTTAAATTTTATTGAAGACATTGAGGCCGTTCTGAAACCCACTTCCTCTAAAATATCGGTAATTAAGTTTACCACCGTAGATTTTCCATTGGTGCCGGTAACGCCGATAACCTTTAGTTTTTTTGATGGAGAACCATAGATAAAATTACCAAGAAGGGGCAGGGTAAGATGGTACCAATCCAATAAAAAGGGGGGAATAATTTTTTTAATAAAGTATTGGGACATTATCTCATCTTAACATCTTTATTGAATTTTACAAAAAAGCTGGCGAGTTTCTGTACTCGGCCAGCTTTTAAATTGGGCACTTTGAGATATGCAAATTAAGGGTCAAGCTCCCAGTTAAGGGTGATTATTGCCCCGCCGGTTGCTTCAAAATACTCCAATTTTATATTGTGATAGCCACCGGAAAGGTAGAAACAGGTTTCATAGGCTGTTGCTGGCTGGTAAATCCAGCTGTCCATTACCAATCCGCCATCAACCCACAAGCGGAAACCGTCGTCAGC
>PCWD01000045.1:11724-12051 GCA_002787255.1 Parcubacteria group bacterium CG11_big_fil_rev_8_21_14_0_20_39_14 | reverse complement strand
TTCCCACCAGTGGTTAATGGAATACTCGCTAAGGCTGCCGACACAACGCTCGAAGTTTTTCCCTTCATAGACATCAGCCCGGAATCCATTTAGGAGATAATTTTCGGACGGTTCGACTTGCCGCCAGTCAAGTCCGATTATCGCTCCGCCAATCCACTCAAAGTATTCCAATTTAATGTTATGGTACCCTCTTGATAGATAAACTTTTGTCTCGTAGGTAGTTACCGCCTGTTTTATCCATTTATTAATAACAAGGCGGTTGTCAACCCACAATTTGGTTCCATCATCAACTCGTACCCGGAATTGATATTGACCTGGTTCAAAATA
>PCWD01000045.1:6774-11702 GCA_002787255.1 Parcubacteria group bacterium CG11_big_fil_rev_8_21_14_0_20_39_14 | reverse complement strand
CCGGTTTCCCACCAGTGGTTAATGGAATACTCGCTAAGGCTGCCGACACAACGCTCGAAGTTTTTCCCTTCATAGACATCAGCCCGGAATTTGTCGTAAGGAATTGATTGATGCGCCAAGACGGTTTGGCTTCCTATTCCACCAAGCATTCCCAGCAAAATAAGTATGCTAATTCCGAACAGCCAAGCTCTTTTCATTTTTATACCCCCTGCGCGTTTTATTTTGTTTTCAAACAGCTTCTCAATTCACCACCTTTCTCAATTTCACTATCTACCATCTATATTTTAGCATATCCAAAAAGAAATGTCAAGGGGGCTTCGTCAAGAAAAGAAGTGTCGGGGGGTCTTGACAAATTTTTTGTTTGGGTGTATAATAGAGGTGTAGGTTAAATACCCTACTTTGAACCTTGAAATAGCCTAAAAGGCAAGGGAAATAAATTTTAGGAGGTAAAGTGGTAACCATATTGAAGTTAAAAAGCGGAACGGTTATTCGCGGCACCGAAGGCGGAAACGAAGCATTTCTTGCTCTTGGGGAAATGTGGGGAGGAGCTGGTGAAACAAAAAAACCAATTCCCAAGCCAAGAGTTAAAACCGGGGAAGTGGTTCAACAAACTCAGGCTCTATCTTTATCGCAGTTAGAGCCGCCGGGGAAAAAAAGCGATGGCGTCCTTTCCAAACAAGAATTTGGAAGGATAAAACAAATAATAAAGGAGGAACTTGATGACTGAACAAAATAGCTGGCAAAGACTGGTAGAATTGATGGGGGAAATCCCCCAACTAGTGGAGGGGATTGACCTCGAAACCCTGGAGGATGGGTCAATCAAAATCGAGGAAGCCGAAAATGCTACTCGAAAGATTACCGAAACCCTGGCCGGACTTTACGCCATAAGGCATGGAGGGCGCTTTACTCCGGATCTGGAGAAAATTCCAGGACTGGAAGAAGCTCTTGGCTACCTGGAAAGGATTCCGGGTATAATGGCAGTCAGGGAAGTGACTGACCTGCACTGCCGAATTAGGAATGCCAAGGGTGGGTTTGATATTTTTAAGCCCCTGCTTCAGGAGGCGCAGGATATCGGACCTTTGCGGTTGATCGGAAGAGTTGCAGAGTTTACTCGAGAAGATGGCAGTAAAGGAACCCGGGTTGAGTTTCTGGACGAAGTAAAGATGCCTCGATCTATCCCGCCCAAGGTCTGGAAAGCTCAATTGAGGGTTTATAACCCCCAAACCAAGGAGACCGCAGTGTATTTTCCGAGGGACTGGCGGAATGATGATCACTTTGCAGTAGCCAATGCTCTTCGGGAGCTCTACCAGAGGGCTCGGGAGGAACATCGGGAGTTTAGGGCAGAAAGAGATGCCCAAAGGGAAGCTGAAAAGCCCTACTTTGAGCAAGGCACCCTTGGAAATTTAGCCGAAGCTCTGGTTGGAGGGAAAAAAGGAACTATTGCTTTTGGTTTTAACCACCGGGAGCAATACTCCAATAAGCCTTCCATGCGGGGCGTGGTCGTGGTGGAAGCCAAAGTGGACTCTCTGGTAGTCAAAGACTTCACCCCTTCTTTTGGAGGAATTGGTTTGGGAAAAGGAGCTGAATATCCGTTCACTGCTGGCGAGAGACCGGATCTTCGAAAGGTCCCCCAACCTCTCAAGTATATGCTGCTTACTGTTTTGGACAGCATCAGGAAGAGGGCTGGTGAGATTGGCGGAACTGAAACCAGACGGGGCGAAACCAAACAGCAAAAGGATGATTTTCCGCCACCGCCGGAGAGCAAGCATCGCAAAAGGACTCCCAAAAAAGCTGCAGAAATTCCCGAGGAAAAGAAAACTCCCCGAGCCAAGAAGGTAAAAGGGGGTAGAGCTGGAGAAAAAGTGGAACTTCGGCAGGAAGTTGAGGAGGCTACCCAGGAAGACCAAAGTTAATTATCCCTTGCCTTAAAAGCCGGTGTGGGTCACATCACTCCACCGGCTTTTTCTGTTTGATAATCGGCAACGAGCGAGCCCCGTTAGATAGAGCTCGCAAGCTCGCTATCTAATGGGGCGAGCGAGCGAACCGATTGTATGAGTAGAGGAGACATTCCTCCCCTACTCTATTTTGTTGACATTATTCTGGAATTTTTTTATGCTGGATTAAATACTAAAAGTTCTTTTAAAAGATTATACCGGAGGGAGATAAAAAAGATGGAGAAAAAGACAGAACAAGAGACTAAAACCATTGAAATTCGCTGGCATGGACGCGGCGGTCAAGGAGTAATAACAGCGGCAAAAATTCTGGCCGAATCGGCTTTAAAAGCTCGCAAGTATTTTCAAGCAATGCCCGAGTATGGAGCTGAACGGACCGGAGCGCCAATCAGGGCTTATACCCGAATTAGTTCCGTTCCCGTTATTGTTTACTGCGGCGTTGTAAATCCCGATATAGTGATTGTTCTTGACCCCACTCTTGTGGGAGTAGTTAATATAACCGAGGGGCTTAAAGAAGGAGGTATTCTTATTGTTAATACCCCTCTTTCTCCAAAAGAGCTGCGGACAAAATTAAATTTTGCCAAAGGAAAAATTTATACTGTTAATGCCACTAAAATTGCCCTGGATTTATTAGGGAAAGGAATTCCCAATATAGCTATGTTGGGGGCCTTGCTAAGGGCGACAAATGTCATTAAAAGAGAAAACCTTCTGGATAAAATTAGAAGCAAGTTGGGGGAGACTCTAAAAAAGCAAATTGTGGAGGAAAACATTCAAGCTTTTGAAATGGCTTACAATGAAACGCAAGCCGAAGAGGAAGAGGAAAAAACGCTTACCTACAAGGATGCCGGAGTGGATATTGAGGAAGCAAGTAAGAGCGTCCGAAGAATAAAAGAACTTGCCAAAACTACCTATAGTTCCAATGTCATGGCCGGCATCGGACCCTTTGGGGCAATATATGATTTCAAAGAAATTTTATTAAAGTATCTTCATCCGGTTTTGGTTTTCAGCGTTGATGGCGTTGGAACAAAAATAGAAATTGCCAGAACAATGAACTCCCTGGGTTCAATCGGGACAGATATAGTCAATCATTGCATTAATGATATTCTCTGCCAGGGAGCTAAACCTTTAGTTTTTCTTGACTACATCGCCCAGCATAAGCTTTGCCGTAACGAAATAGAAGAAATTATTCAGGGAATGACAGCTGCCTGCCGGGAAGCTGAAATTTCTTTAATTGGCGGTGAAACTGCCCAGCTCCCGGGGCTTTTAAAAAGAAATTGTTCTGATGTGGTCGGATTTATTGCCGGCATTGTTGAGAAAAACAAAATTATTGACGGACATTTCATTGAACCCGGGGATAAAATTTTAGGATTGGTTTCTTCCGGACTTCACACCAACGGCTATTCGTTGCTCGGGAAAATTTTTTCTTCCCGAGAGCTTAAAGAAGAATTGGGCGAAACTCTTTTAACTCCCCATAGAAGCTATTTTGGGCCATTGTCTGTTTTGTTTAATGAGCGGGACGAACTTGGATTTTATTTTAACATTCATGGAATTGCTCACATTACTGGCGGCGGACTCAAAGAAAATATTGGAAGGATTCTACCCGAGGGCTGCCGGGCCGAAATCAGGCTGGGTTCCTGGCCGATTCTCCCCATTTTTCAATTAATTCGGCAGAGAGGCAAAATTACCACCGAGGAAATGTTCAGGGTCTTTAATATGGGAATTGGGCTTGTTTTAATTGTTTCCAGGCTGGAGGTTTCAGCTCTTTATAAGATTCTTTGGCAAAACGCTCAACCGGCTTATCTGCTTGGCGAGATAAAACAAGGCGAAAAAGAGGTGATTTTTCAATAATAGAGTAGGAGGAGGACTGTCTCCTCCACTATAAATCGGAGGCTCAATCTCCGATTTTGTTTTGGCTTGACCCCTCGCCACTTTTGCTATGCAAAAGTGGTGAGGGGTTGACTTTTGTTATTGATTTAATAGACTCAAAATAATAGGAAAGTTCTTTTAAAAACTGGGGGAAAAATGGAAAAAACTCAAGAAAGACTGGCTTTGGAAGAAAAGCTTAGAGGGGCCCATTTTGCATGTTTTCCGATAGCCGATAAAATAGCTCAGGAAAAATATAGAAAAAATTATGGAGAGTTGAGTATTGGGGAAGAAATAGCTATTTTGGCAGAAGTTCGCGAGGCAATAAAACATTTTTGGGAAATATATGCTGGCGGACAGGATAAACTTTTTGAACTGGAAAAGCAAGAAGGATTCCCGGCTTTTAGGGCATATGCCGAACATATTGATTTTGTTGGAGCCAATCTGCCGCCGCAGAACCGAAGTATTTGCTATCATCCGTTTTCCGGACTTGATTTTCTTTGGGCGAGAATTTTTCAGAAAACTATTTTTGAGGACATTGCATTTAATTTGTGGCATCCGCTTTTTGGCTGGTGGAAAGCCGAAGATTATTCTGCGGATAAGCGGATGAAAATCATTCATATTCTCAAAAAAGAGAGAATAATTCCGTCATCGGCCGTTTTAGAATTTATTAAGGGCGACAGCCGTTTTGAGAGCGGGCAAAATGAAGACTTGAATAATCCGGATACAACATTATTTTTGAAGCGTGGGCATGATAATCTAATCTTTCTTAAAAAAAGATTTTTGGATTTAAATCAAGAATTAATGTTTGGGGCGATTTTCTTTGAAAGCGGTTTTTATGAGCACTCAATAGAAGGGGTTGAAAAAGTTTTAGCTTCCCAAAATTACAAATTAGCTCTAAAGTATAAATATTCAGGAGTAGATTTGGAATATTCCATACCCTATGCTTTGGGGCCCGGTAAACATAACGCTATTTTTATAAAAAAGTCTTAAAAAAATAGAAGCGGACAAAATTTTTGTCCGTTTTTTATATATGTCCAGCGGTTTAAAAAACAAGCATTTTTACCTGGCTTTCCCGCCCTTTTATTTTAGAAAAAATATGTTAGAATAAAC
>PCWD01000045.1:0-6736 GCA_002787255.1 Parcubacteria group bacterium CG11_big_fil_rev_8_21_14_0_20_39_14 | reverse complement strand
TATTTTGGCAGTCAAATTTTCATTCCCATTCCCTTATTTTAACTTCGCTTTTCTGATAAACCCAATATAACTTCATAATGAAACAAATACCTGAATTTTTAAAAAAATATTTTTGGGATGTGGATTTTCGGAGCATCGATTTTCAAAAAGATGAGGGATATGTTGCTGAACGTCTTTTGGAATACGGAGACCCAAAAGCTTTAAGTTGGCTTTTGAAGAATGTAAAAAGGGAGACCATCAAAAAAATCCTTTTTGAAGAGAGAGCTCTGTCTCCCAAAAGCGCTAATTTTTGGGCAGTTTTCTTTGGTTGGCCTCATAATAAAATTTTATGTTTGAAGAAATCTTATCTAAAAATGCGAAAGAGTCACTGGCCATATTAAGCAAGGACCCTCTTTTTAAAAAAGCCTATTTAGCCGGCGGTACAGCGTTAGCTTTACAATTAGGACATCGGGAATCAAAAGACCTCGATTTTTTTACAAGAGGGAGATTTGACCCCAATAATTTAGCCAAGAAATTGTCAGCTCAATTATCTAATTTTAAGTTAGAAAAAATAGCCTGGGGAACAGTAATGGGTTACATTGGCGAGACGAAGTTCACCATCTTTTTTTATGATTACCCTCTACTTTTTAAGACCAAAAAATTTTTGGGAATTAACATTGCCGACTTTCGAGATATTGCTGCCATGAAAATTGCCGCTGTTTCCGACAGGGGGACAAGAAGAGATTTTATTGATTTATATTTCCTTCTTAAAAAGAAAACAATTACTTTAATGGATTGTTTAATTTTATATGACCAAAAGTTTAAAAAACTTCAGCAAAACAAAATCCACATCCTTAAGAGTTTGAGCTATTTTGTTGATGCCGAGGGAGAAGAAACGCCCTGTATGCTGCAACGGGTTTCATGGAACGAGGTTAAAAAGTTTTTAGAGCAAGAAACCAAACAATTGACCCATATCCTCTTGACAAATTATTGATTTGGGTGTATAACATAAACAATGAGGCGTATTGCGCCTCAAGGAAATTTACAGAGAAAGGAGAAATGAAATGACAAGAGGAATAAAAATCTTAATTTCAGCACACGCGGTGATAGTAGCTTGGGTGATGTGCGGTATTGCTGGTTTTTTAGACGGGAGGTGGGGAGGAATAGGAATAATGCTTTTCCTCCTAACGTTTATAGGTCTTGTGAATTGGGCAACCCATACTCTCAATCAGGAGTTTTATTCAACTAAAGGGTGGAAGTCGCCTTGTTGAAGGCAGAAAAATTCTTACGAGGTTAAGCCTCGCAAGATTTCGTAGAAAAATCGGAGTTGAACCTCCGATTTTTTTGCTTCAGTTTTTACTTTTCAGTTGTTGTTTTTAGTTTTTCCTTTTTCATTTTTAATTTCAATTTCCTATTTCTCTTTTCTTTTATAAGGCCTGGGAATGTTCCCGAAAAAGACCTATCGGAAGCCGAGCAGGCAGGATTCCATTTTTTCTTTCTTCCAACTTCCAAAGCGAGCCATTTTTATCACACTTTTATTTTTCCACTTCTTTTTTCGAGGCTCGGGCTTGCCGCTAAGAAAAGCCTCGCTTCCCCCTTTCTTCAGAAAGAAGGGGGTAAACTCCGGTCGAGTAAGGTTTTCGCTTTCTCTTTTTTTTTCCTTCAAGATGAAGGCAATAGCTTCTGAGACAATCCGCAGGCGAAATTGCTTGGTCTCGCCGAAGGCGAGAATTTCGCCAAGGACTTAGCGAGCGAGCCGCTGGAAGCGAGCGAGCGTGTCAAAGAAGTTATTGCCTTCGTCTACTCTTCTTTTCTGGTTCGGTACTGAATTGCTTCGGCGATATTATCAGATTTAATATCTGATGAGTCAGCCAGGTCGGCAATTGTTCGAGCCACCTTTAAAATTCGGTGATAAGCTCGAGCTGAAAGGGCCCGAGTTTTCAAGGATTTCCTGATAAGGTCTAAAGAAAAACTGTCAATCTGGCAGTATTTTTTGATTTTAGGGATATTCATTTCTGAATTGGTAAAGATCTCTTCTCCTCCGGCCATAAATCTGTTTTCCTGAATTTCTCGGGCAATTTTTATTCTTTCCCGAATTTTCTCGCTTTCCTCGGCAACCTTTTCTCCCAATAAAATATCGGCTTCAACTCTGGGAACTTCAATATGGATGTCAATCCTATCAAGCAGGGGACCGGAAAGTTTTTTCTGATATTTGGCAATTTGGGAAGGCGAGCAAGCGCACTCGCGCTGGGGGTCGTCATAATATCCGCAAGGGCAGGGATTTTTAGCGGCTATTAAAATAAACTCGGCCGGAAAAGTATAAGCTCCCTTGGTTCTGGCAACAGTAATTTCTCCTTCCTCCAGGGGTTGTCTTAAACTTTCCAAAACATCTCGGTGAAATTCCGGGGCTTCGTCTAAAAATAAAATTCCCCGGTGGGCTAAGCTTATCTCCCCGGGTTTCGGGGGATTGCCTCCGCCAATAATAGCGGCTTCGGAAGAGGTGTGGTGGGGCGAACGAAATGGTCGTTCCAAAATTAAAGGCCTGTCTTTTTTTAAAAAACCGGAAACACTGTAAATTTTGGTTACTTCCAGAGCTTCTTTCAGATTCATTTTTGGCAAAATTGAGGGCAGGGCTTTAGCCAGAAGAGTTTTTCCGCCGCCCGGCGGGCCGGTCATCAGGATGTTGTGGCCGCCGGCTGCGGCGATTTCCAGGGCTCTTTTGGCTGATTCCTGACCCTTGATAAATGCCATATCAACAGCATATTTTAGCTCGCTTAAAAATTCATTAATGTCGGTTTCCTGGGGTTTAATTGCTTTTTTTCCTTCAAGATAAAGCACCGCTTCTTTCAGATTTTCTACCGGGATAATCGCAATCCCCCTTATTAAAGAGGCTTCTTTAGCGTTTTCTTTTGGTAAAATGAAAGTTTTAAAACCTTGCTCCTTCGCCATTAAAGCCGTGGATATTATTCCCCAGACCGGCCGTAAATTCCCGTCCAAAGAAAGTTCGCCGACAAAAATTTTAGCTTTAGGTTCAAAAATTGTCTGACCAGAAGCTAAAAGATATCCCAGGGCAATGGATAAATCATAACCAGCCCCCTCCTTTTTTAAATCGGCTGGCGCAAGATTGACTGTAAGTTTTTGCCTTGATTTTTGAGGCGGCAAAAAACCGCTATTTTTAATAGCGGCCGAGACCCTTTCCCTTGCTTCCCCTACCGCTTTATCGGGCAAGCCAACGATGCTAAAAGCATAAAGACCGCCGATTAAATCAACCTCCACTTCTACTGGTTGAGCATCCAGCCCGACGATGGCCGATGAAAATACTTTAGAAGGCACGTTTTTGGCAAGTCGCCTATCGCAAATCGCTTATCGTAATAACGATTTGCTACTTGCGATTTGCTATTTGCAACGAAGGCAGGTTTTTGCCGCCGGGTAAGTTTTTAATCTTCCAATTTCAATTTCTTTTCCGCAATTTTCACAAATTCCGTATTTTCCGGTTTGGATTTTATCCAGGGCTTCTTCAATTTCTTTAAGACGGTTTTCCAGACTCGCTTCTTGAGAAAGGAGATTTTGATAATGCTCAACTTCATCACTCTCTTCTTCCATATGCCCTCCGTCATACTTCGGCACATTAGCTCTCCAGCCGCCAGGCGTATGGGGGTCTTTTTTGGCAAAACCCTTTAGAATCTTTTCTAAATCCTTCTTTTCCTCCAACAATTTTAATTTTAATTCTTCAATTAGTTTTTTATCCATAAGACACTATTTTTAGTATATTTCATATTTAATATTTAAGCAAGGAAACAGCAATAATTATACCTTTAATTATACCCTCTGGTTTTTGTAATAAAAAGCCCTTGTCCGAAAATTTTCGGCAAGGGACTTTAATATAGCGGGGGGCATCACCTTCCCCCTACTCTATTTAGGCATTGTTTATAATTTCATCAATTTCTGATTCAACCAATCTTTTCTTGGGGGACTCAAGCAAAGCTCGAGCTAAAGTGTTTAATTTTTTCTCATTTTCTCTCAAAAGCTCAAGCGCTCCCCTGTAACAATCATTAAGGATTCGTTTTATTTCTTCGTCAACCTGCTGGCGGAAATTTTCGCTCCAAAGAAAAGGTGAATAAAAAGCTCCGCCGGAATCAGCCACTCTGATTGGCCCAAGTTCTGACATTCCGAGAACACAGACCGCTGAACGAGCAAGGCTGGTTGCTATTTCTATATCTCCGGCTGCCCCGCTGCTTCTTTTTCCAAACCGAATTTCCTCTGCTGCTCTGCCTCCCATAAATATCTTAATTTCGTTAAATAATTTGTCCTCGCTTGTAATATGAGATTCTGCGGGCAAAAATCTGGTGTGACCCAAAGCTTTACCGCGAGGTAAAATGGTTATGAACTGAAGCGGGTCGGTTTCCGGCAAAGACTTTCCGATTAAAGCATGACCCGACTCGTGCCAGGCAATTATTTCTTTTTCTTTGTCGGTTAATTTAAGTTTCTTTTCCGGTCCCATTAAAACTCTTTCAATTGATTGTTGGAAATCTTCCAAGATTATTATTTTTCGTTTTTCTCTGACTGCTCTAAGAGAGGCTTCATTAACCAAAGCGGCTAAATGAGCTCCGGAAAATCCCTGGGTTTCTTTAACAACGGTAGTAAAATCAAGGTCAGGATCCACGGGTCTCGGCTTGGGTCTTTCAATGTGTACCCTTAAAATCGCTGCTCTGCCTTCGGCAGTTGGAAGGGGAATTTCAATATGACGGTCAAATCTGCCGGGTCTAAGAAGAGCCGGGTCAAGCATATCGGGCCGATTGGTAATACCGATGACAAAAACCGGTATGTCTTCTTTTTCAAGTGTGTCCAATAGGCTTAATAATTGATTAACTAAACTTGTTGCTTCGGGATGAACCTCCAATCCGGCGCTTCTTTTCGGAGCGGCTGAATCCAACTCATCTATTATTATTAAATAAGGAGCTAATTTTGTTGCTTCCTCAAAAAGCTTCCGAGCCCGGCTGGCTCCAACTCCAACAAACATTTCGTGAAACTCCGAGCCGCTTATTATTTTGTAGGGTATATTCGCCTCGCCGGCTATTGCCCTGGCAAGCAGGGTTTTGCCGGTTCCGGGAGGGCCGTAAAGCAGAACTCCTTTTATCAGTTTGGCGCAAAGTTCCTGATAGGGCTTAGGATCTTTTAGATATTCTATCATTTCCCAGGTTTCTTCTTTTGCTTCGTCTATTCCGGCAACATCGGAAAAAGTAACCGGGATTGTAATTTTCCGACCTTTTGCCTTGAGGAATCCGCCGCCGCCCATTTGTCTTCGCCAAATAAAATAAAACCCGCCGGTCAGTCCCGAAACAACAAGCAAAATTATGGCTATCTGGAACCAGGGTTCAGTGGTAACACCAAGACCTTTGGGATTTGGCGGCACAGGCCGTTTAAGAACGCCGCGGCTCTCAAAAGCAACTCTAAGTTCCATTAATTTCTCCGACGGAGTATATTCAAATTCCATCATATAATCAGCGGGAATAGTAAGAAGATAATAACCTTTTTCCTCGTCTGAAAGCTTAATAACATATTCAGTTAGTTTTGGCTGTTCATCCTTTTTGCCTTTCAGATAAACAATTTCTATCTTGCCGGCTCTTAGAGCCTCTTCAAAGGATTCAATTGTTATTTCTCCTCTTATATTTGGCAAAACCTCTTTTTTGATATCAGAACTTACTATGACCTGGTGAACACCAAAAAACTCTAAAGCCTGAGAGAAAACAAGATAGAGTTTTTGGGACTTGCCTTTTAAAACTATCACCTCATCAATTCGAGCCTGAAGGAGATGATAATCCTCCTCTCCCTTATATTTTAGGTAATAGTTCATAAAGGTGTAAGGATCTCTTGGTTCGCCTTGAATATAAACAGATTCAATTTGGTCTGACTGCAATTTTTCTTTAACCTCTTCTAAATAAACAACATCCTTAGTATTTGGCAAGACCTCATCAACAAAAAATTGTTCGGTTTGCTTTTCCGGACGCCTGGCATTCTCAATTGAAGAGTGAATCCAGAAACTGGTGCCGCCCAAAACCAAAAGAGAAACCAGAACAGCTGTTATAATAAAAACTTTCTTTTCACGAAATATTTGGGAAAACTTTTTTGACCCATCTTTGCGGAGCTCCGGCTCCCCGGTTTTTTGGTCACTCCGCCTAAAAATAAAACGTCTTACCAATCGCCATATCAGCCACAACCATCCCATTTTTCCCTCCTTCAATATTCACTACATCTTTAAATATTTTTAAGGTACTCCCATCTTTTATAAGGTATCACCACCAAAAATTTTTGTCAACCAGTCTGCCAATTTTGTCGCAGCAACATGATAATGTCATAGTTGAGCAATTTAGAAATTTCATACCCTGGTAGATTGCGCCATAATTTCTTAGGTCAAAGATGCTAAATAGAACATAGCCCGTCAAGGCCAAGTAGATTGGCTTTGACCCCAATCTTAGGAGCGAGCAAAAGCCGAGCGACGTAAGAAACTTCACCCCGTTAGATAGGTTATATCTAACGGGGCTATTAACTAAATTTGGGAAATCCAAAGAAGTTTTTGAATTGCCTGAATTTAGCTGTTAGATTTGCATTTTGTAATTCAAGGTGATACAATAATAAAACCTGAACTCATAGCGAGTTTTTCTTAACCCCTGAAGTTTTTCGCGAATTTTTGCGAATAGGGCCGCCTAAAAAAAGAGCGCTCCAACCTCGAAGTTTGAGGCGGCCTGCGAATAAACGC
>PCWD01000038.1 GCA_002787255.1 Parcubacteria group bacterium CG11_big_fil_rev_8_21_14_0_20_39_14 | reverse complement strand
AAGTTCAATTTCTTTAATTTATGGATTAAGTTTGGTAGGATTAAGGAGAAAGTTTGAAATCGCTTAATATCCGCTCCAAATCAAAAACTCCGCCGAAAACGGAGTTTTTGATTTTGAGCGGGTAAGGGGAGTCGAACCCCTCTCACGATCTTGGAAGGATCGGGTAATACCGCTATACGATACCCGCAGAATAATGGGGCGGGAGGTTTTTCCATTAAACTACGCCCGCATTAAAGTTCAGTCTTTTGATATTGGGATAGGCAGACGGGATTCTCAAAAATTTAACCTCGCGGAGTTTATCACGCACTAAGCTTTGCTTTGGCGCGGGGCTTCAGAATTTTTCGGGAAAAGGCAGACGCGCTACCACTGCGCTACACTCGCACTTTTTGTCGGCTATACTAAACTTAGCGCGAACCTATTTTGAAGAAAAAGTTTAATCGCCGTTTCGTCCTCAGACTGTCCGAAAACTCGATTTTTCAAGAAAATTTTGGCTTATTTACGAACAAAATTTCTCAAAAAATCGTCGAAATTGGAGTTTTCGGACAGTCTGGGGTAAAGAAATTTCCGGAATTTTTTATCGGGCACCATTAAATCGGTGTATTAAAACATTTTCTAAATATAGGATACCAAAATTTTAGAATAAAACAAATTTTTATATAACAAAATTAACTCACCGGTCCAAAATTTGATCCACATCAATTTCTTCTAAACTTTTCACAATTAAATCTGCTTCCCTTAAGTCTTGACCCCCCTCTATTATCTTTAGCTATACAAAGCATTCCCACTGATTTCGCTGCTCTCACTCCACTTGCAGCGTCTTCGATGACGATTATCTCTTCTAGTTTTACCTTTAATTTATTGACCGCTACAAGGAATATTTCGGGATCCGGTTTCCCCTTTTTAACTTCATCTCCCGTAACAATTATATCTACATTTTTGTCAAAACTGGTTTTTGAAAGAACTAATTCTGCTCGCTTCGTCGCATTTTTGATATTGTCTTCATATTCCTCCATACAAAACATCTGTCCTTCAACGTTTATATGATCGTTAGGTATAAACCCACTCCACGATATAGAGTGTGCTCGCCATCGGATGTCCCCCTTTTCAATTAATTTTTTGGGTTCGTCAATCGCCAACCCATCTTAACATTATACACTATATTAAAATTTGTGTCAAGAGCTGTGTTGCCTTTCAGCTAAAGTGTCGTAAGTTAGCCCCGTAGCAGAGTAAACTCGCTACGGGGTAAACTTTCAGCAAGATGTCGTAGATGCTCAGGGGCGCATATTAGAAATTGGATAACAGTAGCTCCCTACGAAATTACGAATTTCTTACGAATATACGAATAAGTTCTTTGTTTTATTCCAATTTTATGGTATAATTTAGAGCAGGAGTGCTTCTTGTGTCTAAAACAAAATCGGGGTAAAATAAAAGTATTAAGATAGCGTGTTTTCCCTTTCTCCCGGGGAGGAATTTGGCAATCGAATGTATCAAAACAGCCTGCTACGAGAATATTCGTGGCATTTGGATGTTATTTGTAGATTGGGATTAAGTGGCGTAAGCCACATATTCGGAGCCATAGATAATAAAATTATCTAAACGGGGAAAGACACCATTCGTGGATTAGGATTATTTCTATGCTAACACCAAAAGAGAAATCAAAAATAATTGAAAAATATAAGCTTCACAAACTTGACACTGGCTCATCTGAAGTTCAGATTGCTTTGCTTTGCGAAGAAATCAGAAGATTGGCTTTGCATTTAAAAAAACACCCCAAAGACAATCATTCAAGAAAAGGTCTTTTAATGATGGTGGCAAAAAGAAAAAAGCTTTTGGACTACCTGAAAAGAGAAGACGAAAAAAGATACAATAGTTTGGTGAAGAAACTTGGATTGAAGAGCAAATAGCAAATCGCAAATGGCAAATAGCAAATCGCAAATTTTGCGATAAGCGATTGGCGATAAGCGATTTGCAAAAAGGTGATAAAGCACAAAAACCAAAGAGTAGCGGTTTTAATTGATGTTCAAAATATGTATTATTCGGCCAGGAATCTTTATGGTCGGAAGGTTAATTTTAGAGAGATTTTAAAAACCGCTGTTTCCAATAGAAAATTAATCAGGGCCGTTGCTTATGTTATTCGAACCGAAGGAGGAGAGGAAAAAAGTTTTTGGGAGGCTCTTTCGCGAATCGGAATTGAAATTAAAATGAAAGACCTTCAGATTTTTCCCGGAGGGCTCAAAAAGGGAGATTGGGATGTTGGTCTGGCCGTTGATGCTATAAAATTTAGTGATTATTTGGATGCCATTGTTTTGGTTACCGGCGATGGAGATTTTGTTCCTCTGGTTGAATATATAAAGAGCGCCAGGCCTGCCCAAATTGAAATAATCGCTTTTGGCCGAACCACCTCGGGCAAATTAAAAGAAATGGCTGATGATTTTGTTGATTTAGACCAGCAGCCGGAGAAATACCTCATTAAATAATAAAGAACTTATACGAATGGTGATACGAATTTAATGCGAATAATGCCAATATGCGAATTCGCATATTCGTATGATTAGTATAAAATTCGCATTATAATTCGTATGGAATCTATGCAAATATTTGAGACGGAATTTGGACAAAAAAAATTAGTTGTAAAAATAGGAGATTTGGCCTGGCAAGCGAACGGCGAAGCTTTAGTTCAATATGGTGATACCACTTTGCTGGTAACGACCGTAATGAATGAAAAGCTTCGCGAGGGCACAGATTTTTTTCCATTAACCGTTGAGTATGTGGAAAAATATTATGCGGCCGGCAAGATTCGGGGCTCCCGTTTTATAAGAAGGGAGGCCAGACCCTCTGATGAGGCTATTTTGGTGAGCCGGATGGTTGATAGAGCTATTCGTCCCCGATTTCCCCAAAAAATCAAAAACGATGTTCAGGTAATTTTAACTTGTCTTTCCTGGGATGCTGAAAACGACCCGGACATCCCGGCAATTTTTGGAGCTTCTTTGGCTTTGGGAATATCGGATGTTCCCTGGCAGGGACCAATAGCCGGGATTCGCATCGGCAGGGTTTCGGGTCAGCTCATCGCCAATCCCGATTACCAGAAGAGAAAAGAGAGTGATTTTGATTTAGTGCTGGCCGCCTGCGAAGATGAAAGCGGAGAGGTTTTAATTAACATGATTGAGGCCCAGGGAAATGAAGTTTCTGAAAAGGAGATAATGGAGGCAGTGGAATTTTCCAAAGATTCCCTGAAAAAACTTATTGACTTTCAAAAAGAGCTCATTAAAAAATTAGGGAAAGAAAAAACAAAAATAGAGACCCCTGAACTGGAAGATAATGTTAAAAAAGAAATCAAAGAGTTTTTAAAAAATAAACTGGAAAAAGCCCTTTTTAGAGAAGAAAAATTCAAAAGGATGGAAGAGGTCAATAAATTGAAAAAAGAATTAGCTTTTCATATTGAACAAAAATACCAGGACATAGGCAAAACAAAATTAGCTATGGATTTTTTTGAAGAAGGGCTCTCGGTTATTTTACACAAAATTGTTATTGAAAAAGAAAAAAGGCCCGATGGCAGAAAATTAAATGAAGTTCGGAAAATTGATTGTCAGGCTGCGATTTTGCCGCGGACTCATGGTTCCGGTCTTTTCAGTCGAGGGGAAACTCAATCTCTTTCAATTTTGACTTTGGGCGCGCCGGGGGATGTTCAGTTGCTTGATGGAATGGAAATTGTGGGAAAAAAACGGTTTATGCACCATTATAATTTTCCGCCTTATTCAGTAGGAGAGATTTCTCCCCTCCGGGGTCCTGGCAGAAGAGAAGTTGGTCATGGCGCCCTGGTTGAAAAAGCCCTTTTGCCTTTAATCCCGGACAGGGACGAGTTTCCCTATACCATAAGGGTTGTTTCGGAAATTCTTTCTTCCAATGGGTCTTCTTCTATGGCTTCAGTCTGTTCCTCTTCCCTGGCTTTATTTGATGCCGGAGTTCCTCTGAAAGAGGCGGTTGCCGGTATTGCTATGGGACTAATAATGGAAAATCAAAAATATAAGATATTAACCGATATTCAGGGACCCGAGGACCATCACGGTGATATGGATTTAAAAGTAGCCGGAACAGAGCGGGGCATTACAGCGATTCAAATGGATGTTAAAATTTTGGGTTTAAGTTCGGAAATTTTAAAGGATGCTCTGAAGCAAGCCGTGGAAGCAAGAATGGTTATTTTGGGAAAAATGAAAGAAGTTTTAAAAGAGCCGAGACCCGAGCTTTCTCCTTATGCTCCGAGAATTTTTACTTTGCAGATTAATCCAGAGAAAATTCGGGAAGTAATTGGGCCCGGCGGAAAAGTAATTAATGAAATTACCGAAGAAACCGGAGTGACAATTGATATTGAAGATACCGGTCTTATCTCCATTACCTCGGAAAAAGAGGATGCGGCAAAAAAAGCCATTGCCTGGATAAAAAATATAACAAGGGAAGCAAGGGTGGGAGAGATATTCCAGGGCAAAGTGAAAAAAATTTTTGACTTCGGGGCGGTGGTTGAAATTTTTCCGGGACAGGAGGGCTTGGTCCACATTTCCGAACTCGCTCCCTATCGGGTTGGCAGGGTTGAGGATATAGTAAAAATAGGAGATATTGTGCCGGTAAAGGTTTTAAAAATTGAGGAAAACGGAAAAATATCTTTGTCTCTAAAACAAGCCAAATGAATTCACAAAACACATAACATCAGACTATCGGACTGTTGAACAATTATTTTTCAGCGAGGGTTTTGCGTAAAGCCTGCCCCGTAGGGTCGTAAAGCCTCTCCTTCGGGGTTCTGTGTTAGTTTACCCCGTTAGATAGTAAAAACATCTAACGGGGTGAATTATTCAACGCTCTCAACATATAACATGGAACATATAGCATAAAGCACATATAACACATATTGTTTTATGTTTTATGTTTTATGTTTTATGTTTCATGTTTTATGTTTACATGGCAGAAGAAAAATCAAATAACAAAAAACTAGATTTAGAAGGGGGTTTGGAACCACCGGAGGATGAAGCGGTTAAACATGAGCTTTCTCGGATACTGGGAGTAAACTCTGTTCCTTCCGGCCCCTCTGTTTCAGATATTTCCAAAAAGGAGACAGCTCCCATACCGCCAAAACCAAGCGGACCATCCGAGACCTCCCCATCGCCAAAGCCGCCCCTACCCTTTAAACCCCCCGAGACATTAAGACCGCCTGGGCTACCTGAGCCACCTTTACCATCCGAGCCATTTAAACCACCCTTACCGTCGCCGCCAAAATCCAAACCACCCGAACCACCCGAAAGTTTGGGAGAAGAAAAACCCCCTGCTCTTTTTCCTAAACCCTCCAGTGATATAGAAGACTTCCTAACCGAAGGTGGGCTTTCGCCGCTTCCACCCAAGCCTTCTGTACCAAAAAAAGAAAGAGAGTTTCCAAGAGAAAGAGAGAGTTTTCCGTCTAAAAAAGAGAGAGAATTTATTTCCCGAGAGGAGAAAGCGGAGGCAGATACCCACAGGGAAATAATAAGAACTTTTCAGGGAGACCTTCTTCGTCGAGAAGCAGAACTAACGAGAGAGGAAAAAATTCCCGAGAAAGAAATTGCCGGGTTTGCTCCGCCAAGGTCACCCGAAATGTCGAAAGCTCGAATTTCGTCAAAGTTTAAAATTCCCAAAATTGCAATTCCAAAAATTTCCATAAAATTCAGTTTAATCATTATAGTTTTAGCCCTATTTTTATGCGGATTTTACCTTTTTTTGCAATTTAAACCTTGTATTCCGCCATTTTGCAAGGAAGGAAAGCCAACTGTATCTCCCACACCATCCGTAGTTATTTGCGACGAGGAAGTATTGAAAAGTATTTGTTTAAATCCTCAAGAATCCTTTCCAGAGTGTAATATTGAGAAACTTTGTCAGGAAATGAATATTTCGCCCTGTCAAAGAAAAGAGATTTGCGAATTTCTTATTCCCCCGCCCGCTTGTGAGCCAGTGGAGCTTATTATTCCCGAGAGTCTTTTGTCCTTTGCTCCGGAAGAAAAAATAATAATTTCCAAGAAATCTAAAACAGAAATTTTGTCAGGATTGGGTTCAGTTGCCGGAAATGAAAGCTACTCTCGGCCGTCTCTCGTAAGAGTTTTAATTGAATACAGTCCCCATAATTGCGAGAAGGCCTGGATTTCAGCTGAGGAACTTTTGGAAATTTTTGAAGTCGGGGTTCCCCAAAATTTTTTCTCAAGTCTTAAAGAAAATTATACATTGGTTTATTATCTGCCAGGCACCGAGGAGAAAAACGACTGCCTTGCTTTAAATGTTACCAACCCTTTGTGTTACGGACCAAGGCTGGCTATGGTTTTTTCGGTGTTTAATATGGACCTTGCAAAATTTACAATGACTTCCTGGGAAAAAACCATTTTCGACGACTTTAAACCATTTATTTTAGGGGAGGCAACAGGGGAAGCAGTAGAATTTAAAGATTTTCTTTATAAGGGGAAAGTTCCGGTAAGATATAAAAATCTGCCATTTTCTACTACCGCTTTAAATTACGGATTTTATAAGGAAGTTTTAGTTATCGGGACTTCAAAGAACTCTCTTCTAAAAACAATTGATTCAATTTTAAAAAAGGGAGAATGAAATCAAGGTTTTGTTGAGCTTGGGGATAGGGTGTGGAAAACTTTCTATTGACAACCCCCTTTCTGAAAATGTTATAATATAATTAGTTCTTTATCTGATTGACAGGCCAAAATCCTTCAATCGGGAGAATTTAATAAGTGCTCGAACCCCGCCTTCTAGGCTCATGGAAACGCTAAATTTCGATGGACATAGAAGGCGGGGCTTAGGCCAAGAAAAAGGGCACTGGCTCTAATGAAATTTTTGGGCACACAGCGCCCTTTTTTATTGGACGCTTTCGCGTCCTTCCTACGAAATTACGAATCTTTTACGAATATACGAATATGTTATAATAAACCTGATGCGTAATAAATAATTGCAGCGTTTCAACGCGAAACCGACCCCGATAGTACAAATCCTGACGGATTTGACTACGGGGCGA
>PCWD01000031.1:7140-36894 GCA_002787255.1 Parcubacteria group bacterium CG11_big_fil_rev_8_21_14_0_20_39_14 | reverse complement strand
CTTAAAAAACAAAATACAAGCAAGCAGGAAGTTAATTAGGATTTGAAAAAAATTTATTGATAAATTTTTTTCTTCCAGACTTCTAACGGGGTATGCGAATAAATATAAATATAGTGGCATATTTGTATCATTCGCATAAAATTCGTAGATTTTAGCATCATATTGCATGAAAAGAATTGGAATTTTGACCGGCGGCGGCGACTGCCCCGGACTTAACGCCGCAATAAGAGCGGCGGCTAAAAAGGGTTTTCAACTGGGATTTGAAATGATTGGAATCAAAAACGGCTGGAAAGGAATGCTTATGGCCGAGGCCGAAATTTTAACTTATGACAAGGTTTCAGGACTTCTGCATAAAGGCGGGACGATTTTGGGAAGTTCAAGAACCAACCCGGCAAAAATTGAAAATGGTCTGGAAAAAGTGGTTAATAATTTCAAAGAATTGAAATTAGACGCCTTGATTGTCATTGGCGGCGAGGATACTCTTGGAGTGGCAGTCAAAATTTCAAAAGAGGTAAGTGTGGTTGGCATTCCAAAAACCATTGACAACGATGTTGGAGAAACCGATTTTTGCATTGGATTTCATACTGCGGTCCAAACCGCCAGCGACATTATTGATAAAATTCATCCTACCGCCGAATCCCATCACCGCGTAATAGTTCTGGAAGTGATGGGCAGGCATGTCGGTTGGATTGCCACTTACGCCGGTATGGCCGGCGGAGCGGACTTTATTTTAATTCCAGAAATACCAATAGATATCAATGACATCTGTGAAACCATTGAAAAAAGGGTTAAAAAGGGAAGAGATTTTAGTATAATAGTGATAGCCGAGGGAGTAAAAATAGAAGAAAAATATATTGTCAAAAAGGGGGAAACGGACGCTTTCGGCCATGTGATTCTGGGCGGAGTCGGAGAAATTCTGGCCGAAATCATAAAGGAAAAAACCAAAATTGAGACCAGAGCCATTAATCTTGGTCACATTGTGAGGGGCGGTTCCCCGACTGCTTTTGACAGAATTTTAGCCACCCGATTCGGAGTAAAAGCAATTGAGCTGGTTTCCGAGAAAAAATTCGGCAGAATGGCGGCCATCAATGGCAGCAAAATTATTGACGTTCCGATAGAAAAAGCCCTTGAACAAAAAAGAATTGATAAAGACCTTTATGAGACGGCAAAAGTATTTTTTTAAAATTATTTTTTAAAAAATATCAAAAATAATATGGAAAATAATATGGAAATTGAAACTCTTGTCAAAAAAATGATTTTTAGTGAGGGTAGCGAAGCGGCTGAAAAAATCAGAAAAGAAGCCGCAAAAAAAAACATTTGGTTTGATTCAACTCAAAAACTCTACGAAGCGTTTGCCAAAGAGGAAATTAGCGGTTTCACTGTTCCGGCAATTAACATCCGAACTTTAACTTTTGATACGGCTCGACTTCTTTTCCGCCTGATGAAAGAAAAAGAAGTTGGCGCCTGCATCTTTGAGCTGGCTCGCTCAGAAACCAAATATACCGACCAGTCAATGCCGGAGTACGCAATAACTATTTTAGCCGCGGCAGTTGCCGAAAATTATAAAGGACCGATTTTTGTTCAGGGCGACCACTTCCAAATTAAAGTTGAAAAGTTCTTTAACGAGGAGAAAAAAACCAATGAGATTGAAGAACTAAAAAACCTGCTCCGCCATTCAATAGAATCCGGAGTTTATAACATAGACATAGATGCTTCAACTTTGGTGAAGATTGAGGAGCCGACTTTGGATAAACAGCAATATTACAATTATGCGAGCACAGCTGAATTTACCAAACTTATTCGAAATTTGGAACCAAGGGGGCTAACTGTTTCAATTGGCGGAGAAATCGGGGAAATCGGCGGGAAAAACAGCACGCCAGAGGAACTCCAGGCTTTTATGGGGGGGTACCAGAAACTGCTTCCAGCCGGAACAAAAGGACTGATAAAAATCAGCGTCCAGACCGGAGCGGCTCATGGCGGCATAATACTGCCGGACGGCTCAAGAGCTGTTTTGAAATTAGACCTTGATGTCTTGGAAAAACTCTCCGATGAAGCGAGAAAGCACGAAATGGGTGGAGCTGTTCAGCATGGAGCCTCAACCCTACCTGAAAAATATTTTGATATGTTTCCCCAGAAAAAGTGTATAGAAGTTCATTTAGCAACCGCCTTTCAGGATATTGTTTATGAATCTCTGCCAAAGCTTTTTAAAGAAAAGATGTATCACTGGTGCCGGGAAAACTGCTCCGGGGAAAGAAAACCCGACCAAACCGATGAACAATTTTTTATGGGAACCAGAAAAAAGGCTCTCGGTCCTTTCAAAAAGGAACTTTGGAATTTACCTCAAGAAACAAAGTCCCGGATTCTTGAGAACCTTGAAGCAAAATTCAATCTTTTGTTTGAAAAACTCGGGGTTTGCCGCACAGCCGAGCTTATGGAAAAGTTATATAAAAAAGGTTGAAAACATATGCGTTGTGCGCAATATTCTTGTATGGGAATTTAGAAATTCCTATACATACAAAAACATAGCTCGGGTTTTGCCGTCAAATTTTGCTTTGCAAAATTTGAAAAATTTGACGGGTTATGTATTTCTAACGGGGCAGGTAAGCCCGAGCGAGCCGTCAGGCGAGCGAGTGCCTCGCCATAATATAACCTCGCAAAATTAGGGGGGAACCAGAGCGCTAAAATGTAATTTTAGCGCTCGGTCGAGCGCCTAAATATGCGCTCTGATAGCGCCGAGTTGCCGAAGGCGACGAGGCCCATGCGCTTCATCTGGTTCATCTGGAACCGGAAAATAAGGAAGGGAAATGTGTTTGCAAATAAAGAGATAAAAAAACCCGCAAAATAGGTTATTTCGCGGGTTTTTTCTGAATTAATTTTTCTATTTCAATATTTTTCTAAGATATTCCGAAGAGTGGTTGGAAAAATAATCTTTTATTTCGCGTAAGAGTTTTTGTTTTTCACTCTTGGTTCCCGATAAGAGAGGCCTTAAATTATCCAATTCATCCATTCCTTTGTAAGCTTCTGACCAGACAGCGCTTTCGGGTATTTCTACTCCGAACTTTTTTCCCATCAATTTTAGCAAATGTTTGATTTTATATTTTTTCTCGGTGAGCAAAAAATATAAATCAACCAAGTCTTTGGGGTCATTGCGGTCAAAAAAGGCCATCAGTTTATTTGCGGCAATGTCATCAAGAGAATCTATCCAAATTTCTTTCCATTTTTTTCGCGGCTTAAGTTTTGGATGCTCATAAAGAACAAATTCCAACCGCAATTTCCCTTTATTGTGTAAAAAGAATTCCCAGCGGTCAAAAATTTTTTTCTCCTCCACCTTGGGCAAGTTTAATTGTTTTTTAAGACCGCCAATAAAGGCAATTACCTCATTATAGTTAAATGGTTTGTCGCTGAAAAAATCCAAATCTTGAGATTTGCGGTGATGCAAATATAAAAATGAAAGCAAGGTCCCGCCAGTCCAATAAAAATCTTTCCTCAGAGAAGATTTGGCAAATAATTTTAAAACTTGTTTTTGCAATAATGTTAGCTCACCCATATTTTAGATAAGTTTCAAGCATTTTTCTTTTTCCTGGATCAAGACGCTTTTTTAATTTTGGAAAATATTTTTTAATAATTTCGGCTTTTAACCCTTTCCAGTCGTCATAATTAATTTTTCTTTCCAAATACCAAAGCCACTGCCGTTCGGTTTTCGGTTTCCAGTTTCTTGGCAAATTGTAATCCCAATTATACATATTTTATACCTCAACTTCACTATATCGGATTTTTTTAGACTTGACAAGTTTTGCAAGTTTGCTATAATGGGGGTCAATACCTTGAAAAGGGTACAATATTTGAAAGGAGGTCGGGAATGGCTGGACCATCAGATACTCCAAAGAATGAAGTTCACTGCAGAGGGAAACTTAAAACAGGTAAGAAAAGGGGAAATCCTTTTAAATCTGCGCTTCTATTTGCTATCGCTGTTAGGAGCGCAGATTTTTTTTATTTCTAATAAAGCGACTACTTTTTTGAAATTGAAAATTGAAAATTCTGTCCTGTTTATTTTATATTATGGGGGGACCTTCGGGATAGACACCAAACTCGGTTAAATTTATCGGCGCAATTTTTGACCAATCATAACCCATTTTTTCAAAAACTTCGGCTGTTTTAATCCATCTTTTCTTGCCGTTTTCTAATTTGTAAACTTTATGAGCGCCGACTAAATAAATAAGCTCATTTTCCTGATAAATTTTTAATTCTTCGGGGTTGAGCTCAATAATATCTTCCCATCTATTGCCATACGAGAGGAAAGCTCCGACTGATGGGATATGACGAATCAATCCGCTCTCGGTCAAATAATAAACTTTATTATCCCCTTTTGCTCTGAATAATTTGGCGCGGGGAAAATTTTCCAGTTCTTTAGCGTCAACCACTTTAATACTTTCCCAATCTAAATTATAAAGTTCAAAAATCTTGGGGCTGGGAATCCAATGTTTTTTGCCGTCCTCAATTAAATAAACCTTGTAATCTCCCCTTGCTCTTAAAAGACCTCGCTCTTGCTTCAAAATATCGGGGAGTTCTTCAGCTAAAGTCGCCGAAAGTTTAAAAGGAACGGATGGATTGGAGCTGTCAAAATTACTGAATTTAGATTGTTTTGTGATAATCAGAATCAGGGAGCTAACTTTCTCGCCAAAATCAGAAATATAAACAACCGCTTTGTTGTCGGATATTTCCATAAAATTTACCGAAATAGTTCCGTCCGAATTATTAATAATATAGGGAATTTTAAATAAGTCTTCCGGGTTCTCTTTTTCAAAATTAATTTTTAAAATCTTTTGAGCTAAATTCTCCGCCGGCTCAAATTTGTAATAAAGGGGCTGCCAGTCTTTGATTGTTTTCTTTTCTGCAAGACTTGCTGTTCCTACTGTCTCTCCCAAATCAATATGCAGATTATTATAATTTAAGTTCGGGGCTAGATAGCAAAAAAGTTTGTCGTAAGAGCAGTTATTCAGCAAATTGGCAATAGTCCAGTTTGTAAAAACTTCGGAAAAACTATTATCATAACCCCGTTTTTTAAAAGCGTTATTTAGGCTCTCAATTCCCACTTTTTCATCTTTGAGCATTTCCGAAATTATTTCTTTTCCGTAATGGTCAGCCAAATACTGAAAAAAAAGACTGATTACTCCATAATCGGCCAGCTTATTTTCAAATTCGCACAATGGATTAGAAGGCTCTTCTAAAAACGCTTTTACCCTCCTTTTTAGATTACTTTCGTTAAAAATGTCATCATACCCCAAATAGGTGGGGGCATACTCCGACCTTGCCTCATTAAGCCAAATATCTTCGGGAATTCCGCGCAATTTGTCTTTTTGATAAAAAGTAATCAGGTGCTGAAATTCGTGAGCCAAAAAACTTTTTGCCAGAGGTTTGTCTAAATGGCTGGTATTCAAATAAAACATTTCTCTCTCGTTGCTTGTTGGAAAATCGTCTTTTGAATATTCATCGGAATAATTAATATAACCCCCGACTTCTCCTTTCAGCGGCAATAAAAGTACGGTAATTTTGGGGTCGTTATCTATTCCGGGTAACCAAATGTCGCCAAAAAATTTAGTTAGTTTTGGATAAATAACATTGTCAAATTCTTTGGCTAAACTATCTATGTTTTTTAGGGCCGCCACTCTATCGGCCGCCTTTAGGGTTCCCAGCCATTGATTGTCGGTAAAAAAATAGCCGTATTCGCTTGTTTCTCTCAGGGTGGCAATTATTTCCGGTCTTTGCAGTAAATCATAGTCCGGGTCAACAAAAAAATAAACCGGCTCGGTTTCGGCCAAAACCCCTTCAAAAAAATCAGGAGGAGCAAAAAAACAGCCAAAAATCGCTATATTAACTATCGGTATTATAATTTTTAAATTTTTAGCAAATTTCATTACAGCTTTGAGGGATAGGTGGTATTAATAATAATGTGTTTTTCGCTTATTGGTTCAAAAATTTTTTTGTGTTCTAAATAATGTTTGAATTTCGCCTCGCTTTCATCGGCAAATCTTTTTGAAATTCTCTGCTTAACAATATTTTCATCGCAAATTACTTCAATAATTTGAAAATTGACCCCTAATTCTTTGGCAATTTTGCGGGCCAATTCCCGATTTTTTTTCTTGGCAAAAGTTCCGTCCAAAACAACATTTTTGCCGGCTTGCAACAGCCTTTTGGCGCGAAAAAACATCACATTATATACCCTCTGTTTTTCTTTTGAGGTATATCTTCTTTTTTTAGAAAACCTTCGTCTTATCTCGTCAGTTCTTAACAAAACACCGTTTATTTTAACGGCTAATCTTCTTGCTGTAGTTGTTTTCCCGGTTCCGGGCAATCCGCAAACTATTATTAATTTTGGTTTAGATGAAGCCATCAAATGCTTTTTTCTTATTGTAATTGTTGTGATTGTTTTTCCTTACTGAAGTAGAAAATATAAACTATTTCCAAAAGCGCCATTGTGTTGACCAGCAAAAGAAGTATAAACCAGAACTTCTGAGTATTGCGGGACGCTTTCCAAAGAGCCACGCCTTTCCAGGGCATAACCCAAAGCAAAAGCAGCCAAAGCATCCATTGATTTTCCAATAAATAATTTTCCATAAGATTTTAACTTAATTTCAACCCCGTCTTTATTCTTTATTCTACCAAAAAATTTCTTTCCTGCCCAATAGAACAACTTTGCCCATTAGAACAACTTTGAATAGAGTTTTTTGAAAACTCTCAATTAAACAATTAAAAACTGAAAACTAAATCTTTTTAAATAATGGACGGCCGTCTTAAAAATAAAAGGGTTGACAAAAGCAAAAACAAAAAGCAGCTCCCCAGGGAACTGCTTAAAGAACATAGCCGCTCGCTCCGCCAGCTGGCGGAGCGAGCGGTAAAGCTTTCAGTTCCGCTTTCAGCGGAACTGAAAGCGGTGAACTATGTTCTCCAGAAACCCTCGGTTTCTGGCGCTCGCCCCCTCCTTTAAGGGAGGGGGCTCGCTGTTTTCCTCACCCCGTTAGATAACTTCGTATCTAACGGGGCAAGCGGGGAAACACCCAGTTTCGCCGGACCCCTTTCTGATTGTATAGGAATTTTAGAAATTCCTATACAATAAAATTTACCTCATCTACAAGACGTTAATTTACGTCATCGCAAGACGTAAATATGCGGTTTTATTTCTTTTTTTCTTCTATTTCCTCGGTTACAATTACGGTTATTTCAACTTCAAGTTTGTGAGGAAAACTTATAATAACTTTATGCTCTCCAAGCTCCCGAATTGGTTCATCAAAATTTATTTGATTTTTTTCAACATTAAATCCCAATTCTTTTAGTCTTTCGGAAATTCGTTGTGCCCCGACCGACTCAAAAAGCTGTTCTTTCTCCCCTATTTTTACCGGAATTACTATCTCCTGACCCTCCAAAGAGCTTGCCATTTCCTGAAACTTTTTTAAATCTTCTTCAGCTTTTTTGGTTTCAATTTCTTTTTGAATTTCAAGCCAGATTAGAGCTTTCTTGGTTGCCGGCTTAGCCAAAAACCGCGGAATTAAAAAATTCTTGGCATAACCGTCTTTAACCCCCTTTACTTCATATTTTTTCCCAAGACTTTCAATGTCTTGTAAAAGAATTACCTTCATATTTAGATATTGGATATTGGATATTAGTTTATTCTACTATAAATTCTTTATCAATTCAAGAGCTTTTTCCAGTTGAGGGTCTTTTCCTTCTTCAAAATCTTTTTCGGTCATTTCAATTTTTATATCCGGCTCCAATCCTTCTTCCATAATTGATTTGCCCGAAGGAGTCAACCAGCGAGCAGTGGTAATTTTAATAGACGAACCATCTCTAAATTTTTCCAATTCCTGAACCGAGCCTTTTCCAAAACTTTTTTCTCCGACAAGTATAACTCCTCTTACATCTCTAAGAGCCCCGGCCAGAATCTCCGAAGCCGAAGCCGAACCTTGATTTATTAAAACCACAACCGGAAAATCAAAAAATTTACCATCTTTATTTGTCTTATGTTCTTTTTTCTCCTTTTCTTCGCCGAAATCTTCAAGCAAAATAACACTGCCTTTTTTCAAAAACCACTCGGCTATATCTTTGGAAATTTGTAAATAACCACCTGGATTGTCCCTGACATCCAAAATAATTTTTTGAACTCCTGCTCTCAAAATTTTATTTGCTGTTTCCTTGAAATCCGAGTTTAAGTTTTCAGCGAAGCTGTAAATTTTGATATAAGCAATTTTGTCATCTTTTAATTCCGATTTCAGGGTTGGAACCTTAATGACATCTCTAATAATTTTAATTTCTTTTGGAGAATCATCTCTCAAAATGGTTAAAATCACTTCTGTCCCCCCGGGACCGCGAATAAGCATTACTACTTGGTCTAAAGTTAAATCAGAAGTTATTTTATCATCAATTTTTAAAATTTTATCTCCTGAGCGCAACCCGGCATTTTTAGCCGGGGTTCCCTCAAGCGGCGCGATAATCTGAAGCTGGTTTTTCCTTAGGCCAATTTCCGCTCCTATTCCTTCAAAGGAGCCGGAAACATCTTCTAAAAATATTTTACTCTGCTCCGGGTCTAAAAACTGGGTGTACGGGTCATTCAAAGATTTTACCATTCCCGAAATTGCCCCATAAATCATTTTTTGAAAATTGAGTTCATTGCGATTTATAAATTTTTGTTCAAGTTCGCTCCAAACTTCCCAGAATAAAGAAAAATCCAAACTTTCTTTTTCTGCTTTTTGTATTTGAACATCCTTTACAAAATTCTGCCACAAAGAATAGTTTAACTTTTCCCTGCCATAATAATAACCCAAACCAAAAACCAAACCCAAAGAAATCAGGATAAATACTACAATAATTAAATTCTTAAATAATGCTTTCATTGAATATTTTATCTAACCAATTTCATTCAAACAAATCTAAATGTCAAAATCCAAATTTCAAATCAAGTTCAAAGCTCAAAATCTAAACTATTTCTTTTTCTTTAAGATTGAAGAAAAAATTAATGTAAATTCATGGGCCTCTTTCCAGAGCGTTCGGCATTTTTCCTGCTTTGCTGGATTGGCCTTCGCAACCATCCGCAGCCAGTGCATTGTTTCTTTTGACTCCTTTTTAGCAATGCTGATTTTATGCTGAAAATCCTTTTTTGATTCTGCGCCATCCGCCTCCATATAATTTGCCCCGATACTTGTTCCCGCCCTTACCAATTGGTTTATAAGCGGTCTGTTCACTAACATATTGGGCAAACTTTGACAAAATTCAATAATCTCTTCGCCAAACTTAGCGGTTCTTTCTCCTAAATCATATCTCTTCTTGCTTGCCCCGTAGGGAACCAGGGGTTCTCCTTTGGAGTCATTTGGATTTTGGATTTGGTTTGACATTTGAGCTTTGGATTTTTATTTTCTTGTGTCTATATTTCCAAAAATATTTTAAAGCGCTCTCGAGATGAACTCTGGCTTGTTTATTAAAAAATAAATCAAGCGCTCCCCGTCCCTTATCCGAAGATTTATAATGATAGTGATACATTTGGGCTTTTTGAAAGCAAACAACCTTGTATCCATTTTCCCAAAAACGCCGCGCCCAGTCAACATCTTCAAAATACATAAAGAATCTTTCATCCAAAAGCCCCACTTTTTTAATTGCCTCCATTTTTACCATAAGAGCCGAGCCCATTAGCCAGTCCACCTCTATACCATTTTGGATATTGGATATTGGATGCTGGATTTTGGATTTCAACAGAAAACGGTTGACTTCTTTTTTGCCCCATTTGGTTTTCCCAAGAAAGGTTCTGCGGCAAATAATTGTCCAGGGAGTGTAATAGCGAAAGGTGGAAAATTGGGGCGTTCCATCAAAATTTAAAAGTTGAGGTCCCACTATGCCAACTTCTGAATTTTTTTGTAAAAAATCCAAAAGAATACCAACAGAGTCTTTTTTGGGTAAAATATCAGCGTTTAATATCAAAATAAACCTGCCTTTTGCTTTTTTAATGCCGGCATTTACCAATTTGGCGTATCCGACATTTTTTTTAAAAGGAATAATAATTGTTCCGGGAAATTTATCCTTAATTATTTCCCGAGTCTCTGCCTCGCTTTCGCTGTCAACCAAAATAGTTTCATATTTTATTCCCTGACAGGATTTTTCTATCGTCTTTAAACAAAGTTTTAAGATAGCCGGAGTTTGATGATGAGTAACTATTATTGAAAGCGGCATTTCGCGAATTTTTGCGAATTACGGTGCTAATATGCGCCAATAGTCATTCGCACAAATTCGCACCTTTATTCGCACACATTGGCGAGCTATTGAAAGATGTTTTGGCAGGCTTCCTGAATTTTATTAAAATTATTTCCCACCGGCAAAAGAACATAAGAATCGTCTTGGGAGCGAGTTTCGTAAAGAAGTCCCTGGGATGTGGTATCAAAGACCTTTCTCTTAACATTGGAAATTTTTGAGCTATGTAAAAGCTCAATAAAATCAAAAATCTTCTCTGGGGGAATATCGGTTCTTAAATGTCTTTTTAGGGAATTGGTGATTTTTAAAATTTTAAAAGGGTTTGTTAAGACCCCAAGCGAAAAAGCTTTGTCTTTCAGGGCAAGCAACACTTCTTGCTGTCTTCTGCATCTATCAAAATCAGAAGTGGTAAAGCGAGACCTGACATAATAAAGCGCGGCGCTGCCGTCTAAAGTGCTTCTTCCTTCGGGAATATGCAATGCCCAAATTTCTTTTTCTTTTTCTGCTTTTTCACCCGCCACAAATTTCTTTGAAATTTGGGCGGGCGAGTCAACTATAGTTTTTTTATACCAAAAAGGATTTCCTTCCTCCCCTTCACCCTGCCACTGTTTGTCTTCTATAAAAGGAGTGTCCCGATAAATTGTTACTCCTCCCAGAATATCCACGATTTCCTGGAACGCTCTAAAATCTATTGAAATTGCATAGTCTATATCCAAACCAATTATGTGAGAGATGAGCCGCTTGGAAAGTTTAGGTCCTCCCCCGCCATGCTCCTGACTTTCACCATAGGCGTAAGAGAAATTCAATCTTTCTTTTTTATTAATCCCCGGAATATAAACATAAAGGTCCCGGGGAATAGAAATTAAAGCAAGCTGTCCCGTATTTTTTTTATAGCTTACAACCATAAGCATATCGGCTAAAAGTCCGGCATTTGGGTCGTCCTCTCCCCTGAGACCCAAAATTAATACATCTAATCTTTGAGGGTCTTTTTTGTATTCTGACAAAGGAAACAATGCCGCTACTTTTTCCCAAAACGGAAGTGAGCTTTCGTTGACGCCGCCAACATTAATGATTGAACCAAACCTAAAAGCAAAAACGCAAAAAAGCACAAAAACTATAGCCAATACAGCTATTGAAACCTTTTTGAAATGAAGTAAACTTTTAAAACTTACCATCCCCATAATGATACACGAATAAATATGCGAATATATGCGAATAGTATGCGAAAGTGTTTACTTTTTGAATCCGGAATTAATAATTCTTTTAATGGTAATTTTGTTTAAGCTTCCGAAATTAACGATCGGTCCTAATTTATAATTCCCTGCTTTCAGATATCTGAGCATCTGTTTAAAATCTCTCTTTGTAATATATTTCTTCGCTTTAATGTCAATGGGAATTTTAGCTTCCGCAACAAAATCAACTTTATTACCGCCTATTTTACTATCTTCAAAATCAAAGAGTAAATCTTTTTCGCGTTCAAATTTTACACCCCTTTGTTTAAATCTAATTTCTACTGCATCTTGATATTGTCTCTCGGAATGAATACATCCCAAAACATTATAAATCGAATAAAAAATTCCATTTAATTCATAAGACAATTCTTTATAAATAATTTCTGTCATACCTATTTAGCAAATTATTCGCATATATTCGCAAATATATTCGCGTATGATTATTTAGTTTTCGCAAATTATTCGCATATATTCGCAAATATATTCGCGTATGATTATTTGAACCATTTCTCCATCTCCTTTCTTGAAATCCTCCTTCTTTCCGTAATCCATCTTCTTTTTTTGAGCATTTTGGGAAGCAATTTAAAAAAACTAAAAATACCGAATAGTGAACTCTGCTCAAACAGCAAAAAATAAATTAAAAGCTGGATTTCTCGGATAAAAAAATAAGGAAAATCTTTCAAAAAATGAAGGGGAAATTCGTTCTTTACTATAGCCAATCTTTGATTTCTGAAATCCAGCATTCTTTTTTTGGCAGGAATCTTCCTTCTTAATTTAATAAAATCTTTTCTGCCCCTTTTCAACCTCTTGGTCGTTTGCCTGTCGTGCCAGGCGATGGCTTTCGGAGAAAAATATGATTTCCAGCCAAGAACTCTCATCCGCCAGCCAAGGTCAATATCGTCAGCATACCATTCAAAATCCTCGTCCAGGTATTCACCATTATTAAATGGCATTTTTACATCTTCCAATGCCTCTCTTTTAAATACCGGGCAAGCTCCCTCGTAAGAAAATATTTCACCTTCTTTGTATTGATTATTATCCTCTTCTCCGTGTCCGCGGTTTATTATACGCCGGGATTTGAAAATCTCAAAACCGACTGTATCTATTATATTAGTAAAGGTATCAGATTCGCTTTGCCAAATCAAGACCTTTGGCTGCAAAGCCCCGATTTTTTGGTCTTTCTCCAAAATTTGGGCAACTTTTTTCAAAAAATCGGGATTCAAAATGACATCAACGCAAAGCAAGACCGCATATTTAGAATCCGAATGTCCAAGACTTCGATTGAATCCTCCGCCCAATCCGTAATTTCTGTCAAATTTTATCAATTTTGCCTCCGGGAACTCATCTTCCACTATCTTGCGAGTTCCGTCTTGGGAATAATTATCAAAAACCATAACCTGATAATTGTCAAAATCCTGATTCAATGCCGCCTCAAGACATTTCCTGATATATTTTTCGCCGTCTTTGACAACCAGATTAATTAAGAAAAGCGGCTCATTCATTTATTGAGGGTTTCATTTAATAAATTAACCAAATATTTTTTATAGCGCATCTGTTCATGGATGCTGTTTTCCATTTCCAGTCCTATAACTTTTCCAAAAATAAACTTAGGCAGGGTTTTTAGATAGTTAAAATCCTCCACACTTTTTATGGTATGGAGGTCGGTATTTTTTTGAGGAGAGTACCCATTAAGATGGTTGCAATAAAAATATGGTTTGAATTTCCGAAAATAAACATAGTCAAAATCTTTTATCCATCTGGTTTGAGCCACTTTAAAATGGGCGAGGTCCACGCAAAATCCTCCGATCTTTTCAACCACCACTTTCGGGGACACATAATTATCCGTGTTCATTTCCAGGTAGAGTTTTTTTTGAAATCCTTGCCATTTATCCAAAAAGCCAAAACTGCTTTCATGAATCGTAAAATACTCGGTTTTGAATTTCCACCACAAAAACACAAATTCATCCAGTTCCATTTCGTTTTTGGCATGAACCAAGGAAATCCTTTTTATACCTGATTTTACCAACGCGCGATATATTCTTTTTCTTTCCTGCCAGTCAAATCTTTCCAAAAACAAAGCCGCCTCTGAAATTTTATATTTTTTCAAATCAGATATTTTTTCCTGCCAATCCTTGTTTGTTTTTCCGGTAATCCCCAAAAATATTCTTTTCTCGAATCCTCTTGTTATAAGATTATCTTTCAGCGCAGTTCAGCGTAGATATCGGCGTTTCTTCAGCGTTTCCAACCATTTTACGCTGATAGCAACGCTGATTAACGCTGAATTTCAACGCCCCTATTTATATTGCGCCTCAAGCCAATAATCATACCGCAAAGAAGCATAAACATTAAGAAAGTTCTCTCATCAAACAAAGCGGCGTCGGTGAGACTATAGCCAAAAACCCAAAATAGAAACAGGCATGAGCCGACACCAAATATTTTAAGCCGCAAATCTTCGGATTTATTGAATAAAATCCAGGCGCTTTTAAAAATCTCAAACAAAAACCACAAAAAGACAACCATAGCAAAAATTCCGAGCTCTGCCGCAACATTCAAATAAAGATTATGAGCCGAGGAACCGGCCTTAGCCAGAGAAACATCTTGAGACAAAACCACCGGAAAATTGCCGATACCCACTCCCAGAAAGGGCCGGAAAGCCATTGACCTAAAAGTTTCTTTCCAGATAAAAATTCTGCCAAGATTTGAAGTTTCCTCAGTGCTTGTCGCTGTTCTAAATCTTTTAAGCAATGCATCTTCGGTCCCCGGTGTTTTTTCAAGACCAAATTGGGGAATAGAAAACATTGAATTTGCCAAAGGAAAAAGTAAAACAAAAGTCAGCAGGGAAAAAGCAACAATTAAAATAATCTCCCTTGCCCCGCTAAGACTCCAGATTTTTCTGATAAGGCTTGGCTGAATTTTTCTCCAGATTAAAAAAACTGCAAAGATAATTGGAAAAATTATACTCAGCCAAATTCCTCTTGTGCAGCTCAAAATCAAGGCTAAATTTAAGAAAAATAAAAAAATAAAGGTTCGCTTTTTTTCGGAGACAAATCCAGCCCTATTCTTTATCAGAAATAACGCAAACAAGAACGGAACAAGCATTAAAAGATACAATGGAAAAGAATGGGAATCGGGAAAGGTTGAAAACATTCTTAATTTCAAGCTTCCACCGGTGTAGCTGAACCAGGTGTTTCCAAAATTCATCACGATTTCCGACCAATTCTTTCCATAAAATCCTTCGGAAATTTGCTCTCCCCACCAATGATGGAAAACCTCAATCGGCGCTATAAAATAGGCTGAAATATACTGAAAATAACCAATAAAAAGAACTATGGCTCCGCCAATTAAAATATTTTTACAAAGAGGTAGAAAAATTTCCTTCTCCCCCTTAATCAAACTTGACGCAACGACGAAAAGCATTGCCAGATTGGCAAAGTAAATAACTCTTTTTGCTCCGGCAAAAAAATCAGAAGCAACAAACAAGGATAAACAGGCAAAAAATAATAAAATTATTCCCAAACATTCAACCCGGTAATTCTTCCACCATTTCTTAATTCTGAATATTCGTAAATTCGCAAAGATTCGTAAATTCGTAGGAGAGCGCCGCGAAGCGGTGCGAGTGATAAACCATTTTAAAAACATTGCGAACAACACTATCCGCCAAGTATTAAAGTTGTCAAAACCCGAGGTAATGGGCAAAGCAATGAAAAAAGGGATGGAGCGGGCAAAAAGAAAAAGGGAATGTTTTAGGGGCTGAAAAATCACAAAATAAAGATAGAGCGCCGCAATTAAAAAAGCAAGTTGCCGAGGCACAACTCCCATAGCAATCAAAAATACCAAAAAGATAGAGATAATATAAATTGTGTTTACCCCCACACCATAACGAGAATTAATTTCGTTAGTCTTAATGTCTTTTGGCATGGAAACTCGTTTGGTGTGGGGGTGAAAAAGATTAAAATGTTTTCTCATGTACAATTTAACGGGGCAAGCAATTTAACAATATCCTTAAAGTCTGACTGGCGCATCTCTCCCAGCTGTATTTTTGAACATTTTTTAGTCCTTTTTCAATAATTTTTTCCCTTAAATCAAAGTCTAAAAGCCCTTTGCTAATTTTTTTGGCTATCTCATCAATGTTTTTAGGGTCATTTACTATTATAGCACAATCCCCCGCCGTTTCTTTAAGAGATGCAAAATTGGTAGTTAAAACCGGGGTTCCGCAAGCCATCGCTTCAAGCGGCGGCAAACCAAAACCTTCGTAATCAGAAAGATATAAAACCAAAGAAGCGGCATTATAAAGCAAAACCAGCTCATCATCCGGAGCAAAAAGTTTCCAGGTGAGAACTTCTCTGCCGATTTCAGAATTTACTTCTTTGAGTATTGCCCCCAAGTCTTCTTTTAGCCAATTTTTTCCGATGAGCAAAAACTGGAAATCGGGAAAATCGCCGGCAATTTTTTTGAAAGCGGCAATGCTTTCCAAAACATGCCGGCGGTAAAAAATTTGTCCGAGATGTAAAATAAAATTTTTCTCTATGCCGTATTTTTGTTTAATTTTTTCCAGAATAAGCTCATCGCTAATCTGCTTAAATGTTTCTGCGACACCCAGCGGAGTAACAAAGATTTTTTCGGGACTTATACCATAAAATCTCTCTATTTCTTTTTTTGAAAATTCCGAAACGGTAATTATGGCTTTTGATTTTTTTGAGCCATATCTTGAAAAAATCCTATAAGGAATTTTATACCTCAAAGGAAAAACTTCGGGAAATGCCTCGTAAGCTAAATCGTGAATTACCATAACCGACCTTCCCGTATAAGTAAAGGGAACCATATAGCCGGGAAAAAAAGCCAAATCAACCCTGTCTTTTTTAAAAGCCCGGGGCAGGAGAAACAAAAAATAAATCAAAAAACTTGGTTTTGGCCAGAATCTCAAAAGTTTTTTCTCAAAAATGGGATTTTGCAGAAATTCATCATCGGGAATTTTTTTGTGGAAATACAAAATAAACCTTAAATTATTTTGGATTTCAAATTTACTCCACTGCTGGAGTAAATTTGCCAGGTATCTCCCGACCCCGGTTCTTTCTTTTTCCAAATTGTGACAGTCAATTCCTATAACCATTAAATTCTAAATTCTAATATCTAAATTCTAAACAAATTCCAAATTCTAATTTTCCAAATTCTAAACACGGTTTGAATATTGAAATTTTGGTCATTGGGATTTGTTTCGTCCGTCTGCAACGTTTGATGCGTAGCATCTGCGGGCAGAGATTTCTGATTTCGAATTTCGGATTTGACCAAAGTGGCCTCTATAATAATCAAAAAATCCTCTGGCAATAGCCAAAGAGGACGCTCTTTTTTCTGGAAAAAAAATTATTTTTATTCCCTGTTTTATCAGTTTCCATAAAACCCAAAAATGTTTGGCAGTTTTTATGAACCAGGGTCCGTTATTTTGAATTAACAAAAGAACATTTCGGTGATGGTAATAATAGACAGGGGGCGCGCCGATTTTATCTACCGCTCCGGAAAGTTCAGTTTTCAAACTTTTTAGGGGAATTTTGTGCCAAATTTTTGCCCGGGGAACAAAAACAGATTTAAATCCGGCTTTTTTCGCTTTTAAGCAAAAATCCGTATCCTCGTAATAAAGAAAAAATCGCTCATCCAAAAGACCGATTTTTTCCCGCTCAGCTCCGCTGAGCGAGGCTCGCCATTTTGGGGCGGCCCGCCCGGTAGGGCGAGGCTCGCCAAGGGCGGCAAAAACTTCTTTTTTGACGAGCATTGCGCAGCCGGTAATAAAATCCACATTCGTATATTCGCGTTTTATTCGCATTAAATTTGCACCCTCATTCGTATGATTTTCTCTAACCCCAAAGCCAATGTGGCTCGACCCTTGAAACCAGTTAAATTTTCCGCCGGCAAACCAGATTGTTTTTGGAGCGTCAAAAAAATAAATCTTCGGACCGAGAATTCCAGCTTGCTGGTTATTTTTAGCTGCCACAACCAACTCTTTTAAAAATTGCGAATCAACAACCGTATCGCTATTTAAAAGTAAAATATAATCCGCTCCATAATTCAGGGCACATCTAATTCCCACATTGTTTCCGGCCGGAAAACCAAGATTTTCTTTATTTTCTATTAAAATAACCTTATTTTTAAAATTTGGAATTTGGATTTTGAAATTTGAAATTGAATCATCGGTAGATCCATTGTCTACCAGAATGATTTCAAAATTTCGAAAATCTAGCGCCTCTAATGAATTTAAACATTCAATCGTATCCTTGGAGCCGTTCCAGTTTAAAATAATAATAAAAACTCTTGGCATAATTAACTATGGAGATAACTACGGGGACCCGGTCTCTATAGTTTTATTGGTCTCTATGGTTTTATTATATTAGTTCTTCTAAAAGTTTGTAAAGTAAAGATATCCTGCCAATTTTTCTTTTCTTGAACAATGAATTTAAAATAGATTATAATTCTAATATATCAAAAATTTTTCTATTTTAAAAGCCCAAACAAATCCAAAAATCCGCCTTATAGCGGATTTTTGGATTTGTTTGGGCCTATTTTTAATTTTTCAACTTCGCTCAAGATTAGTAGTCCATTCCGCCCATTGAAGGCATTCCCCCCATCCCTCCGGAAGCGCAAACTCCTTTTTCTTTTTCCGGTTCTTCGGCAATCACGCATTCAATGGTCAAAAACATTGAAGCTGCGGAAATAGCATTCTGCAAGGCTACTCTAACAACTTTTACGGGGTCAACAATGCCGGCTTTAACCAAATCTTCGTAAACTCCGGTTGCCGCGTTAAAACCAAAATTTCCCTTCCCCTTTTTAACTTCAGCTGCCACCACCGAACCATCCTCTCCGGCATTTTGAGCAATTTGTCTAATTGGTTCTTCCAATACTCTTTTTAAAATATTAATGCCGATTTTTTCCTCTCCCTTAACCTTAACTTCCTCAAGGGCCGGCAGACAACGAACAAGAGCTATTCCGCCGCCCGGAACAATTCCTTCTTCAATTGCTGCCCGAGTGGCTGAAAGAGCGTCTTCGGTTTTGTGCTGTCTGGCTTTTTGTTCGGTTTCGGTAGCCGCTCCGACTTTAAGAACTGCCACGCCTCCGGAAAGTTTTGCCAATCTCTCCTGTAATTTTTCTTTATCAAAATCCGAATCGCAAATTTCCAATTCCTTTCTAATCTGGGCTATCCTTCCTTCAATATCGGCTTTTTTACCCTTACCTTCAACAATAGTCGTATTCTCTTTGGTAGAAATTACTTTTCTTGCTTGTCCCAGCATGTTTAATTCAACCCTTTCCAGCTTTAATCCAATTTCTTCGGAGATTACCGTCCCTCCGGTCAAAACAGCAATATCTTGAAGCATCTCCTTTCGTCTATCGCCAAATCCCGGGGCCTTAATCGCCAGAGCGTTAAAAGTGCCCCGAAGTTTATTAATAACCAAAGTTGCCAGAGCATCTCCCTCAACCTCATCAGCAATGATTATTAGTTCTTTTTTTCCACTCTGGGCAACTTTTTCAAGAATCGGCAAAATTTCCTGCAATGAGGCGATTTTTTTATCGGTAATTAAAATCCTGGCATCTTCATATTCGGCAACCATTCTTTCAACATCGGTAATCATATAAGGAGAAATGTACCCTTTATCAAACTGCATCCCTTTGACAATTTCTTTCTGGAGGCCGAAAGTTTTTGATTCCTCAACAGTCACAACTCCATCCTTACCAACCTCATCCATTACCTCGGCAATTAAATTGCCGATTTCCGGATTTTCAGCTGAAACAGTTGCCACTTGAGCAATTTCCTCTTTGCCGACAACAGGTTTGGAAAGTTCCTTTAACGAATCAACCACGGCTTTAAATCCTTTATCCAGTCCTTTTTTAATTGCCAGAGGATTGGCGCCGGCTGTTACATTTTTCAGTCCCTCTCCAATAATGGATTGAGCAAGTAAAGCGGCGGTAGTTGTGCCGTCTCCTGCCAAATCATTGGTTTTTTCAGCCACTTCTTTAACAATTTCCGCGCCCAAATTCTCTATTTTATCAGAAAGTTCAACCTCTTTAGCGATAGTAACACCATCATTGGTAATGGTTGGGGCGCCAAATCCTTTATCCAGAACAACATTTCGACCCTTCGGACCCAAGGTTACCTTAACGGCATTAGCCAATTTATCAGCCCCCTGTTTCATTTTTTGCCGAGCCTCTTCGGAATATTTAATTTGTTTCGCCATATTAGTTTAAATTCTAAATTCTAATATCTAAATTCTAAACAAATTCTAAATTCTAATTTTCCAATACCTAAACATACTTGGTTTGGAATTTGGAGTTTCGGTCATTAGAGTTTGTTTAGGATTTCGGATTTAGGATTTCGGATTTGCCATTCTTGAATTCATTCAAGAATGGCGAGGACGTCTTCTTCTTTAGCAATTAAGTATTCTTTATCGCCAACCTTTATTTCATCAGGTCCGTATTTCTTAAAAAGAACCCTATCTCCTTTTTTAACCTCCATGGGAACTCGCTTGCCGTTTTCATCTAATTTGCCCGGTCCGACCGCCACTACTTTTGCCTGTTCCGGTTTTTCTTTTTCCGCGCTTTCGGGAAGAATGATTCCGGAATCGGTTTTTTCTTCAACGGTTTCTAATAAAATATGGTCAGAAAGCGGTTTGATTCTCATATTAAACTCCTACGAAATTACGAATCTTTTACGAATATACCCGAAACTGGAGTACGAATATATTCACCCCGTTAGATGTTTACCCCTTATCTAACGGGGCGGGTTTACAGTTTCGGATACGAATTATTTAAGTGATTCGTAGCCGATTGCCCAAATTCGTAAATTCGTATTTGGCAATCGGGGAATTCGTTTAAAGTTCGTATTAATTCGTAGGAACATGCGAAGCATGTAAGTGGTCTCGACCTTTTTCCCGAAACCGAAACGGGTTATCAGTTTCGGCTACGAATTTTAGTTTTTGGCACTCTGAATAACCGAGTGCTAATTTATATATTAAAAAACCCAGAACAATTGTCAACCCCCCCGCCAATTTTTTGCCCCAGCCCCCCATTTTTTAGAAAATGAGAAATAATCTGCCTGATAGTGTCAAATAAATAATTTTCTGCTAAAATAAACAGTGGAAAGCAAAGTCGACGATTCAATCAAATAAAATAGCGCGCGAGCCCAGAAGGAGCGAGCGCCTGCGCGCAAAGGTCGAAAATAAAAAAACGAAAAAAATACAATTATACAATTATGGATACCCCGGAGATAAATAAATTTAAAAGAACAAAAGACATTGCATTCGCCATCGTCCTTGATTTATTTTTGGTGGTTTTTACGGTCTTGATGCTTGTTGATATTCAGAACAGAGTTAAACAGGGAAAATACATTGGTCAGGATATTGAATCAAGAAATACAATCACGGTTTCTGATACCGGTGAAATATATGCCAAACCGGACCTGGCCATAACCACTTTTTCTGTTTTGACGGAAGCAAAGACTGTTGCCAGGGCACTCGGCGAGAACACCGCAAAAATGAACAAAGTTATTGATTCTATGAAGGCCGAAGGAATAAAAACGGCGGATTTAAAAACAACCAATTTTAGCATTTATCCGCGTTATGATTGGCTTAAAGAAACTGCTTGCGATCTCTATCCCTGTCCCCCCGAGGGGAAAAGAGTACTGATGGGTTATGAAATAACTCAATCCCTGGAAGTAAAAATAAGGGATATGGAAAAAATTGGAGACATTATTCAAAAGGCGACCGATACCGGAGCCAATGAGGTCGGCAATTTGCAGTTTACCATTGACAACGAGGACAATTTGAAAAAGCAGGCAAGAGGGCAGGCGATAAAAAAAGCCAGGGAAAAGGCAAGAGAATTGGCTTCGCAACTTGGAGTGAACTTGGTTAAAATCACCAATTTTAACGAAAGTTTTTCAACCCCGCGTTTTTACGAATATGGATACGCAATGGAAAAAGCAATGGGGGGAGCTGCTCCTGAGGCGCCTCAGATAGAAACTGGAGAAAACAAAATTTCCGTTTCGGTAACGATTACTTACGAAATCAACTAAATGTTCTTTGCGAAGTAATTTTTCGCCGCTATTATAAAGAAGAATAAACTTAATAGGGGTAGTTTTGGTTTTGTGGGAAAATGGAACGCGCGCCTTTCTGGCAAAGTTATTCTGAAATCGAAAGGCAATTGTCGTCCTGGAAGAAAATTGCGCGCATCCCTAATTTCCCTTTGGCCCAATAAAGCCTTGCCGGAACAGGTCCCCACTTGCCAGAGGCAAGTGGGGTGTTGCTTTTTGGTTGTTTTGGATGGCAATTTCTGATATAGTGATGTTATGGAGATAAAATACATTGGCATTTTAAAGGGGATAGATTTATCAGAAAGAAGGCTGCCAATTTTAATTGAAAGGGCAAAAGAGCCCGGCCCGACTATTTGGCTTTGTGGAGCTACCCATGGAAATGAGGTAACCGGCATTAGAGTTATCCAGAGAATTTTTAATTTTTTGAAGCGAAACCCCCTTAAAATAGGCGCTGTTTATGCCGCTCCGGTAATAAACCCCCTTGGATTTGAAATGGTGAAGCGAGAAAATCCTTATGACGGAGAGGATATTAATAGAAATTTCCCCGGCGATGATACCGGCAATACTACCGAACGTCTGGGCAGGACCATATTTAATAGTATTGTGGAAACCAAACCTGATTTGGTCATTGATTTGCACTCCGACACCTTAAATTCCATTCCTTACATAATTGTTGATAGGCCCATTGGAACAAAATCCGGAATCGTTGAAACTCTCGAAAAAAGCTGGGCTTTAGCTGAAAAGTTTGGAGTTACAGTAACCCACGATATTGAAATTGAGGGGTATAAAAAATATAATCTGGATAAAAGTTTAACAGCCGCTCTCACAAATAGGGCTCAAATTCCGGCTTTTTTGACAGAATTGGGAGGACCAAATGTTATTTATGAAAGTTTTGTCAGAATCGGAGTCAGGGGTATAAAAAACATCTTAGCCCACTTTAATATGATTTCCCTTGAGGAGGCGCCTTGGATTTCAGAAACCAAGATAAAAACTGAATGTAGATTGGAGATAACCGAAGACATCGTCTGTAATGAAGCGGGGATAATTGAATATTTTGTGAAGCCGGGCCAGTTTGTCAAAACCGGCCAGCCATTGGCTCAAGTCAACAACATTCTTGGAAAGAATGAAGAAACAATTTTTGCAAAACGGGATTGTTATGTTATTTCTCTGATTGACCAGTCTGTCTCCTTTCCCGGTCTGAATATTGTGAATGCGGCTGTTGTCCAGAATCCCCCCGGGGAAGAAATCAAAAAAGAGGAGAAAACAGAAAATCCCAAGATTTAACCCAAAAAGCCCTTGAGGGCTTTTTGGGTTTGCTCGGTTTTTTCAGAGTAAATCAACGGGGTAAATCAACGGGGTTAACTATTACAGCGAACTCCCCCCTGATTTTTTCTTTTTCCAACCGCCCGATTACTTCCTCAATTGTTCCCCGATAAATCGTTTCAAACTTTTTGGTCAGTTCCCGACATACTACAATTGAAATTGTTATATTGTTAAATTGTTTTATTGTTAAATTGAGTTCTCTCAATGTTTTCATTATCCTATATGGTGACTCATAAAAAATTACCGGGTATTCCGCTCGCAAAACCTTTTCAAAGAATTTTTTCCGCTTTCTCTTTTGAGGCGGAAAGCCTAAAAACAAAAATTTATCCATCGGAAATCCGCAAACAGAAGCAGCGGCAGTAAGGGCAGAGGAACCGGGAATGGAAATAATTGTTATATTGTTAAACTGCTCCATTGCTAAATTGATTAATTTGCTGCCGGGGTCGGAAATCCCCGGAGTGCCGGCGTCAGAAACTAAAGCTAAATTTTTCCCCTGACTCAAAAGGTCTAAAATATAATCCACCTTTTTTAATTTACTATGCTGGTGATAACTCAAAGTTGGAGTTTTTATTTTATAAAAATTGAGTAATTTTTGAGTTTGTCTTGTGTCTTCGCACAAAATTAAATCAACCTCCGACAATATCCGGAGGGCTCGTTTTGAAATATCCTCTAAATTTCCAATGGGAGTGGCAACAATATAAAGAACGGACATATAAAAATTCCTAATTCCAAAATCCTAATTTCTAACAAAATGCCTAATTCCTAAATGTCTAATCAAAACGGATTTAGACATTAGTCATTTGACATTTGGGATTTTATTGGGAATTAGAATTTAGGAATTAGTCATTTCGCAGTGATTCTAGTCCTCGCTTTTTTCTGAAATCATTGATAACCTCAATTATTATTGCGGTTAGAGGAATAGCAATTAGGATTCCTAAAATCCCTCCGAGCCTTGCTCCAACAAATAAAACGATTATTACTATTATCGGGTTTATCCCCACTATTTTGCGCATCACTATCGGGGTAATCAAGTTTCCCTCTATTAACCCGGCGGCCGCATATAAAACAGCGGTAAAAAATCCCAAATATAACGACTGTAAAGATACAACTATTACCCCAATGATGCCGGCCAGCCAGGGACCAATAACGGGAAATATCTCAAAAAGAGCGGCTACCAAAGATAAAGTAATCCTGTACTCTGCTCCCATCAACCAAAGTCCCAAATAAACCAGCGTCCCAACAATTACGGCTGAAAAAATCCGACCCCTAAACCAATCCTGCATTTTTTTCTGGGAAATAATTAAAAGTTGAATAAAACTTTCCCGATGGTTTTTAGGGGTAAAAAATCCAAGAAGTTTTTCAACTCCGCCTTTTTCCAGGCAAAGAAAAAAAGAAATGGTGATAATTAAAAAGGCGGTTGCCAATCCCCCAAAAATTGAAGAAAGAAACATAGGAATACTGGAAACAAGTTCGGCTATTTTCCTGCTTAAGGCCTCCAGGGCATCCTGAATAGTTTCCGGACTGCCGCCATATTCTATAAAAAAATCTTTTGCTCCTTCAAATTGAACCAAAAAATTTTCAAAATATTTAGGAAAATTTGCCGAAAATTGCCCAATCTCATTGACTAAAGGCGGAATCAAAGAATAAAAAGCAAAATATAAAACAGCAAAGCCTGTTAAATAAATTAAAATTACGGCGGGAATTCGGGGAATTTTAATTTTTCTTAAAGCCCCGACTCCTCCTTCAACCACTGAAGCAAAAACAAGGGCTAAAAAAACGCCGGCTAAAATATCCCAAATTTTCCAGGAAATCCAAAAAGCCAGGACAACTAAAGCAACTTTTGATATTGATTTAAAAGATATGTTCATGTTTATGAAACTGTTGAACAATTATATTTTCCTAAAACCCCAATAGTTTTTGAAACTTATTCTTGTTTTTGTGGGGGCCGATTACGGCTAAATTTAATTTTTCCGCTCTAAAAATATCTTTAGCCACTCTTTTTAAGTCCCCCAACATTACTTTGTCTATTTTGGCGCATTTTTCTTCCGGAGTTAAAATCTCTCCGATGGTAATTTCTTCCCCCCCGACAAAAAAACCGTAATCATCCGGACCCTCCAATTCAATCAAAAACCTGCCTTTTAAAAATTCCTTGGCCCTGTTTAGTTCATCTTCGGTAACATCATCAATTATTCTTTTATATTCTTTTAAAATGAGCTTGACTGTTTTTTCTAATTTTTGATGCTCCACCCCGGCTGAGGTTGCCAAATAACCCCTGTCAGAATGACTTCCGCCTAAAGTATGAACATAATAAGCCAGGCCCCTTCTTTCTCTGATAGAAGTGAAAAGACGCGAGCTCATATTGCCGCCTAAAATTGCCGCCAAAATTGAGAGAGCGTATTTGTCAGGATGAAAAACGTTGTAAGCCCTTGTTCCCAAAATCAAATGAGTCTGGTCGGTTTTTCTATGCTCCAATAAATATTGAGGTTTGTTTTGTTTTTCTTGAGTTTTTGGTATTTTTCTTGGCAGACCGATTTTCATTTTGGAAAAAGAATCTCCGATTTTTTTAGGAACTCCGGTCTTTTCAAATTTTCCAGCCAGAACAATAACCGTACTTGAAGCCACAAATTGAGAAGAGTAATATCCTTTTAAGCTCTCTTGATTCATTTTTTGAACATTTTCTTTTGTTCCGGCAATGTCCCAACCAGCCGGCTGGTCGCCATATAATAAATTTTCCCACAAATCTTCAATGTGGCGCATTGGTGTATCATAATACATCTTTATTTCTTCAATAATTACTTTTTTTTCTCTCTCAAGTTCAATTTTCTCCAACTTTGAATTCAAAAATATATCAGACAAAACATCCAAACCAATATCCAAATGCCGACTGTTAACCATGGTATAAAAACCCATAAATTCCTTACCTGTAAAAGCATTAAATTTTGCCCCCACGCTGTCTAATTCCCTGGCTATGTTTATGGTATGTGGACGTTTCTTCGTTCCCTTAAACAACATATGCTCCAAAACATGAGAAATACCATTTTCCCGCTTTTTTTCGTAAACACTTCCGGTTTTTACCAATATTAAAATTGCCGCTGTTTTAATATCCTTTAGGGGAACAGTGATTAAACGCAAACCATTGCCAAATTCTGTCTTCTTGTAAAACAAACTTTTTCTCGCTAATAAAAAGCGAAACCGGAGCAAATAATAAGCTGATAACCTAATTTATTTGCCTTCCATTCGCTTAAAATTTGCTTGTAATTCGCGGAGTTTTATTTATTAAGTTCCTTTTCCCATCTGTAGGCGTATTTGGCATTCACCTTGTACTCAACAATTTTTCCATCATTAACCTCAACAGTTGCTCCGATAATATCAAGCCCGGTAACATTTTCTCTCAACTCGGACAGCTGCGATATCGCATCCTTTATAGCATCCTCAAAAGAATCGGGGGAAGTTCCAATAATTTCTTTTACTTTAATTAAAGCCATATACCTTAAAATCACAAATGTCAAAACTCAAATGTCAAATGAAATCTCAAATCCAAATTTTAAAAATAATTTTTGGTATTTAGTCATTTGGCATTGATTTGGCATTTGAATTTTGTAATTTGGGTTTTTTTATCTTCGACCTTTAATTTTCTAATTTTTCTTTTAAGGTTTTTACCAATTCATTAATTTTTATTCTTTCCTGTTTCATTGTGTCGCGGTCGCGGACAGTAACATCATCCTGCTTTAAAGTCTCAAAGTCAACCGTAATACAAAATGGCGTTGCAATCTCATCCTGCCGGCGATATCTTCTGCCGATTGAGCCAACCTCGTCATATTGGCAAATAAAATAAGTTTTTAATAATTGATAAATCTCTTTAGTTTTTTTAACTAAATCTTCTTTATTTCTCACTAAAGGCAAAACTGCTACTTTAATCGGCGCCAACCTTTTATCAAGATGTAAAACAATCTCTTCTTCTTTACTGGCTTTGGTTGTTTTTGTCCTGGCTCCCTTCACTTCCTCATAAGCGTCAATTAAAAAAGCGAGCAAACTCCTGTCAACGCCGCCCGAAGTTTCAATGATGTGGGGAATATATTTTTCCTTGGCTTCCTCGTCAAAATAACTTAAATCCTTGCCGCTGTATTTTGAGTGATTTGATAAATCCCAATCTCCCCTGTCATGTATTCCCTCAATTTCTTTCCAGCCAAAAGGAAATTTATATTCTACATCAACGGCTTTTTGGGCGTAATGGGCAAGTTCGTCTTTTACATGCTCCCGAAAGCGGATATTTTCTTTTTTGATTCCCAAATCTAAATACCATTTCATTCTTTCTTTCTTCCAATATTCAAACCATTCGTCCGTCCCCCATTCTTCTATTCGCGTTTTATTCGCGAGTGAGCCCCGCGAAACAAGGCGAGCAGAATTCGCGTTTATTCGCGATGGTCTGCAGAACCACTGCATCTCTATTTGCTCAAATTCCCGGGTTCGGTAAATAAAATCTTTTGGATTGATTTCGTTCCGAAATGCCTTGCCAATCTGGCAGATTCCAAAGGGAATTTTAAGTCGCATCGAATTTAAAACATTCTCATAATTCATATAAATTCCCTGGCAGGTTTCGGCCCGCAGATATGTGACAGCCGCCTCGTCCTCAACCGGCCCGGCAAAAGTTTTCATCATTAAGTTAAACTTTCTGGGTTCAGTTAATTCTCCTTGGCAATCCGGACATTTGTTCTCCTCAAGAAAATCTTTTCTAAAGCGCTTATGGCACTCTTTGCATTCAACCAACTCGTCGGCAAACCCGGCGCTTAAATGGCCGGATGCCTCCCAAACTTTCGGCGACATTAAAATTGAGGCATCTAAACCCGCGATATCATCGTGATTTTTTATCATTTCATCCCACCATGCCTTCTTGATGTTATTTTTCAATTCTACGCCCAGGGGACCGAAATCATACGAGGACCTAAAACCGCCGTAAATTTCCGAGGAAGGAAAAATAAATCCCCGGCGTTTACAAAGTGATACTATTTTTTCCATTAAATCACTCATGTTCCTTCGCTTCGCTCAGTCAAAATAAAAAATTAAAAATAAAAAAGCTATATAGTTTCGAAATTTTCTGAAAGAAAATTTTGAACACTCATTATCATTTTTGATTTTTGATTTTTGATTTCATTATGGCACAACCTCCCCCTGTTTCTCAACAATAAAATCATCGGGAATGTCAGTGGTAATCTTTTTACTTTTTACTGTCAAAACTTTATCGGTAAAAGAATCTTTGGCCGTAACCTTTATGTCTCTCAATAAATCAACGGATTTTCTTATTAAATCTTTGGTTGGCTGCACAGCTACCTGAAAAGCTACTTCCTTTTTTGGCAAAACAATTCCTGTCCCGGCTTCCATCTCCCCAATTTCCCAAGTTATTCTTCCGGTAAAATTTTCATATTTTATGCTAGCATCCTCCGGGAAAACTTTTCTCAACCAGACAACATTGGACGGCAAATTTCCTTCAACAACTGCTTCGGATAAATCATTGAAGAGATTGTCTAATTTCCAGACAATCGTATAAGTGGTAACTTCGCCAACTTTTGGCGGCACGGGGCCTGAATTTTTAAGCTCTGAGTGATTATAATATCCCTTTGCGTCAAAAAGCAATTTAGTGTTAATTTTTGTTATAAAAACAGATTCATTGCCGATTTCAAATCCAGCTAAAGATAAGGGAACATATTGAGGATTTATATCAATTTTTGCCCGAGATTCTATGATAAAGTTTTTATGCTCCGGAGATTTTATGGGCAGCCTGTCTTTAACCACAATAGAAAATTTTACCTCTCCCTCCTCGCCTGGATAAAGCTCCTGAAGCTGAGGAGAGCCGCTTGCTCTCCAAAAGAGGGTCTTTGTAAATCCGTCAAATTCTCCACCTGCCACCTGCAGTTCCTTCCAGTTAAGACACTCAATAAATTCATCTCCGAAGTTGTCGCACTTTAAATTCGCGCTAATAAAAACTTCTCTTAATTTTTCCTCGGTATTATTTTTATATTTTATTGTGAAGTTTAAAACTTCTCCGATATCGGCAGAATATTCCGGCTTGTCGTTTATAAGCTGCTCAAGAGAAAGAAAGGTCTCTATAATTTTAGTTGTTCCTTCTTCTTCAAAAATCGGCAAAAATTGCTCCTCTGTCATTATTCCTAATTCTATCTTAAACTTTTTGTTTTCCTCTTTGATTCCCTGAATATTGCCCCCTATTGAAACCAGGCCCTCTTTCCCGGCTTCCAAATCCCCCAAAGACCAAAGATTATTTTCTTTTTTTGGAAGAGGATTGGAGTTCAAAAACTGAAAACTTTCCGGATAGGTTGCTTTTGCCGCAAAGCCGGGAAAGGTATGTTTTGATTTAGAAACATACAAAAAAGAGAAAGCCATTTTCTGACCGCCGGCAACCTGGGAAGGAATGTTAAATTTCAAAAACAAAGGAACTGAACTGAGCAGAGTTTTTGAAAAAGCTTCAAGGGTGTAGGTTTTTTCATGGGTCCTTGGAGTAAATTCCAATTTTGCTTTAATTTCTTTCAAATCATCTTTTTTGCCAAATAAGCTCAATTTTAATTCCTGTTTTTTTTCCCCGCCTGCCGGAATACTGTCAAAATTAAAAAGGGGGGTTGGCGGCAAACCGGTCTTTGCATCCAAGATTCCCGGGGAGTATTCTAATGTCAGCTTCAGGTTTTCTAAAGCCTTACTGCTTTTATTTTTGCAAAGAACTTCAAAGTCTTGAGGCTCGCCAGCTTCGGTCTCTTTGGGAGATGCAAGCTTAAAACTAATATCATTTATTGAAAATTCTTTCTCCCCGCCCCGAAAAAAGAAAAAACCAACCAAAATCAAAGCAACAATAAATACCGCTATTCCAATTTTAATATAACTTCTCATGTTTTC
>PCWD01000031.1:4016-7110 GCA_002787255.1 Parcubacteria group bacterium CG11_big_fil_rev_8_21_14_0_20_39_14 | reverse complement strand
CAGCGTTTTGTTCAGCGTAAGTTCAGCGTAAAAACCTTAATAACGCTGAAGAAACGCTGATAGCTACGCTGAACAACGCTGAATTATTCAACGCTCCCATTTTTTTAAATCTCTCTACTTCTTATTATAACAAAAAACCCAGGGGGGCAAAACTAAAAGGCCAATTGAACAAAGTCTTTTAGACCGGTTCAATCTTCTCTTCTAAAAGGTATTGCAAATAATATTGAGTGATTTTTTTAAGCCCGTCCAAGTTTTGCTCCAAAAAATTTGAGCGGGTAAGCCCGCTTTCCTGAATATTAATTTTTAATTTTTCTAAAATTTCCTTTTTGCGGCCCAAAATCAGCCGCAAAATTTTAATGGCGTCAAGTTCAATTTCCCGGGCTTCCCTGTCTTTGTTTTTGCAAAATCCGCATAAAATTCCGCCCTCGCCAGCGCTAAAATAAAGCTTGCCCCCACACCAAACAGGGACCGACTCCGTCAATTTAGTCACCTTCGGCAACTTGTCCTCGTTATGGTGTGGGGGCTTGCCCTCTCTTAATTTCACTCCACAATTAACACAATTATAAAGTTCGGGGTGATACCCCAAAATATCAAGCAGGTTCCATTCAAAATATCGCAAAAGAAGTTCAAGTCTTGAACCGCTAAATTTGGATTCTTCCATTTTTTTAAAAATTTTCAAAAACAAAAGCCAGATTCTTTCGTCTCTTTCTTCTTTGACCAATTTTGCCAAGAGCTCGGAAATATAAAAAAGAGCTTTTAATTTTTCAGGCTCGTTTCTTAAAGTCAAAAATGTGTTGATGTTTACAGCCTCAATTGCTGTATAAAAATATTTCCCCTGAACAAATTCCAAATAAATATAATGGAAAAGCTGCAGCCCTCCCCGAAGTTTCGCCTTTATCTTTCTAACGCCCTTAGCCATCACTTTAATTTTCCCAAAATCTTTGGTAAAAAGCGTAAAAAAGCGGTCTGCTTCGCCAAAATCTTTTTCTTTGAGCACGATACCTTCGGTAGAATACATATTGGATATTGGATATTAGATATTAGATATTAGATATTTGATATTGGATATTAGATATTTGATATTTGATATTTTCACTTTAGGTGCCTTCCTGCCAGCTTTCTAAATATTTTTTCTGCGCCGGACTCAATTTATCAATTTTGACACCGAGAGCCGCAAGTTTTAGTTTGGCAACCAAATTATCAATTTCAGCCGGCACTTTATAGACCTGGGGTTTTAATTTCCGGGTTTCTTTTATCAACCATTCAACAACCAAAGCCTGGTTGGAAAAGCTCATATCCATCACTTCCGGCGGATGCCCCTCGGCCGCCGCTAAATTGACCAAACGACCCTCGGCAAGCAAATAAATTTTTCTGCCATTTTTTAATTGATTCTCCTGAACATTTTCCCGGATTTCTTTTTTCTTCTTTGTTAATTTTTTAAGAGCCTCTAAATTTATCTCCACATTAAAATGGCCGGAATTTGCGACAATCGCTCCTGTTTTCATTTTTAGGAAATGTTCCTTTCTGATTATATCCCTGCCGCCGGTCGCGGTCACAAATATATCTCCAATTTTTGCCGCCTCCCTCATTGGCATTACCCGGAACCCATCCATGACGGCTTCAAGGGCTCGGGTTGGATTGATTTCTACAACAATAACATTGGCTCCCATGCCTTTAGCTCGCAGAGCGATTCCTTTTCCGCACCAACCGTAGCCGCAGACCACAAAATTTTTTCCGGCAATTAAAACAGAGGTTGCTCTCAATATTCCGTCTATCGTTGATTGGCCTGTTCCATACCTGTTGTCAAATAGATATTTAGTATAAGCGTCGTTAATAGCAACTATCGGATATTTTAAAACCCCGTCTTTCTCCATTGCTCTAAATCTTATAACCCCGGTGGTTGTTTCTTCTGTTCCGCCAATTATGTTTTTAATAAGTTCTTTTCTTTTGGAATGAACCGCGCTAACCAAATCTCCCCCATCATCCATCGTAATATTCGGAGCGATATCCAAAACCTTATTTAAACACCAATAATATTCTTTATTATTTAGTCCGCGCCAGGCAAAAATATTAATTCCCTCCCCTGAGAGAGCGGCCGCCACATCGTCCTGGGTAGATAGGGGGTTTGAACCGCAAAGGCCCACTTTTGCTCCGCCGGCTTTCAGAGTTTTTGCCAGAACCGCTGTTTCTTTTGTTACATGCAAACAACAGCCAATTTTAAAACCTTTCAGGGGTTTTTCTTTAAAAAACCTTTTTCTGATTGACATTAAAACCGGCATATTCTCTTCTGCCCAATCAATTTTTAATTTGCCCTGAAGGACTAATTGCCTATTTTTTACTTTGCTCATAATTTTAGCATACCCAGTATATCAACCTCGACTTGTCGCCAATGGCGACAATATTGGGCGTATGCCCGATCGAGTGTGCCCGATCGAGGTTGTATTACCGGACATAACAAACAATTACAAAATTTGAAATAGAGGAACCACCTACCTGGTTGGTTTTTTCTTTCTGGGAAGAACAAATCTTCTTCGGTAATCTTTAATAACTGATTGATAAATAAATGGCGATGGCGTGCGATAAGCAGTTTTCCCTTTTTTGGCTCTTTTGGAAGAATAGTTTTTCATAAAAATTATTCAAAAGATTTAGCAATTCTAACAAACTCTTTTACTTTTTGTAAATCTTTTCCCTTTTCATCGGCTTTATCTGTTTTAATTTTTGAATCTACACCATCCGGTCTAACTTTTTTTATCGCTTCAAGTACATTATCGGGACCTAAGCCGCCAGCTAGGATAACCGGAATTTTTGCTGAAGTGACTATTTTCTGACAAATATCCCAATCACAAATTTTTCCAGTTGCTCCGACTCCTATATCTCCTTTTTTATAGGAATCTAAAAGTAAAGATGTTGTTTAATTAGATTTTTGTTCGTAATTTAAGTTCATTTCTTCGAATAAATTTTTATTTAGCAACAACTTTTATAAAGATAGTGCGTAATAATTTTCGCGTGGGTTTTACGTAGGCGGCTTCGCCGAACTTTATATTGCCACAAACCTTTGCAGCCGCCTTGTTTCGCGCCCCGGTACTACAAATTC
>PCWD01000031.1:0-3998 GCA_002787255.1 Parcubacteria group bacterium CG11_big_fil_rev_8_21_14_0_20_39_14 | reverse complement strand
GGCAAGCAAATCCATAAAAGTTTGTTCTGCGATTATTCTCGCCCCGTAGTCAAATCCGTCAGGATTTGTACTATCGGGGTCGGTTTCGCGTAAAGAGCCTGCCATTTTTATTACGCATCGAGTTTATTACTTGATAAATTTCTTAATCTTTTAATTGCGGAGTTTTTTTCTTTATTTTCTATTTTTGCTCGCTTTATCCCTTTTTCTAAAATTTCTATAGTTTGCGAATAAATGGGTAAATCCACGCTATACGGAACATGATCCTTTCCGCCATGAGCAAAGGAATATCTTGCCGGGTCCTCGTAAGACGGCTTTGCCCCGTAAATCAATTCCGAAACCAGAGATAATGCCCTAATTGTTCTTGGACCAATTCCTTTTAAAAATAAAAGTTGTTCAAAATTCTGGGGATTTTGCTCGTGGGCCAAAAATACAACCTTTTCCAGTCTTTTTAAATTGAATGTTTCGCGCAAAACATGGTGATGATAAAACTCAATATTATTTAATTCCATAAAAGTCATTTGCCCCTTGTTTTTTCTTTCAATTAAAGCCAGGTTATTCAAAAAAGTTTTGGGTTCTTCTTTAACTAACAAAGTAGAAATTTTCCGGTTCTCATCGCTTTCTTTGGCGGTTAGATTTAAGGGTTTAACTTTTATCTGGGAAATAATGCCCGAATGGGGTTCTTCAATAAAATTATACCCTGAAATTGCCGGAGGGTTTATTATATTATCCGATAACCAATGGTATCGCCGGGCCTTCTGGAAAACCGTATTCATTCCCTGCTGGACCACTGTCCAACGCCCGCTCTTGGAAAAAATTAAATTATGGTGATAAATCTGAAATCCATCTTGCAGGGCCGAACTATCAACCTTGGCAGACATTTTGCTGGCATAAATCAAACTGTCAATCTGCGACAAAGACAGACCCAAAAATTCTCCCCAGTCCTGAATTTGCTCCGGCGTTTTTTTGGAAGTTTTGCCTTTCCCGCCGCAAATGAAAATCCCAAGTTCATTTTCCATCCCCCAGATCCCTGATTTCAGGGCGCCTAATGTCGTTGTGGTAAGTCCCGATGAATTCCAATCAAATCCCAAAACACAGCCCAAAGACTGAAACCAAACCGGGTCAGAAATTCTTTTTAAAAACTCCTCCGGCCCGAATTCCTCAACAATTGCCATGGTTATGCCCCGAGCCAACTTTCTCATCCTTTCAAAAAGCCAATAGGGGCATCTGCCGTAATCCAACGGAACTGTCGCAATACCTGTTCTCATTACTTAATTCTATCAAAAAACCATCTTTTTAGCCAGCTCGGGGAAACAAAAGTTTGTAGTTTAAAACCCGCAAAATAGTTTATTTTGCGGGTTTATTGTCTTTATCTTTTGTCAGCTTTTTTTAAAGAACTGCGCTTTTTTAAATATAAAACCTGCGATGATTAAGGCGCTTATTGCTATAAGCGCCGTGAGCCACCATTTTTCAAACCAGTTCCCGGCTTTATCCCGAAATGATTTTTCTGACGGCTCTTCTTTTGATTTTATCTTTTCCATCGCAATTCTATATTCTTTCAGATACTCATTCGTTTTTGTCTTGGTATTAAAATCGTTTATGCAATCAACACTTGTATCTGAAGCATAAACAGAAAAACTTCTAAAATAATTTGCTTTACCGGGCTCGGCAATAGTGGCTCTTTCTAAAACCTCCCGGAGCTTATCGGCTTTATCTTTAATCTCGGAACAATCTAATGCTTGCAATGATTTGGCAAAGACCAAAATGTCCAATGTCCAGAGGCCTAAATGACACTGGGGAGAATGAATGCCGGCAAACTTATTGCTTTCCATTACTGCTTTATCGAAATCAAGCGCTGACTCGGGCGAAGCTTGAAGTTGGGATATGAGAGCAGAATTCAACCGGGAAAAAGCATCTATGATTTCCGGAATATAGGAAAGATCGACTGCTATTAAATAGCGAGTCGGGGGCTGCCAATAACCCTCTTCATCTATAATCATCTGTATCAAACTATCTTCAACCACTTTTTTGGCAAAATCTTCCGGACTTTTTGCCGGGTCTTTCAAAAGAGACAAAAAGATATGGACATCGGCCCAGGTTTCGGTGTGCATAACCGTCGGCGAAGCAATCATTATGTTAGCGTAATCCTTCAAAACCGAGGCTACTTCAAAAGTCCCCATCAAACAAGCGTCAAAACCAATAATGTCAAGGGTAATGTCGGTTCCCGTCTTAAATGCTTTAAGCGTTATCTTAAGCTCTCCAAGCGTCAGAATACCACTGCTCTTTTTTGCCATTATTGAACCCAAGTGCTCATCGGGTCCCAGGCCCCAGGTTGGATTTCCATGACCTAAAATTATTAGTCCATAATGAGCAGCCGGAAAATTACTCCCAGAAAAAGTCAGAAAATCTAACAAAACATCGGGGTCGCCCATATTAACTTCGCCCAGGTCTTTCAAAACCTTAGAATTAATGGTTGAGGGAGTATCATCCTGAACTATTTCATAAATTTTGGCTCCTGACTGCAAGTCATCAAAAAAGCAAATAATTTTAACTCTGCCCGATGAATAATCCAATAATTCAAGCTCATCCAATTTCTCAACCGTAAAGGCACAAAGATTGTTGTCCCCAAAGGCATAAAGCATAAATGTCCAATCAGCTATTTTAGCATTAACATTCTCTTCAGCTTCTACGGTTGAAATTAATCCGGAAAAACTTAGAATTGTTGTCAAAATCAAAGCAAGCAAAACCGAACCTATTTTTTTAATCACCAAAAACCTCCCTTAGGTGAAATTTCAAAGTTCAATATCGTATTATGGAGGATATAATATTATCTGTCAAGTTTTTGGCAACAATTTTTTGGCAACAATGTAGCGCTATCGCGCTATTTTATTGCCTTGATTTTTTAATCAAAACCCGCAAATAAAGTATTCTGCGGATTTAAAACTATTGAGGTTTTAAAACTATCAATGTTTGACTCTCAGGGTTCAACTTAGATAGTTTTATTCAACAAAAAAATCGCGCCTAATTAATGGGGACTACCTACTTTCTCACCGAGTGGCAATATCATCGGCCTTGGACTATTTCATCCCGTACTAAAACAAAAAATGAAGTTATCTTGTGGCAACTACCTACTTTCGCAGGAAAACCCACTATCATCGGCCTTGGAGTATTTCACTTCTCTGTTCGAAATGGGAAGAGGTGGGACAACTCCAGTATAGTCGCCACAACATAACTCCATTCGATATAAATTTTTTGTTTAGTACGGGACTTCGCTTCTCTGCTACGCCCCGTAGGGAACGCTTCACGTTCTCCTTTGGGGTTCGGTATGGGAACGGGTGGGACAACGTTCGGGACATGAGAAGTTTCGCCGACCTCATTATTTTTATGATAGAAAAGTCGGCGAAATTTGGACGAAGAGAGACGAAGAGAAATAATTTTTTAATTTTTTATTCCTCTAATTTCTTATACTCTTTCTCTAATTTCGATATTTCCCTATCCTCTGCCATGTTCCACTCTTCTTCTAATTTTTTTACATCTTCCCATTTCTCATCACGTTGGGCGGCTAATCTATTACGTTCATCCACTATAGATTCAAACTCTTCCCTTGATAAACCATCTTTGCCTGCTTTCACTTCAAGCTCATGGACTTGGTCTATTAGTTTCATGAATTCATCAAAAGCTTGATTTAATTCTTCATAAAGTTGCTCTGCAGATTTCTCCGGAGATTTTATAGATTCAAATTGTTCGTTCATAATTTCGGATGTTAAGTTAATAAACGTGTAAATTTAATCGACTATTTAAATACATGTACAATATGAGGACATCGGTAACACTTTTGTTCTTCGCTGATTTACGCTGATCGTCCTCACTTCGTTCGGACTGGGCGGCTATTTTGGTTCTCTAGATAGCAAACAGAATAGATGAAGCCGCCTACGCTGATTTACGCTGAAAATATTATCAGCGGTAATCAGCGTGGGCTCGCGACTTCTTTTACCTCTGGA
>PCWD01000048.1 GCA_002787255.1 Parcubacteria group bacterium CG11_big_fil_rev_8_21_14_0_20_39_14 | reverse complement strand
GAGGTGATTGATAAAGTTAAAAAACAGCTCGGAGAATAGCGGCAGTTCTTTTCTACCCCTTGAGCTACTCAAAACTAAAGGAGTTTGAGCATATAAGTATTTTTTAGCTTATAGTTTAATTTTTGATAGTAGTGGCGAGCTCCAATTCCCGAAATCACCGCAATTTTAGATATGCGAATAGCCCGCCTAAGTCCTCGCTTTGTTCGGGCTTCGGCAACGCGAATTGGTACATGCGAATTTCCAAATTCTTTTTTAAGACCGCGGTTAAACTCAGTACAAACAATTTTTTCCGCCTCCTTCATTAATTTCTTCCCAAGTCCTTTATGTTGAGGGGATATGAGTGGACTTTGACTCCGCTCATTTTTAGTTTCAAGCGGGTGGAGCTGACCGTAAGTGTGGAGTTCTCTGATTATAGCCGCGCCTTGCAAGATTGGAATAAAGTGTCTGTTCCCTGCTGAAATTGTTCTATTGCCCGGTTTTCCGCCGTTGAAAATTTGCGATGGTATCCGCATCCTTAAAAAACTGTAAATTCTTTCTCGGTTTTTATCTTCAAAACTTAAGAACATCTCCCTGCCATCGGAGGCATCATAATCCTCTCGAAAGAGTTTTAATTTTTGGATTGCTTTGTCTTTTGTAGCCCTTGGTGAAGGATGATATTCTCCCCTGATTTCTCGACATCTGATGCATTTGCATTTCAGCTCTCTTTTTTTCATCTCCTCACTCACCACTTCTCTCAAGTTAGAGATTTTGCAGCCGGCTTCAATCCTGGGGACCGGAATATCCCTGAACAATCTTCCCACTCTTACAAAGTAAGGCAAAATTTGGGATTTAATTTTAACCAAAATTTCAATTAACTGTTTATCGGAATAGGGTTTGTATTTTCCCTGTTTCCAGAGCTGATAAAGTTTAGAACCCTTGCAAACAACGCAGGGATAAATTTTCAGCCAATCCGGTCTAAAATCCGAACTGGCAAAAACTTTTTTAAAAGAGCTAAAATCTTTTTTGGGGCTGGAACCCGGCAAATTCAGCATTAAATGATAACAAACTTTAAATCCGGCATCTTTCAAGATTTTAGTGGCGCTGATTATTTCTTTGACCCCATGGCCCCTTTGATTGAACTCCAAAATTTTATCATTAATAATTTGAGCTCCCAATTCCACTTTGGTTACCCCCAAATATCTTAACCAAATCGTTTCTTTTTCATCTACTAAGTCTGGTCTGGTCTCAACAGTTAATCCCACAATCCGACACTTTGCCCTCTCATTTTTTCGTTGGGCGTTTTTTAATGTTTGGAATTTGGGATTTGGAGTTTGTTTAGGATTTAGGGTTTCGGATTTCGGATTTTTAAGTGAATCAAACTCGTTTGCTGCCCCAAAACACCATTTTACGAAATTTTCCTGATATTTTTTCGGATAATAACTCCATGTTCCCCCTAAAATTATTAACTCAATTTTATCTGTAAAATGTCCCTCCAATTTTAAACTTTCCAATCTTTTTTTCACCTGCAAATATGGCTCGTAATTTAAATTTTTTGCTCTTTGGGCGGCCGGCTCGCCAGGCAAGTAACTCTTCGGGAAAAATTTTTCTTCAGGGCAGAAAACGCACCTTCCAGGACATTTATAAGGCTTGGTTAAAACCGTAACCACGGCCACACCAGAAAGTGAACGAACCTTTCTTTTTCGTAAAAGTTCCTCTAATTTTCTATATTTGATTTTTGATTTTTGCTCTTTAATTTTTCTATGCTCTGCTTTCAAGAGCTCTATATTGGAAGGACAGGGAACTTTATATTCTTTTGCCGCTCTTCTTTTAATTTTTGCCAAATCAGCCGAGGTTTCTACCCGACCTTTTATTAAATTTTCTATTATTTTTTCCAGAACATTCATTATTTGTAAATTTTTAGGAGTTTATGAAAAGAAAATACGCCGCTCATTTATTAAAAAAGACAAAAGAGGATTTTGATAAAATCGCCAAAGATTTTTCCGACTCCCGCTATTCCGCCTGGGGAGAGTTTAACATTTTCAAGGATTATATCAAGGATGGCGACAGAATTTTGGATTTGGGATGCGGAAATGGACGGCTGATTGAATTATTCAAAACTCAAGATATTGAATATGTGGGAGTGGATAATTCGGAAAAGTTGATAGAAATAGCCAGGGATAAATTTTCAATTTTCAATGGTTCGGCTACGCTCACCACCCCGAGGAGTTCGGCTGAGGCTCACTCGAAGCCTTTGCCGAAGGGTTTTCAATTTTCAATTAAGCCGAAATTTATGGTGGCGGATGCGCTGAATCTTCCTTTCCGGGATAATTATTTTGATAAGATTTTTTCTGTTGCTGTTTTGCATTATATTCCGTCAGGGGAATACAGGAAGCGGTTTTTGAAAGAGGCAAAAAGAGTTTTAAAACCAGAAGGCATTTTAATTTTAACTGTTTGGAGCTTATGGAGAAGACCCAAGACCTTAAAATTAATTTTTAAATATAGTTTATTAAAAATTATTGGCAGAACTGAATTAGATTTTAAGGATATTTTTGTTCCCTGGCAGAACAAAATTTCACGATATGTTCACTGTTTTACAAAAAAAGAACTAAAAAATTTAACCGAGGAGTCCGGTTTTAAAATAGAAAAAACAGGAATTCTTAGAAGAGGAGAAACCCTGAAGGACAACCGTTGGTTTCCTACGGGGCGGGCAAAAAATTATAACATTTATTTGGTAGCGAAAAAAACTTGACCCCGTTAGATAATTTAGATAGTAAACATCTCATAATATTTTGAAAAATTAACCCTATCAGGCAGACTATTGGATAAATGGCAACAAAAATATCTACGGGGTTGACAATAGTCTTTGGATGAATAGAATAGATTTAAGGGAGTGTAAGGACAAACGGAATCCAAGTGTTCAGGGCGAAACTGCAGAAGAGGTCAGTGTCCGACCTACTTAAGTATTGCTCAAAGACAGGAGGAAGCCGACTCCCACGGTAAGAAATTACCCTAGAACTAACGGCCCCCCTTTTATAGGAGGGGTTGTTAGTTTAGATGCTGGATATTGGATTTTGGATTTTGGACGATGTTTTATTTTGCGGTTTTAAAATGTTAAAATAAACAGAGCCCTTGTAGTTCAACGGACAGAATACAAGCTTCCGGAGCCTGGGATAGGGGTTCGATTCCTCTCAAGGGCACCAGAACTAAACTTTCAGATTTTTGCCGACGGATTCAGCCTCCGATAGCTCGGCGGAGCGAGCCCCCACACCAATACATTGGTGAGGGGGCGAGCAAACAAACTGCGGATAAAATCCGCAATGTTTAGATTGGTCGGGGAGCCGAGAATTGAACTCGGGCTACAGCCTCCCGAAGGCCGCGTACTACCTCTATACTACTCCCCGTAAAAAATTTTGGCGGGGGACGAGCCGTGTGCGCTACCGTCATACCCGTCCCATTTGTTACTCCGGCAGAGGTCTGATGTCCGCGTATTTCTGAAGTTCTCCAATGTTTCTAAATCCTTGTTTTTGAAAACTTTGCTTTATTCCGGCAATAAGCCGGGGGACAAAATCATAACCCGAACCCCGGTAGGGAATTTTTATTTCTTTTCCCTCGGCAATTTTGATTTTTGTTTTGTCAATTCCATATCTCACCGATGACCTTGTTCTCATTGCTTCGGGGGAGCCCATTCCCCTGTATTTTTTGACCATTTTTTCCTCCTTGTAATCGTATTCTTTTTCACCCGGCGCTTCATCCAGACCAGCTAAAAGAGAGCCGAGCATTACGGTTTGGGAGCCCAAAGATAGAGCCTTGGTAATATCCCCGGGTTTGTTGATATCCGAATCAGGATTGTTCAGAATCTTTATCCCGCCGTCAGCGCATAAAGGAATTTTCCCGTATTTTCCGGTTAATTTTTTGGCAGTTTGGGCGCAGTCATAAACAGCCGAGGCCTGGGCTCGTCCGGTGCCCAATTCCTGCTGGGTAATGCAGGCTGCCCCGGGACCAACCCCGATTTTTAAACCATCAACAGAGTCCCGGGTTTCTTTTAATATTTCTTTCAGCATTTGTCCGGAGTCAATATTACCCAGGACCACTTCAATGTCGGGAAACTTCTTTTTTGTGTATTTGGCAATTTCAATTTGCTCCCTGTAAACAATTCCGGCATCAATTACAATTCCGTCAATGCCGACCTCACACCCCTTTTTTATTCGCTCTTTTGCTAAATCCAAGCGCGATTCAACGGCAATAAAGACTTTTAATTGTTTGTTTTTATCTTTGGTGGCTAAGGGATAAGCTTCGTTTTTTCTTAAATCGCTGTCAGTAACCAGAGCCACCAATTTAAAATTCTCATCAACAATCGGCAGGGTGTCAAGATTATTTTTTTGGATAATTTTATTTGCCGCCTCAATATCATTTTTGTCCAAAGTATTTTTTCGGTAAGCTACAATTAATTTTTCTTTCGGAGTCATCACCTTTTTTAAAGGAAGCTTCATATTTTTTTGATATCTGACATCCCGGTGGGTAACAATGCCCAGTAATTTAGATTTCAGGGTTCCATCTTCGGTGATTGGCGCGCTGAAAAAACCATACCTTTCATTGATTTTATAGATATCTTCAACTTTATTATAGGGACTCAAACAAATTGGTTTTTTAACAAAGCCGGCTTCAAATCTTTTTACTTTTTCCGCTTCAGATATTTGTTCCTCAATACTGGGAAAATTATAATGAATTACTCCGATTCCTCCGAATAAAGCCATAAGGATTGCCATTTCGGACTCAGTTACCGTATCCATTGGCGAACTAACCAGGGGCGTTTTTAGTTTTGTTTTTTTGGTAAAATCAGTCGTTAAATCAACCTCATCCCTTTCAAAATTAGGCAGGCGGTTAGGAACCAGGGTAATGTCTTTATACGGGAATTCCTTATTTTTTAAATCTGGATGCAACATAAAAATTTTTGATTTTTTATTTTTTTAGGTTAGCCAGTATTTCTTTTTTGTCATCTCGTCTTTTTTTGTTTCCAATTTTTCTCTGGCGCTGCGGGCTTTTTCCGACATTGTTTTCAAATCTTCCTCGGAGAATTTTCCCAGGTCTTTGATTTTTTTCCTAAGATATTCCGCTTCATTTTTTTCGGGATTTTCCAAAACCTCCCCGAGCATTATATCAAGAACCATTCCTATTTTTGGACCGGGCTTAATTCCCAGAACTTCCATTATATCGTTGCCCGAAACTTTGAGCATTTTAACAGAGATGGGGTCCCGGGAAACTTTTTCAATAATATATTTTAGATGGCGAAGCTTGTAGGGTTCGGCTTTAGGCACTCCCGAGCCGATTCGGTCCGCCATTCTGACCTGCAAAAGTTCCCCCATATTTTCCGGCCCAACCTGACGAATCAATCTTCTGACAGAGCTTTCGCCAACCTCGTCGGTGTTGTAATAGAAAAGATGATACCTGACAAGTTTGGCGATTTTTTCAATCTCTTTTTTGGAAAATCTTAATCTTTCCAAAATTTTTAAAGTCATTTTCGCTCCCGCCACTTCATGGCCGTAAAAAGTGGAATCTGGACCTTCCCCCCTTTTGGTTCGGGGTTTTCCAATATCGTGAAAAAGAGCGGCAATTCTAACCGTCTGGCTAAAACCTTCTTTAGCCGCGTAATTTAAAGAACGTAAAGAATGTTCATAAACTTCGTAAATATGGTGCTTATTTTGGCCAATGCCGTAACCCTCCAGAATTTCCGGGATAATATATTTTAAAAGCTCGGTTTTTCTTAAAAGCTCAATTCCTTCAGCCGCATTTTTTGACATTATTATTTTAGAAAGCTCATCACGGACTCTTTCTTTGGAGATAAAATTCAAAAGACCCGAGTTTTCTTTTATAGCAGTGAAAGTTTTGGGTTCAATTTGCCAGCCCAAAGCTTGCTCTGAACCGAGCTTGCTCTGGTTCAGGGTAGTAGCAAATCTAATTGCCCTCATTAATCTTAAGGCATCTTCTTTGAATCTTTCTTCGGGATTGCCAACCGCTCTAATAATTTTATCTTTCAGGTCTTGCTGTCCTCCAAAATAGTCAATAACTTTCCATCTGCCGCTTTCTTTTTTTAGAGCCATTGCGTTAACTGTAAAATCCCGTCTTTTTAAATCTTCTTCCAGTATTTTGGTAAATTTAATTTCATCAGGATGACGCATATCGGTATATTTTTCCTCGATTCGGAAAGTGGTAATTTCAATTTCTTTTAAAGTCGGGTCCTGACTTTGTGTTTGAGCAGTGACTGTTCCGAACTTATTTTCATAAAAGGATTTTGGGAAAATTTTTCTGATTTTCCCCGGTTTGGCATCGGTAGTTACATCCCAGTCATTTGGTTTTTTCCCACACAAAAAATCTCTCACACAGCCGCCAACTACGTAAGCTTCAAAACTTTCTTCTTCCATTTTTTTAATTATTTGCTCTACTTCTTTTGGAGCTTCCATATAAATTTCCGGAGGATTGTCTTTCGTTTCCTCGGGTTTCTTAAATTCTAAATTCTCCATACCCAGCATATCAACTTCGGAATAAAGCGCCAGAATTATTCCAGTCATCTTTAATTCCAAGTTGATTGCTATTTTGATTTAACTTTTGCCCAGTGATTTTTCTTTTGGCGCTTTATAAAATTCTAACTCCGGGTAAAATGATTTAATCGGATAAACTCTTTTATTGCGAGACAGGACAAATCGCCAAAAGAATCCGAAGTTGTATTATTAGGCATTATTATTTTTAGCTTATCTTAAAATTCAGATTTTTGCAATTTTAATTTTCGCCCATGAAGACGAGTCGAAGGCGAAGCCTGAATGGTTGCGAAAATTAGAACCCCGCATTTATCTATGCGCTTACTCAAGAAAATTAGGACAACCAAAGCCGACCCGCCCAAATTTTGCGAAGCAAAATTTGGGCGGGGGAAGGCGATTCAGCTGGCACTCCCCATGGAAAAGAGGTAAACCTTCAGGAGATAAGCGCGGGGTTTATACATTTGTTTGCAATTTGAAGAATTTCGGATTAAAATAAATCCAGGCCCCCGTGGCGTAACGGATAGCGTGCAAGCCTTCGGAGCTTGAGGTGAGGGTTCGATTCCTTCCGGGGGCACCACCAAGAAAAAGTCAACGATTGGTGGGTCGCCTC
>PCWD01000057.1 GCA_002787255.1 Parcubacteria group bacterium CG11_big_fil_rev_8_21_14_0_20_39_14 | reverse complement strand
GATTGGGAAGGGGGGCGCTAATGCTAAGAGTTTCTCCTCTAATTGTGGGATATTGCTGCTCTAGGGCCAAACAGTTTGAACTTAAAACAAGAGTCAAAAAACAGCAAATCCGCATTAAAAATGTAAAGATTTTTGCAAGCCTTTTCACTGATTTAACACAGATTCATTAACGAATTTCACACTGACCACACTGATTTTAATCCGCGTTATCAGTGTTTAATTCGTAATAAATCCGTGTTTAATTCGTGGTTTAGGTCTGGCATTCGATTTCATACCATTTGCCGCCCTCAACAGGGTCACCCACCGCTTTGAATACCAAACCAATAATTACCCAGGCCAAAAGAATGATTACAATTCCAACAACAGCGGCTGTAATTCCCTGTTTTGCTTTTTGCAATAATTCAACATTGCCGGCTGCCACAATAAACATTACTCCGCAGACAACAATAAATATGGGAGCAATAATAAAAGCTAAATTTCTGACAAAGGTAATTATTTTCTGGAGCAATAAAAACAAATGACAGATATTGCAGCGGGGTTCTCCCCTTCCTCCGCAGGGGACCAGACCGTTCGCCTGGGCCTGGTTGAAACTTGCTGTCAGAAAAATTAAAAAAGAAACAATTAAAACAATCTTTATAACTTTCATAGTTCAATTTTACCACAAATTTTTGAAAATTGAAAATTTATAAATGCGTTATTCTCCTTTTTCCCGCAGGGTCAAAACTACGGTTATTGTCCAGAATGGGAATATGCCCAAAGCCACAATGTCGGCGATTTCTCCCAAAAAAGCCAGGCCGGTCCGGAGCGCAATCCGAAGAAATGGTTTTTTCCCGGCTTTTGCAAGTTGTTTTTGCATTTGGGCGGTAGCGCGGCCAAGTTTTTTTTGAAGGACCTGCATTTGCTGCTGCTTGTTTTTTATAATTTTGTTTGTCCGCCAATAGACCCAACCGCCGATAGCAAACCATAAAAAAGCGTCAATGCCGATTGTAATAAATTTTGGAGCTCCCATTCCGGCAATGGAAATAATTTCTAAAGCAATATCAATAGCGTCAAAAAACATGGCAAAGATTACCATAAACAAAAAGTCAGGGTCAAGGGCGCTGACCCCATGAACAGGCGCCGCCTCAATTGTTTCTTGTTGGGCCCAAGCCTCGGACTTGAGAGACTCCAATCTTTTTTGATGCCAGGCTTCTTTATCCATAAATCGCGAATATAATCACTAAATCGCGAATATAATCACTAAATTGCGAATATAATCACTAATATAATCACTAATTTATTCACGAATATTCGCGAATATTCGTGAATTTGATTCGTATTTTATTTGCAAGGTATTTACAGGTTTTCTTTTAGCGATTCTTCTTTGGCTTTTTTTATTGCTAATAATTGTTCGGGGTCAGTGGTGATAATTTGGTCTTCGCTGTAAGAAGCCACCACCTTGATAGCCACATGCTTGAGACCGGCGAAAAAAAGTCCCTCCCCCACTTCGGCTTCAAGCAGCAGATATTTTTCTTCCTGAGTAAGATTAAAAGTATTAACAATAGTATCAATGGTGGCTGGCGATTGTTTTAAAAGAAGCTGCAGCGAGGAGTTAGCAATAATCGGCTGACCGTAAGAGGATTTCATAAAATCATTAACATCCTGGGTAATGGTTGTTAGCCCCAAAAAATATTTTCTTGCTCTTTTGGCAATTCCGTACAAAAACGAAGCTCCGTCTTCGTGCTGCATTAAAACCCAGGCTTCATCAATGACCAAAAGTCTTTTTTTAAGTTCAGACCTGATTAAATTCCAGATATACCTTAATATAATATACATAGCGATTGGCCGCAGTTCGTCTTCAAGGTCCCTAATGTTAAAAACCACCAAATTTGCCTTAACTTCCACATTGGTTGACCGATTTAAAAATCCGGCGTAGCTTCCCCTGGTAAACCTTTCCAGCCTTTTAGCCAAAGATTCCGCTCCTTCCATCCCTTCAAGAATGGTTTGGAGGTCGCCCATTAAAGGAGAAGTAATTTTGGAGAAATCGCTTTCCGGAGTAATGTCCCTGGCGGCGTAAGTTTCGCTAATTGCTTTGTCAATAACAGCGTCTTCCTCCGGAGTTAAACCGCCAAGCACTATTCTTAAAAGTCCGACTAAGTTTATAATATTTGAACGAAGAGTGTCGCCCGGACTCTCTCCCTCAATCGGCGGCGGCAAATCAAAAGGATTAATGTGATTTGGCGAGGTTAGAGAAATTCTAAAGTAAGTTCCTCCGACGGTTTCAGCAAGATACTGATACTCATTTTCCGGGTCAATAATCAAAACATCGGAGCCAATCATCATAGAGCGGAGAATTTCCAATTTTGAGGCGTAGGACTTTCCGCCGCCCGATTTTCCGAAGATGACCGCATTCGCGTTCTCCAGAGAAAATCTGTCAAATAGAATCAGGGAGTTATTATGCCGGTTAATCCCGTATAAAATTCCCTCACCCGAGCTTAAATCAAAAGAAACAAAAGGGAAGATTGAACAAAGGGTTCCCGAGTTCATGGGAGTCAGCACGGCTAACTGGTCCAGTAGAAAAGGGGAAGTGGAGTTAAAACCTTCTTTTTGCTGGAAAAGAGCCGGTTTGGTATAAACTAATTTTCCTTCCAAAATCCCCCGCAGGGCGTTTTCCGCTTTTTCCAACTCATCCATATCTTCACCGTAAAGCGTAACATAGACCCCGAATTTAAACATTCTTTCCTGGGCTTCCTGGAGCCGGTCCCTTAACTCCTCAATGTTTCGGTAAGCCGCCTCAAGCAAAGGGTCTCGAACAATGCCCTTTTGCTCTTTTTCCATAATCTGGGCCTGAACCTCGGCAACCTTTTTTCTTAAATTTTTTAAGACACCGGTAGTGTCAATCGGATAAACTGAAATTGAAATGTCAATAGGATAATCAAAATTAATTACCGGCGAGAACCAGTTGGTAGCGAGAAATTTCGGGTAAGCAAAAATAAAACTGGTTCTTAGAAATTTTTCCCCCAATTTTAGATATTGAGCGTTAATTTCTATTGCCGAAGGAGCAATGAGGTCAATAACGCTGGAAGGAGTTTTTTCCTCCTCGGCTGTTTTTTCTTTTTTTGGTTTTTTTGAAAACAAAGCCATACCTTAAATAAATTCGAACCCCCCCGAAGGACCCCGCCCTTGATTAAGCCTACGGGGTAGGGAAATTCGAAACAATATCCAACATCCAACATCTAATATCCAACATCCAAAATCTAAATTCTCAACCGATGATTGGAACTTGTCCGGTTTCGGCTAATTTTGGATTATACATTGCCCAAAAAAGTTCGGTGAGTTCCAAGTCCCCAAGCATTACCGAGTGAACCCCGCACCTTCTTAAGCCCTGAACAAGAAATTCCACTCTTTGCAAAAGCTGAGAACGGCATCTTTGCAAATCCTCCTCCCGTAACCGAAAGGCTTTCCTCGCTCCCAAAACCTCCATGGTTCCCTTAGTTTCCATTACAGAAAAAGGCACAACAAAGTAAAAACTTTTTGTCATTATATTTACTCCCTCAACCAGAGCTTTGATGAATTCCCGATATTCGGAAATTTGAAGCTTTAACAATTCGTTTTCCTGTCCTTCTTCAAATTTTTCCAGAGTTTTTAAATAATCTTCAATATTGATTTTTCGCGATTGAATTATAAACTGAACCGGAAAATCCAGAGAATTTAAAAAATTCTGGAATTGATACAAAAGAGCGTTTTGCTCATCCTCGGATTTAAGAGCAAAATTTATTGAGGAGCAAGCCAAAACCGACCGCAAAGTCCCGTTTTTCATTACAAGCGCGTTATTTTTAATATCGGCAATTTCAATAAATTTTTGCGAAGGCAATACGGACATAAGCGCTCCCCGTTAGATAGAGCTCGCAGAGCTCGCTCATCTAACGGGGTAGCTAAAATTAAAAATCAAATATCAAATATCAAAAATAGGAAATAAGTATTCAAAATTTTCTGAAAGAAAATTTTGAAACTCCAGGGGTTTTTTATCTTTTATCTTTGATATTATTTTCCAACCCCCAGGTCTATTTTTCGGGAAATTGTCTGAAGTCCGCTTTTAGGTTTTATTTCCGGTTCTATTTTTGTTTCCTCGGGGATGCCAAAGTCCGGTTTTTGCAATTCAATTTTTTCCGGCTTTTCCTCTTTTTCGGTTTTTTTCCAGATAAATATCCGGGGCATAAGAGAATAAGCAAGAGCGGCGGTTAAAAATTTGCTAAGAGGCCTTCCCCCGATTTTAATAAAGGCAAAAGCGCAGGCCGTTCCCATAATCAGAACCGCTAAAATAGCAAAAAGCCAAATTTGGATAAAGAAATACAAAATAAAGAGCAGTCCGCCGGCTCCGGCAAGATAAATAACCTGTTTAAAGTTAAGAGGTCCGATAATTTTTTCTTCAACCTCAATAAATTGGGGAACTGGAAACTCCATACCTTATTTAGAAAATAGTTATTAGAAAATAGAAAATTGAAATGAGCAAAAATCTCCAATTTCTGATTTCCATTAACAAATTTCCAATTTCAGAATTTTGAAGAGTATTCTTCTTCCGGTGGCATTTCTCGGTAAGTGTCCGCGCTGCCGGGCGGGACAGAAGTCTCCGGATAGATTTCTTCCGTTTTCTTTAGAGGAGCGATGGGTTTTTTCAGGGAAATTTTTTGAGCCGGTTTCGTTGTTTTGGCAGAGCTTACTGTCGGAATCTCAAGAACTTTTTCTTCCTCGGTTTTTTCAGCTTCCCTTTCAAACCGAGCTTTATAAATTTCTATTCCCCCCATGCTGATATCTTGAGCCATTCCCCTTGCTGTTTTGTGGTCAATTTCCAACTCGGCTTCTAAAATTTCCGGCAGAGCTTTTTCAGAGATTTCTTTTTGATATAATTTTTCTATGATTTTTATGATTTTAAAACTCGGCAGCTGGCTAAAAAGGTTGCCCGATTTTTCCGGGTCCTGGGTTGCTGTCGCTAAATTAAAAAGTTCCTCTTGTTTTTTTTCAAGCTCGTATTTTTTCAAAACCTCCTCCATAAAAGAAGTGATATTTGGCGGCTGGATATCTAATTTTTGGTAATAATTTTCGGCCATTATTCCTATTTTTAAACACGGGCGTTTTTGTTGGTAAGCCCCTCAAGCAGCATCTCGCTGAATTTTCTAATTTCAGCGCTTGAGGTCAACCCACTCGGTTTGTTCTGCAGATAATGGTTTTCAACTTCCTCCCTTAAATCCTTTTTTAATTGTCCTTGCTGGGCCCGAGGCAATGATTCTATTGCGTCGGCCAGTTCTCCCGCCTCAACTTTAGCAAATCTAAATTTAGTTTTAAGCAAGCTTTCTAAGGCGGGGCTAATGGAGGCATTGACCATTTTAGCGATTGCCTCTGCTTGTTTTCCGGTGCCCGAGTTAAGGGTTACCTGAAGCTGAGTAGCGCTGGTGGCATTAAAATTGACCGGCGTTCCCTGACTGTCTTTATATTGAATAGAATCGGGCTTCATATATTCCCTGTATTCGCCCCCGGTCATTTTAGAAATGACCTCGGCTGTGTCTTTTCCAATGGCGCTGGCAAGTTCAGGAACCTGTTTGATAAGGGGACTCATATCAATACCCATTTGATTGGCTACCTGCAAAGCCTGTCTTTTTTTATTCTCGTCAGGCAGACTGTCTATAAAATCGCGCAGTTCCCCTCTTTTTGCTAAAATTTCCATTGACTTGCTTAATTTTGCCCAGTCATCCGGAGTTTTTATTTTTGCCCCAAGCGCTAATTTAGCCACTTCTTTTAAATCTTCAGTGTGCCGCGGCTCAAGCTGTTTTCCTACGGCTGTCATTCCTATTGTTTCAAGTTTTGTCCTTGTGGCGCCCGGCCCCCCCATTAATTTGCCAACAACCGGGGTTTTTTCAAGTAATTTAAGACCCCTGCCAACTATTTTAGTTTCTGCCCCGGCCCTGCCCATAAGCTTCAGTCCGGCCGCCGCTCCCCCTACTTTAGCCGCTTCCCCGGCTTTGCCCCTTGCCCATCTTACCGGCGCTTGGGTAATTTTTGTCGCAAGGCCTGGCGCTCCGCCGGCCGCTGTAAATCCCAGAAAAAGACCCAGAACCAACATAATCATTGAGACAATTGGCGCAAAAACCTCTTTGAATCCTTTGCCCACGGCTGCGGCAACTTCATGCACCTTTGGGTCGGTTGCAGCCGGCGCAGCGCCCATATCTCCGGGCCCGGCCAGAAACACGCCCTCGCTGTGAGTTAAAAGAAAACCGGCTAAATAAAGAAAGAAGAGCATTATCACGCCGAGGATTGCCCACTGAATAAAATTTTTCCACCACATATCCCAGAAACTCCGGGTGGCTGGCAGAACATAACAAATCCAGGCCAGGGGAGATAAAATCACCAAAACCCAAATCACAACGATTCTCATTACAAAGACCACTGTATAAGCTATCAGAACCAGAAATTCAAGAAGATTAAAGATTATTCCGGCAAAAGCCTTGCTTACCTGAGCTAAGCTCCACATAGCAAATTCAAAAGGCTCTGCTCCAAAGAGTTCCGTCAGTTTGGACCAAAAATCGCTTGTTCCGCCCAGGCCCAGGACATCCCTAAAAAAGACATTCCTTTGGATAAAAACATTCACAAAATCAGCCGCTCCGCGGCTAATAAAGAAATTTATAAAAATATTGGTTATATCAATAATAACTCCGCAGATGGTCTGGCTGAAATTTATTAAAAGAGCGATTATTATTAAAGGCATTAAGGCTTTCTTCATTCCGTAAGATTCTTTTCCCAGCATTGTGGCATAAGCAATAACCAGAAGGATTACAATAAAAAACATATTGGCAAAGTCCCGGCAGAAAGCCCAGCCGGCGTCAACAACTCCGCCATGGGTATATTCAACCCCCTCAACCGAAATCAGAATAATCCATTTTAAAAAAATACCGGCAATATAAACAAGAACAGCCGAAAGCAGCTGAATCATCCCGATGCCAAAAGTAAGAAGCATAACTGCCACCGCCAAACCAATTTTGATGGGCAGATTTAAAATGGCCAAAACAAACCCTCCCAAGCCGCCACCACCATTACCGTCACCATTACCATTACCATTCTGGGCTTGAGCTATCTGACCAAATGACAAAATAATTCCGAACAGAAGCAAACCCAAAATAATATTTTTTTTCTTTGGCATTTTGAAATGAAACAACATAATGAGAGCGTTGAATAATTCAGCGTTGTTCAGCGTAGAGCCTGCCCCGCAGGGTCGTAAAGCCTCTCCTTCGGGGTTTGGC
>PCWD01000019.1:1874-9023 GCA_002787255.1 Parcubacteria group bacterium CG11_big_fil_rev_8_21_14_0_20_39_14 | reverse complement strand
GTTCGGCGAAGCCGCCTACGTAAAAACCACGCGAAAATTATTACGCGCTATCTTTATTGAAATTTCAAAAAAAGAAAAGACTACATTTATGCAGTCTTTTTTTCTTTTCTCCAAATTCCTTTTTTAAATAAAATTGCTAAAATTGAACCGTTAAAAATTGCGGCAATAAGAATTGCCCACCATATTCCTGAAACTCCCAATCCCCAAACTTGAGGCAAAATTAGGGCCAAGCCGATTTGTAATCCTATGGTGAATAAATAAACTATAAAAGGGGTTCGGGTATCCTTTGCTCCGGCAAATGCTTTCTCTAAAATTAATCCTGCTCCATAAAAGATATAACCCAAGCCCAAACAGGTGGTTATTCTTAAATAGCTAATGCCAATTTGTAATGTCTCGGGATACTGGGTGAAGATGCCGATAACTTGAGGCGCAAAAATAAAAAACAAAATAGCTGGAATTCCCATAAAAAAGAGGGCCAATATATTAGCGTCCCAGCCATAGTTTTCTGCTCTTTTTGTATATCCGGCCCCAAGATTATTAGATACAGCATATAGAGTAGTCTGTCCCAAATCAGAAACAAACATTGCAGTTATTCTCAAAAGCCTCTGACCGATCTCGTAGGCAGCCAGAGCAAAAGTGCCGAATGGAGCAACAATCCCCAGCATCACCATCCTGCCAATCGCAAGAGAAATCCCTTCAAGGGTATTAAATCCTCCAATTCCAATAATCTCTTTTAGGGTTTTAAATCTAATTCTAAAATCTTGCCAATTCTTAAAATCTATCTTAATCAAAGATTTTCCTTTAGCTAGCGCCAAATATCCCATTAAAGCTCCTGCTCCAGCAGACAAAACAGCAGATAAGGAAGCTCCCGCCACCCCCAGTCTGGGAAAGCCCAAATGGCCAAGGATAAGCAGGTAATCAAAGATTATTTGCAGGGTTATCATTGAAGCCATAACCTTCATTATAATCCTCATGCCTCTTGCTGCCCGAACCATTCCATTAATTATCCAGAAGGAAAAAGTAATAATTCCTCCGATTGCTTGTATTCTTAAATAAGTTGTTGCCAGAGAAAGAACTTCTGGCTCTGCTCCAATAAGCTTAAGTAGTGTCGGGGCGAGAAAATATCCAAAAAGAGCAAGTATTATGGCAAGACACCAACCAGTAGCCAATAATTCTTTTACCAATTTTTCCAGACCATTTTTATCTTGTTGGCCGGCAAACTGACCAATTATTACTGCGGCTGAAGTCGCCAGACCCTGAACCGGCATCATCAAAAACATAAAAGCTGCTCCACCAATGGCTACGGCTGCAATCGCTTGGGGCCCAAGTTTTGAAACCCATAACAGATTTAAACAGGTAAAAAGAATATAATAAGCGCTATTGGGCCAGAAAGTGCTAGTTATTCCTAAAATATTCTTTATAATACTCCCCTGGGTGGGATCTCTCTCCTTAAAGATTTTGGTGATGTTCAATTCTTGACTCCTATGAAATTTTTAAGGAACCGAATCTATTAAATATAAACCAAATTTTTTAAAAGTGGAAGTTTGAATTTTAAAAATGCTTAAATATCAAAAAGGACTGTTGCCTGCCAAGTGCCACCTGAATTTTGTTTTATCTCAAGGTTGTGATAAGTAGCTCCTTTTATGTCTTCGCCAAAACTTTCAACTTTTTTCCCGATAATCGCAGCTTTAATTTCTTTATCGGAAAATTTTAAAAATTTTATTTTGTCGTAAATTTCCTTGTTCACCTGAGTTAAATATAAAATCTCGCTCAAAAAGTCCACCAATAAAGTTTCCAAATTATTTGATTTTATCTTTATATTCCTTTTTGTTTGAAAATTGGAAATTGTCCCGCCATTTGCGGGATCCCGTCCCGCATTTCCGCCTTTGGCGGAATCCGCCGTAGGCGTGATTTGCGGGATCCCGCTGCGGCGGGACTGCGGCGGGAAAAATTGAAAATTTGGCTGCAGGGCATCCTGCATACCTTGAGCCATATTCAAAAAAAGCTCTTCTTTGCTTCTCCCAAAAGCCCGAATTTTTAAATCGGCCGGGTGCTCTAATATCTTATACCTCATAATCTAAAGTATAACAAAAAAAAGAGCTCCGACAAAGTTGTCAGAGCTTTTTGTTGTTTTTGTTGTTTTTGTTGTTGTAATAACCGAGATTATCGCAAATTGCCACCAAATACTGCTTCTTTTCGGAATGGGAAATAATTAAAGGCAGGTCATACAAAACAGTTTTTGAAAGTTCATCAAGTTCATATTTGAGTCTGGGGTTTTTTTCAACTTCTTCTTTAACCATTTTTTGATGTTTTTCCATTCTTGAAATTATTTTCTCAAAAATCCTCCCAATCATTTCTTTGTTTCTTAAAAAAAAGCCGTGAGCGGGAATCAGGATTTCAACCGGCAAATTGCTCATTTTCTTTATTGAAAAAAGAGCGTCTCCGAAATTACTCTGGGGAGTAACCAGGGCGGGAATTATTTCCCGGTTATAACCGGTATTAATAAGGTCGCCGATTATTAAAACTTTTTCATCTTTGAGCCAAAATCCAATTTCTTCCGGAGCGTGTCCCGGCAAAAAAAGAATCTGTATGTCGGGCTGATTTTCTATTATTTCCTCTTTATCAAAAACTTCAAGATTGAAAACCGGCAGCCACTTTCCCCAAATTTTTTCCATTCCAAAAACCAAAAACCATAAAACAACATCAAAAATTCTCCGGGGAAGAGAAATAAGTATTTTAAGAAGGGCTTTCCTCCAGAAAAACGGGGTTCTAACGATTTTCTTTCCCCGAACCACTTCTTTAGTAAAATAAATTAAGAATTTTTTCGTCACTGCTGAGCTGCTTAAAAATCCCCCTGCTTTAAAATGGCACCTTAGTTTTTTAATGTTGAATTGTTTAACTAAAGTTCCAGCTGAGCCGGCATGGTCGGGATGGGCATGAGTAAGCCAGATTTCATCAATTTTGGAAATATCAATCCCGTCCTCGTTCATTGCCCCGACCAAATCCTTCAGATGATATTTCATATTTGAGCCGGGGTCAATTAAAATTCGCTTTTTGCCATTTATTACTATACTATTTGACCAGGAATGAATTCCGCTCTGCAAACCCTGATAAAAATAAACCGAGTTTGTAATCTTCACTTTCTGCCTCCAAAAATCCAAAAATTTTAAAAGAACTTAGGTATTTTTAAGCGGTCTTTTTTATATTTTTTTTAAATTCAGTGAAAAAAATTATCCCATCTCCGACATTTCCCATTACCAATGAATTTGGTCCGAGCATTGAATTTCGGCCAATTAAAATGCCCGGCATCAAAGAACAATTTATGCCTGATTTTGCATTTTCGCCCATAATTACGCCCAGGGATTTTAATCCCGTGTTAATTTTTTCTCCCTTAACCATTGACTTCACTTCGCCCCGGTCAATTCTAACATTAGCCGTTATTGTGCCCGCCCCAATTCGGCATCCTCTGTCAAAAATTGAATCGCCGAAATAACCGGAGTGAGTATGAACATCATTTTGAAAAATACATCTTGTTACCTCGGCATTGGCGCCAATCAGGCAATTATCTTCTAAATTTGCGTATTCGCGAACTAGGGCATTATTTCCGATAACGCAATTCTCTCCGATATAACATGGTCCTTTAATAACCGCGTTCTCAAAAACTTTTGTGTTTTTACCGATATAAACCGTTCCTTCAATTATAACATTTTTAGCGATTTTAGCCGAGTTCTCAATTTTTGGGCTGAGATATTTGTCCATCAAATACTTATTCATTTCAAATAAATGCCAGGGATATTTTAAAGCCAAATTCTCTTTTTCGGTTTTTACCATTTTTGCGCCTCTTTTTTTGATGAACAGATTTAGAGCATCTTCAAAATCGTAGGCGCGCTTTTCAACTTTCCGGTAGCACTCAAAGAATTCCTTTGGAATTCCGTAAGTTCCGGCAACTTTTAAATTTGACGGTTCTCTGCCCGGCTTTGGTTTTTCAACAATTTCTAAAACATTGTCTCCCCGAAACTTCAACATCCCATAAAGCCGGGGGTTGTTTGTGGGCTGAGCAACCAAAACTACTTTTGCTCTTTGCTCTTTAATTTTTAATTTTTTTATATGTTCTCCGCCGTCCAATCTTTCGGCATTTAGAACAAAAAATTGGGAAGCGGCAAAATCTTTTGCCTGCCAAAGAGCGTTTCCCATTCCCTTTGGTTTTGGCTGAACGATATATTGGATTTTAACCCCCAAATTATAATTTTTCAGCCCCCCCTCCACATCCTTTTTGGCTCCCTGAACAACAATAAAATTTTTAATCCCGGCTTTTTTTAAACTTTCAATCGTATACCAAATCAAAGGTTTTCCCATCACCTTTAATAAACTTTTGTGTCTTTGATTTAATGGCCAGAAGCGAGAAGACTGGCCAGCCGCCAGAATTATTGCCTGCATTGCTATATTGGATATTGGATATTGGATATTGGATATTAGATATTATTAAACATCCTCAAGATTCTTTCTAATGTGGTTAATATCTGACTTTAACACGGGAATTAAAATTAGTAAAGAAGTAAAAAGAATCCCGAGGGAAACAAGATAAATCATTTTTGTTTGCAAAATTAAAGAAATAAACAGCGAACTTAATACACCGGACGAGGATGCCATAAAAGACAGGGCGGTTAAACTTTCCAAATTATCTTTGGTGGATATATCACCCAAAAATGCCGGAGCTACCGGACGAATTATTGAATAACTTAAAGCTAAAATAAACACGCCCGAGATTAAAAACAGGGGCTGCCGGGAAAAAAAGAGCAAAATTAAACTAAAGCCGGCCAGGATATAAAAAATAAAAATCATTGGATTTCTTCCTATTTTATCCGAAAGATTTCCCCAAAAATAAGAAAGAATAAGAGGTATAACAAAAAAAAGCGAACCCAACACTCCTATGTGGGGGGTGCCTAAAACTTCTTTAATTTCAAGGGGCAGAAAACCGATAATCAACCCCAAAACAAACATGGAGACAAACCAGATTGAAAAAATTCTTAAAGCCTGAATGTTGGTTATTATTTTTTTAAAAAAACCAAAACTTGGGGGATTCAAAATTTTAACCTCATCAATTCTTAACAAGAAAAACATTCCCAGAAGGGGGAAAAAACCAAAAAGCAAAGATGCTCCTTCAAAATTAAAGAACTTTGTCAGGACGCCAAACGACAAAACCCCGATAGTCGCTCCAAGATGAAAAAACAAAGTAAGGAAACCGGAGTTTTTGCCGTAAAACCTTTTATCGGATAAACGAATAAGATAACTTTGCTGACCCATCCAGAGCAAAGCGGCGGCAATGCCAAGCAGAGAGGCCGAAAAATAAATCAAAAGCTCTTGACCAAAAACTAAAGAAAAAATAAAAAGGGCATAAAAGAAAGAGCCAAAAACCATAGCTCTTTTCAAACCAAACCTTGAGGCAAGAGGAACAACAAGGGGACTAAAAAACGCAAAAAAGAGATAAACAATCAAAAGAACCCTGAATCCCATTTCAACCATTCCTAAATCAGAAAAAAAAGCAGTGGTGTACTGCTGAACTCCATCATAAGCCAAAAATATGAACAAAAAAGCCAAAGATAAAATTTTTACATTTTTATTTATCATTTAACCTGAGGGGTTTGCATTATTTGCATTATAATGGCGGCTAACTTGTCGGGGTCGTGACGGAGAATTGTTCGCTGGTTAGCGCCGGTTACCAAAGTATCGGACGGGTTTAATTTATATATTCTTTTGTCCAAAACATCCCTTCCTATAAATCTTTCTTTTCCTGGTAAATTTTTATTAAATCCGACAAATTCCGCTTTTGGAAAAAACTCTTTTGTTTTTTTTAATAAAGCCGGCGCCAATTTTTTCGTATTGAAAACAATATAATTCAGGGTCTTTTTGCCCAAATAATCCTCAAGGCTCTTAACAAAATCCTCCACCAAAAAACCATCGGTATTTCCCTCCTGGGTCATTAAATTGCAGATAAAAACTTTTTTAGCAACGGATTTCCGCAAGGCCTCTATAATTCCTTTAACTAAAAAATTTGGAATAATGCTTGTGTAAAATTTTCCAGGACCAATAATAATTAAATCAGCTTTTTTTATTGCCAAAATGGCGCTGGGATTAGCTTCTGCTTCGGGTTCTAAAAATAATTTTTTGAGCCCAATTTTTGACAATTGAGAACACTTTACAATAGCGTCTTCCCCGCTTATTATTTTATTGTTGTTAAGCCCTGCTTTTAATTTCGCTTGAGCTAAAGTTATCGGCAGGACTTTTCCTTTCATCTTAATAACTTTTCCTATTTTATCAATCGCCTGTTCAAAATTGCCGCAAATTCTTTCAGCGGCGGAAATTAAAAGATTTCCTAAATTGTGACCCTTTAATTCCCCGGTTTCAAAACGATAATGAAACAAATCCAAAGCATCATCTCTTCCAGCAAGGGCGGTTATACACTGCCTGGCATCTCCCGGCGGCAGCACTCCCAACTTTTCTCTTAATTTTCCCGAAGAACCGCCGTCATCAAATACCGAAATAATGGCCGATAGCTCTACCGGGTATTTTTTCAGTCCAAAAAGAACAGTTGAAACGCCCGTTCCCCCACCAATACAAACAATTTTTTTAATATTTGCCATACTAAAATACTATTTTCGGAAATTCAACCTCCGATTGATTTACTTTTAACATATTTTAATAAATTTTAAAAGACCCTCTAAAAAAAACAACTATGGAGACCGGGTCTCAATAGTCGTTTTCAAGGTCAACCCCGTTAGCTCTTTATGAGACTGTTGAACAATTCAGCGTAGTTCAGCGTAGATATCAGCGTTAGTTCAGCGTTAATCTTGGTTTTACGCTGATTTTGCGCTGAAAAAATAATTATTCAACACTCTCATTTATATCGTATAATAAAGATGTTGTTTAATTAGATTTTTGTTCGTAATTTAAGTTCATTTCTTCGAATAAATTTTTATTAAGCAACAACTTTAATAGGGGTCAAATAATAAAACCTCCTCTCCTTAATAGCTCTTCATAATATCCTTCGGTCATTTGATTGCCGGGATTGGAAGGGGGTGTTTGCAAAAACTCATCTCTTTCAATCAAAGAAGAAAGTTCGGCAAGCTCGGCATTTTCAGTGGCAAAAGG
>PCWD01000019.1:678-1814 GCA_002787255.1 Parcubacteria group bacterium CG11_big_fil_rev_8_21_14_0_20_39_14 | reverse complement strand
CCACTCAATTTCAAATTTGTTTCTTAAACCTTTTTCGGTTATCAATCTTACAAAATCTCCTCTAAGTTTAGCTCTGTTATCCTGGGGGGGCTTGTCTTCCATTTCGGTTATCAGGTCTTCTTCAACTGTTCTGGAAGTTCTTATTCCCAGCTCTTTTAATTCTGTTAATTTAAGCTCGGGTTGGCGAAGATTGTAAAGTCCGTTCGGAGAGATATCATGATATCTCAAATCCTTTTTTCTTAACTGGGAATAAAGACTGACATCTCTGTTTTCAGTTTGAATGGTCTTTTCATAAAAATTATTCCAATGACAGCCATAGGTTTTAAGAGTGTGTTCTAAAGCGTCTTTTTTGATTAACCAGTCAATTTCTTCGTTCAAACCCTGGGAATCTTCTTCCATTAAGGTTTCCGGGTTGAGTTTTCTTCTTTCAAATCTTAATAAAATATCCGTCAGTTTTTGCTTGACATCGGCGAGTTCGGGATTTAATCCCTGAATTCTCTCATAATGATGGAACATTGAAACATATACCCATAAAAGGTCTATTGCTGAAATAAATTTTCCATTTTCCAGTTCTATGACTGGTTTTTGTCCTGTTAAATCCCGGGAGATTAAATGCAGGGCTCTAACCGGGTATTTGAGGGTTATCCCTTTGAGTTCTTCAAAGAGATATCCTTCCTCAAGCATTTCAAGCAAGATTCCCACTGTTCCCATTTTAAGATAGGTGCAAAGTTCGGACATATTAGAATCGCCTAAAATTAAATGGAGTCTCTGGTATTTTTCTGCGTCAGCGTGGGGTTCGTTGAGCCGGGCAGTGCAAAGAATAGCTCTTTTTAAACCAAACCCCTCGGAATAAATGTCAGGACCATAATAATGATAATAAAACTCATAATTACAGCCAAATATAACTGAAGGATGGGTTTCACTGCTTACAATGTCCCCGATAAATCTTGCTCTCTGGGAAAGCAGATACCTTATTCCCTGGGATTGATAACTTTTGTTAGCTACCCAGCCCGAGCCGGAAAAAATTTGCCGGGCTGTCGCAATGGGAACAATAACTTTCTTTAAACTTTCAACACCGAGTTTTTTCTCTATTGAAAAGTTCTCATGACAGCCAAAAGTGATAAGGTCTCTTGTTA
>PCWD01000019.1:0-633 GCA_002787255.1 Parcubacteria group bacterium CG11_big_fil_rev_8_21_14_0_20_39_14 | reverse complement strand
CTCTTTCTGTTTTCACTGCTTCCACCGCTTTAGCGCAAATCTTTCTTAAAATTCTTTCTCCGGCTTTATCCTGGGCAACCAAATCGGAAAGGTTTACGCATTCGCTCGTGCAATATTCGGGATGAAATTGCATCTCTATATAAATTCTTGAGCCATTTTGATTGTATCCATAGAACGGGGAGGTATAAAAATGGCTAGTATATTCACTTAACCCGTCTCTTTTGCAAATCCATCTGCCATCCTCGGTAATTACGGCTATTCCGTATTCTGTCTCCAGTCCATAAATCCTTTTCTTCATTTTGCTCCTTTTTTAGCGTGAAAGTTATTAAATGGGTTTAATCTAAGGGCAAATAACTTCCTTCTGTTAATACTCCTTCATTTTCTCCTTCGGTCATTTGATTGCCGGGATTGGAAGGGGGTGTTTGCAAAAACTCATCTCTTTCAATCAAAGAAGAAAGTTCGGCAAGCTCGGTATTTTCAGTGGCAAAAGGGGTCAAGCAGGAAAATCTTTCCCACAAAAAGCCTGCCCTGATGATAAAAGTTCCATTTAATCTCGGACCACTCAATTTCAAATTTGTTTCTTAAACCTTTTTCGGTTATCAATCTTACAAAATCTCCTCTAAGTTTAGCTCT
>PCWD01000009.1 GCA_002787255.1 Parcubacteria group bacterium CG11_big_fil_rev_8_21_14_0_20_39_14 | reverse complement strand
TCTAACGGGGTGAACATTTCATTTGTAGATTTGCATTATATTTATATGTCTAAACTCAAACTTTTTATTCCTTTAATTTGTTTTTTGTTCCTTGGTTTGGCTGGAATTGGCTTGACTCAAGAACAAATACCCCCTGCTGATGAGCCAACCGGCGTTGGTGGAGGTTATTCGCCGGTGATAAGTGGCGCGGTTAATCTTGATGAAAACATAAAACCCGAAGATTTGGGAGTGGGCGACCCAAATATTTTACCTGACAGTCCTCTTTACGCTTTCAAAAATATTGGTCGGGGTTTTCAAAGCTTTTTTACCCGCGACCCGGTGAAAAAGGCGGAACTAAAACTGAAATTTGCCAATGAAAAAATCATTGAAGCAAAAAAAATGGCGGAAAAAACCGACCGTCCCGAATTGCTCCACCAAACTCTCGATAACTATTTGGTGGAAACCGACCGGCTTAAAGAGGCGGTGGAAAAAATCAAAGAAACGGCAAAAGAAAATATTGAAGTTGATAAATTTTTAGATAAATTTGTTGACCACAATATAAAACAGCAAAAATTAATCGGAAAATTAGAAAAAGAACTGCCGGCCGAAGTTTATGACAAAATAAGAGCCGTAAAAGAGGAAAATTTAGCCAAATTCTCCGATATCGCTTTAAAAATGGCCCCTCCGGAAACTTTGCAACAAAAATTAACCGAAAATATAGAACAACAGTCCGGCAGCCAATTTAAAAACTTTAAAAACCTGGAAATTTTAAAAGAAATTGAAGAGAAGGTTCCAGAACCGGCAAAAGAAGCGATAAAAAAAGCTCAAGAGAACTCTTTTAAAAGATTACAAAATGATATGGAAAAAATGGCTTCAGAAGACAGGGAAAAATTTGATGATTATGTAAAAAATATCGGCGGAAATGAAGTAAGACATATGGAAATTATTCACGAATTTGAAACTCGGGTAATACCCGAAATCGTCAGAGAAGAAATGGAAAAAGCCAAAGAGAGGGCCTTTGAGAGAATTGAGAAAAAAATGAAAGAATTTAAAATTGAAAAGCAAAAAGAAGAATTTCTCCAACACCTTGAGAAAGGAGAAATGGAAGATTTAAGAATCATTAAAGAATTGGAAAATAATCTTGCTCCCGAAACCATTGATAAAATATTGGAGGTAAAAAATCGAGCGATGGGAAATTTTAAAGACGGTTTTGAAAAAGCTGATACCCTAGAGCAACAAGAAGGATTTTTCAAGGAACTGGAAAAATTCCATGATGTTAAACAATTTGAAATGTTTAAAGAAATGGATAATATTATTCCCGAAGACAAAAAAGAATTCTGGGAAAAGATGAAAAAAATGGCAATGGAGGAAATGCAAAGAGATATTGCCATGGCCGAGGATATGGAAGAAAAAAAGAGGCAATATGAAAGACTGGCCGGTGATTCACCTGAACATATAAAAATTATCCAAGAATTCGGCCCGCCGCCGGAAATAATGACAGAAATCCTGAAAGAGCAAGCGGAAATATTAAGCCGCAAGATAGAAAATGTTGAAGATGCCGCGAGGCTCCAATTCCTGAAACAAAAAATTGAAGGGGAGGAAATGATAGAAAAGGAGCTGAAGGCCCGAAATCCCCAACTTTTCGAAAAAATTGACGAGCATCAAAAAATATTCCATGAACAAATAACAAAAGAAGGGGCCGTTCAACAAATTGAAAAAGCAAAACGGGAAATTGTGGCGGCCGAAACCGAATTTTCCAGTCTTGACGATAAAACAAAAAACGAAATTACGGAGCGTTCTCCCTACAGAGTTTTACTTGCCAATGCCCAAAAGAAAATCAATGTTGCTCAGGTAGCCTTGGAAAACGAACTTTTTGGCGAGGCTTTTGGAATGGGAACAGCCGCGTTTCATGAAGCCAACAATGCCCGCCGAATTATCAAAGAAATCGGATTGCGCCGAGAAATTTTTGAAAAACAAGATGCCGAAAGAAGGACTTTTGAGGAAAAATTCTTCAAGGAAGAAATGGAAAAAAGAGAAAAAGTTGAAAAAATGTTTAAAGAAGAATTTCCCGATGAAAGAATCCCCCTGCCCGGAGAATTCAGAATTGAATTTTTGCCCGAGGACCAAATTCTTCAACCAATGATGCCATTTCCAAGCGACCAAATGCAGCCGGAAGGACAGGCGCCAACCGTTGAGGGTTGCGCTTGCATTATGATTTGGGACCCGGTCTGCGGCAAAGATGGAAAAACCTACGGCAACGCTTGTGAGGCAAAATGCGCCAACATAGAAATTGCTTCTAAGGGCTCCTGCGGAAGAGAACAAAAACCATCTCCCATGCCCGGAATACCAAGCGGTATGATACCTTCAATCTCAACAATACCTGAATTTATGGAATGCGCTTCTGATTTATCCTGCCCACAACCAAGATGCGCCGAAGGAACCATATGCCCTAAATTCAGGTGTATTAATGGAAAATGCGTAATGGAGAGGGAAGGATTCCAAAAGATAGAAGAACTCCCCTGCTCCAAAGCAGGAGAAAAAGTCAATCGCAATCCCCTGCTCGGTCCAACTCATGGAAAATGCTGCGAAAATTTGACAGAAATCAGGGTAAGTAAATCTTATAGCATCTGTGAAAAAGAAATAAGGGGAGAAAAGCCAGAATGGCCGGAAAGACCAACAGGAGAACGGCCATCTACCGGGCTTGCTAATCCAGCCTCGGTTTATTGTAAAAACTTGGACTATAAATTGGAAATCAGAACCGGACCCGAGGGTAGGCAATATGGAGTTTGTATTTTTCCTGATGGAACGAGTTGCAAAGATTGGGAATTTTACAGGGGACAGTGTGGAAGAGATAAAATTGATTGCTATAAATTTGGGGGCTATTGCGACCAAAAATGTAAAGAGGGTGATGGAGTGGTTTATCTTAGGGGATGCGAGGGACGCCAGGAAGTATGCTGTATGCCAGAAAAAGAAGGAAGAGCAAGGCCTATAAAATGCGGCTGGTGCGGCCCCGTCTGCGCAGAATATCCCTTAAAAGATGGTCAAGGGTGTCCGGCTGTGATGCCCGCTCCCGGCTATCAATGCGTTGAAGAAAACGGAAAGTGCGTTGCAAAATATACCCGAGAAGAAAAACCGGCATATCCCGAACCCCGACAACCAGAAAAAACAGAGGGCCTTGTTTGCGCTCAGGTTTTAACCTACAAGAAAAGTGGGGACCAATGCTATCTCTGCCCCGATGCTTGTTCTCCAATAGAGAAATGCAAAATTGCTCCGCCAGAAAAATGCATTGAACATTATATAAAAGAAGGAATGCCGCCGCTCCCGGCAAGAGAAGAATCTCCTTTCCAATTTTTCAAAGAAACAATTGAGGGAATTTTCAGGCCTAAGCAGCCCCAACCAATTCAACCTCAACCGATGGAAATGCAAAAACCGCCACTGATGGAATCACCCAAACCCCTTGAATTCGAGCTGATGGAGCCAATGCAGCAACCAATGCAACCAGCCCAACAACCAATGCAACCCATGCAACCAATGCCATAATTAAATTTTCTATAATCCCTTTAGAAAAACGGTCCTTGAAATGGCCGTTTTTCTGTTGTAAAATATTGAGTATGTCAAAGTATCATCTCATCACTTTTGGCTGTCAGATGAATAAGTCAGATTCGGAGCGGATTGCTGCAGTTTTAGAAAATATCGGATATAAACCCGCTTCCAAAATCAATGAAGCCAACTTAATTGTGGTTAATATGTGCTCGGTCAGACAATCAGCAGTGGACAGAGTTTTTGGCAAATGCCAAAAACTCGTCAAGCTTCAAACCTTAAACCCCAAACTAAAAACAATTTTAACTGGTTGTCTTTTAAAAGAGGATAGAAAAAAGTTTAGAGACAAGTTTGATTTAATTTTAGATATTAAAGATTTGCCGCAATGGCCGCCAATTCTATCAAAAAAACATTACAACATTACAACATTACAACAATATAACAATTATTTACAACTTCGGCCCAAATATCAAAGTAGATTTTCAACTCTCATTCCCATTTCCAATGGATGCGATAATTTTTGTTCTTATTGCGTTGTTCCTTATGTTCGGGGACGTTTGGTTTGCCGACCAGCCAAAGAAATCATAGAGGAAATAAAAAATTTGGTTAAAAGGGAGGTAAACCCCATTAGAAATATGATTTCTAACGGGGCAAGGGAAATCTGGCTTCTGGGACAAAATGTCAACTCTTATAACTCGCTAATATGTGCGAATGCGGGTACTAATCTGCGCAAATATTCGTGGAAATTCGCACCAAAATTAGCACAAATTCGCGAGGTGAACTTTCCAAAATTGTTAAAAATGGCAAACGATGTTCCGGGAGATTTTTGGCTCAGATTTACCTCTCCCCATCCCAAGGACTTTTCAGATGAACTGATGGAAACAATGGCAGGATGCCGGAAAATTACGCCTTATCTAAATTTACCTGTTCAATCAGGCGATAATAAAATTTTGCGAAAGATGAACCGCGACTATACTGCTGGTGAGTATAAAAATTTAGTCAAAAAAATCCGCAAAACATTCGCGAAAATCCGTGGCAAGTTCCCGCCTATCAGCATTTCAACCGATGTCATTGTGGGCTTTCCCGGCGAGACAAAAAAACAGTTTGAAGCGACCCTCAAATTATTTAAAGAAATTAAATTTGATATGGCTTATATTGCAAAATACTCTCCGAGGCCGGGAACGGCTGCCGCAAAATTAAAAGACAGTGTTTCCAAACAGGAAAAAGAAAGAAGATATAAAGTTTTGACAGAAATTTTAAAAGAAACTGCCCTGAAAAACAATAAGAAATACATCAATAAGATAGTGGATGTTCTACCAGAATACAAAAAAGGAGAATGGTTAGTTGGAAAAACAAAAACATACAAGACAATAAAAATCCAAATGACAAAATCCAAATACCAAATAAATGCCAAAATCCAAAATCCAAAACTAATCGGGAAATTTATAAAAGTAAGGGTTATAAAAGCCCTATCTTGGGGTCTGGGTGGTGAATTGGCCTAAATCAAAAATTCAAAATGAAAAGCGCGAAATTACCAAAGCCTAAATTAATAGTTATTTTAGGACCGACAGCTTCCGGAAAAAGCGAACTGGCGGTAAAGCTTGCGCGAAAATTCGGAGGCGAAATTGTCTCAGCCGATTCAAGACAGGTCTATAAAGAGATGGATATTGGCGCGGGGAAAGTGCCGCGAGATCGCCCAAATAATAAACAAATTAAATCAAATAAAAAACGAATATTCGTTAAAAATTCGTTATTATTCGTTGGAAATTTGAGCGAATATTTTCACCGCGGTATTCGCCATTACCTTTTAGATGTCGCTTCGCCCAAAAAAAGATTCTCGGTTGTAAGGTATCAGAAATCGGCGTTCCGCGCCATCAAAAAAATCCAGCAAAAAGGAAAGCTCCCGATTATTTGCGGCGGAACCGGCTTTTATATTCAAGCCGTAGTTGATGGAATCGTTCTCCCTGAAGTTAAACCTGACTGGAAACTCCGCAAAAAATTAGAAAAAAAATCCACCAAAGAGCTTTTTAAATTATTGAGAAAACTTGATTTCAAACGAGCCAAAAATATTGATGAGTATAATCCCCGAAGACTAATTCGGGCAATCGAAATTGTCAAAAAAACAAAAAAGCCGATACCGGCTTTAAAATTACAGCCACGATTTAATGTCTTGACGATAGGCATTAAAAAATCATCGGAAGAATTAAAAAAACTTATTGCTCGGCGCCTTAAAAAAAGATTCAAGCAGGGAATGGTCAAAGAGGTTAAAAAGCTTCATAAATCGGGAATTTCCTGGAAAAAATTGGAAGAGTTTGGCCTGGAATATCGCTGGATAGCTAAATATCTTCAGGGCAAAATAAATTACCCCAAAATGGTAGAAAAATTGCAAAAAGACATTGAGCATTTTGCCAAAAGACAAATGACCTGGTTTAAAAAAATGGAAAAAAATCAAAAAATTCATTGGATAAGAAATTATAAAGAAACGGAGAAACTAATTAAAAAATTCTTTTCCTTTTAGGTAAGAGGTAAATCCGTTTAGGATTTCTAACTGGTTTTAACGCCATCTTTCTTGCTCTCATTAAACTTTCTTATTATTGCTTTCAATAATTTTTTCCTCAAGCGCTCACTTATTCCTTCCCTAAATTCAATAAAACCAGAAAGGATAATTGCCGCAGCTATTAAACCAAAGACCAAAGAGTCAGCCTTGAGAGCAGAGATGAAGAGCCGGGCTTCCAAAATTATCTGCTTACCATTTAGCGTCAAAATCTCCCCAAAAACTTGAAAGGATAGGGTTTATTTAATTTTGGGCTGGTTCAAGTAAACCGTAGAATAGTTGGAGCAAAAAGATTATCCCGCTTGAAACAATAATTGTTTTCCAGTTCAGAAAAATTGAAAAAACCAAAATTGGCAGAAGGAAAAACATTGCCGAACCAATTCCGCCTATAATAGAAACAAAAAGAAAATCTCGGGAAGAAGGATGTAACGAATTGAAATCTATTCCTCCTCCCGCAATTCCCCATTTTTCAAAATATATTCTTTCTACTTCTATTTTTCTTAATTTAAGATACAGTAAATGCAGAAATTCATGAATAAAAACAGAAATCCAATATAAAAGAAAGCCGGTTATTAAAACCTTAAAAGCAAATAACGCTAATCCCGCCATTTCATCTCCTTTCCAGCAACCGGGTCGGACAAAGACACGAATTTTAAAGAACAGCCTCAGAAAGTTGCGAGAGAAAATAGTGAAAAATCAGATTGGGAAAGGAGAGAGATTTTTGTTCCTCAATTAGAAAATTCTAATCTACGAACATTTCATCCCAATCTAACAGAGATTTTTCCCTCGCAACTTTCTGGGGATTAAAGACAAGGTATTGTCTTTAATGGACAAATTAGCGAGCTTTAGCGAGCGTTAAAATTTGCCCGGGGGAGCAATCTACTTGCTTTTGGCGGGCGATTTAGGCGAGCATCCTGAGGCTAAAGACAATTTTTTGTCTTTGGCGAGAATTTTAGCGAGCTTTAGCGAGCATTAAGAAATTCTTAGTGAACAAAGCGTTAAAAATCGCCCAGAGTATTTTCCCCTTTAGCCGACTAATCTTTTAATCAGCTAAGGGGGAAAGAGAAGGCAGGCTTTTGCGCCTTCTCTTTTTGGGACATCATTTTATTGAAGATAGTGCGTAATAATTTTCGCGTGGGTTTTACGTAGGCGGCTTCGTCAGCTTTCCTGTTACTATAAAGTTTTGCAGCC
>PCWD01000013.1 GCA_002787255.1 Parcubacteria group bacterium CG11_big_fil_rev_8_21_14_0_20_39_14 | reverse complement strand
TCCGGTAAAGTTCATCATTGGTTGGATTCTTACCAATAAAAGCCTGCCAAATAATATCTTTCCTTTCCATTTTTACCTCCTTGGATTTCTGGATTAAGGTTTCTTTTCGGCACTGAGGGCATAGAGCCAGATTATGTTTGGCAAGTAATATTCTCGGTTTTCGGCAGTAATGGCAAAAAATTGCTTTTTTGCCCAGGACTAATTCAGTCTCCTGTTTGCACCGATGACATTTAAACTTGCCATCTTTAATCAACGGCCAGCCACAGTGCTGACAATCAAGATTGGTAGCTACAATAACAGGTGCGTTTTGCACTCTCTACCTCCTTATTATCATATCAAGGTTCAAGTGTGGAATTATTCACCCCACACCTTTATTACATATTACACCCAAACTAAAACTTTGTCAAGCCCCAGTACGAGATGAGTACATTTGTGACAGTTGCTTGTATTTTATCGCCCATTCAATGGGTGTCACAGATGTATCTCATCTTACGCAATTTGACACTCCTTTTGACTCTCTTTTTTTTGACATTTCTCAAAATTATGATAATATATCCTGTTCATTGACAAGGAGGTTTTATATGGAAGAAATAAAAGTTATCGGGCCGAATGCTGCGAAAATATCAGGGTCTTTAAAGTTCTTACAATGGGTGCGTCAGCTTAATCCAAACTTACAACTCCATAAAATTTATGAGGAATGGTCTTGTTTTTCTCCGGGAGGGGAATTGATTTTTGCTTTGTTCTATATTGCCGGAAGATTTGTTTTTTTCCGACCAGATGCGGTTGCCGTATTTTTGGTTGTAAGCGATAAAACGACTCGCCAAAAATACATTGTGTTGGTTGAGCAATTAAGAATTCCGACTGGTAGCAAATTATTGGAAATTCCGGCTGGAACCATCGAAGATAATGGAGACCCCTTAGGAACGGCTGTTAGAGAGATAAGGGAAGAAGTGGGGTTGGAGATTGCCGCAGATAATCTCAAACTACTTGGAACCTACTATTTATCGCCAGGCGCCTCAAACGAGAAAATCACCCTTTTTTATTGCGAGATTAAACTTTCCCGTTCAGAGATAGACTCTTTAAAAAATCGCTTAGCCGGACTTCAAGAAGAAGGAGAAAAAACTCAAGTAAAGCTCATACCATTTAGAGAATTTAAGAATCTTGCCGTCAATGATGCAAAAACCCGATTAGCTTATGAATTGTATTGCAGGAGGAGGACTAATGAAAGTTGAAATAGAGAACGAACGGAAATTTTTGGTACGGGCTGCTCCGCTTAAGACACTCGTCAATGGTGTGGGGATTGCCCAAGGATATTTCAGCGCCCATTGGCCAGCAATAGTCAGGGTGAGGATAGAAAACAACAAAAGAGGTTTTTTAACGGTCAAAATCAAGACGGCTCCGGACCGCAAAATTGAAATGGAAAGCAGAATTGATATTCAAACAGCCCGAGAATTGCTTAATCATACAACTCTTTGTCTTCGGAAAACCAGATACAAAATAGGACGGTTGGAGATTGATGTTTTTCACGAAGAATTAGAAGGGCTAGTATTGGCTGAGCTTGAACTAGAATCAGTTGAACAGATGAAAGAAGAGGTTTCTTTCCCGCCGGGCTTTGTGGTGCAGGAGGTTACCGGAAGTGATTGGTTCGACAACCACGAGTTAGCTAGACGGCGCAGGGTTGATGCAGGATGGTTATATGAAATGGTTAAATTTTGTTGGGGGTGTAAAGATGTCTCAGGAAGTGTATGAATTAAGCAGGGGGTTAGATAGAATTAAAATTAAAATAGAGGAACTAAAAAGAAAGATTTGCCGTCCCCTGATTGTAGGAATTGCTGGAGGTTCAGGATCCGGCAAAACAACAAAAGTTGCCAGGCGAATTCAGAATATGTTTCCAGAATCCCAAGTCTTAAGTATGGATGACTATTTTCAGGGATGGCAATTTATGCAGAGGATTAACTCCAATAATTGGGATGAGCCCCGAGCGATCGACTTGAAACTTCTTGTAGAGCATTTAAAAAATCTGAAGCAAGGATTAACCGTTCAAAAACCAATCTATTCCTTCAGAAGCGCGGAGCGCGAAGGATATGAGGGGTTTGATTCGTCTTGTATTGTAATCCTTGAGGGGTTATATGCTCTGCATGAGACTGTTGTTGATGAGGTTGATTTAAGAGTTTTTGTTGAGATAAGCATTCACGGTAGTTTACTTCGCAGGTTGATTAGAGATGTAGGAAGAACCGGCCAGTCAGGGGAGGATATTTTTAGACAGTATGTGGAGACAGTTTATCCAATGTATAAACTTCATATTAAACCGACAAAAAGCCGAGCAGATATAATAATAATTAATCAGTATCTACCGCAAATCGAGACCGAGAGCTGCGAAACCAGAGAAATCCAGATAAAAGTGGCGCTGAAACAGCAAGTCTCTCAGAAGCAACTTGAAGAACTTGGATTTAAAAAGGTGGCAAATGTCTTTCAAGAGGATACCTATTATGTAGCTCCTACCTGGCAAGCTCCGTACTCCGATGAGCTGATGAGAATTCGAAAGGAGAACGGCAAATACTTTTTGGCTTATAAAGGTCCCATAAGCGGCGGTTTACTTAGAATAAAGCCAAAGATCGAATTTGAAGTAGAACCTTCCTTGAGAGACGCTCTCGAAAAACTAGGATATAAAAAAGTCCTTTCTCTTTATAAGCGAAGAGAACGTCTGCTCGGTGCAGGTGTAGAGTTGGTAATAGATAGAATTGAAAAAGATGGTAACTTTCTTGAGTTTCGTACCCCAGACCCTCAAGGAGAGTCTCAAATTATGGAATACCTCAAGAAGTTAGGCATTAGTAGGAGGACAATAACCAAGAAATCCTATCTTGAGTTAATGCTTGATTTAAATAAATAAGCGGTGGACTTCCTCTGAGAAATTTAAAGGGAAACACCGCTTTTATTTTACATTGTCCCTGAGCGATCGGTGTGGCGAGATTCAGGTCTGTTGTCAATCAATGTCTATCTTAGTGATAAAGTCACGGAACTGGAGGGATACGAAGTAAAGCAACGGCAGTCAAAGGATGGACAGAGGTGGGAAGAATGCTATCTTCCTGGCATCTATCTTTTCCGCGAGAAAGGAAGGAAATTAGAGGAAATTAGGGACGTTTACCATTTTCTTCTACAATTTCAGAATAGCTTTGAATTTCAGACAACTAAAAAGGAACACGTCCCCAATTATCGTCCCCTTCTGAATAAAAGCCCAGACCGAGACGCGTCGGCGGGGGAGAGCCCCAATCCCGCCATGGCAGGACCCCTAAAATCTTGGTATTTGGCTGCGGAGAATAATAACCGTTTTATTCAAAGGGTTATTTTTTTTTGCAAATCTTTATGGACATTGAAATTTTTTATGATACAATAAGACCGAAGATGCAAGTTTATGGTAATAATTACCTTAGAAAACAAAATTTCTGTTTCTGCGCTTTGGGAAATGGCAAAAAAAATGTTCGGCAACCTTGTTAAGGCGGTAGTTAATGCTGAAAAAGGAATAATGGCCATTGACGGCGAGCTTCATTCTGATGAGGAGCTTTTATTAATAGAAAATGGTTCAAGAAGAGTCAATCTTTGGGGCGTTAATCTTTACCCCGAGTTTTTCGGTAAAGACCAATTTGTTGAATTCGATTCCCTGATTAACATTAAACCATCGCAAGGAAATAGAAGCCGCGGCGTTAATGACCAAGAGATTAGAAAAAAAATTTTGGAAATTGTTGGAAAATTAATCATAAAAGATTGATTTATGGAAGAATTTCAACATAAACAATTGGCTGGAGGTTCGTGGCAGAAGGTGCCGTTTTTTGAACAAATGGCAAATATAGGCAGCGAGGTTGAGCGCGCGATTGGCTGGCGGGAAAAAGGAAACTTGGAATATAGCCAGGCCGCTTGCGACCGGGTGCTGGAGCTTTTGGACCTGACAATTGATGACGCAAAAAACCAAAGAAGGTTGCGTGAACTTTTACGCCTGCGCGAGGTTTTGGCTGATTATTTTTATTCCTCCAATTTTTTTTCTTCCTCCGATGTTCTGTGGGAAAAGTATTTTTTCCCATTTAGCTGGGCGGCCAGAGCCGAATATTAGTTTTGGCAGGATTCCCTTTAAAATTTTAGTACTTGACCGATTTGCTCGCCACATAGGACTTGAACTGAAAATCGCCTTTTGGACGGTTTTTTGGTATAATAAAGAAAGATGAATAAATCCATGAACCCCGTTAGAAGTCCGTGGCAGAAAAAATTTAAATTAAATTTTTTCTGCTCAGTAATAGCGGGGTATCATCAAATAACAAGGGTCGGTCCGAAATTAGACATCAACTATATAAAGACAGACTTCTAACGGGGTGAAACAAAAAATTAAGAAATTCATAGAAAGACATTGGTTTGAATCAACAACACTCCAGCCAAAATGGAATAACCAAGGGGGGATAAAAAGCATATTATTCTCTTACAGGGATTTTCTTATAGAGAAAGGAAAGTTGAAAAGGAAGGCGAAAAGAAAGGCGAAAAGAGAACAGAGAAGAAAAAAACAAGATAAGAAAGAAATGCATTTTGCTTTTGCTGAAATGATGACCTGCAATGGATTGTGATTTTGGAATTATAATCACAAACAAATAGCTCTTGCTGGACCATTTTTGTTTTCACCAACTATGCGCAATTCCAAATGGAAAATAACCAATTAAAGGTTGGTGGCAAAATGAATTTGAGCAGTTAATTTTACTCAAATTCAATGGAACATTTTGATAAAATTGTAAAGTTTGATAAGAGTATTAATGGTCATTGTGAAAAAAAATTAACCAAAAGTCAAAAGAAAAATTGCAAGAATCATTTAAAAATTAAGTGTTCACTTTTATTTTGCTATTAACCATAAATTGTTAAATTGTTGCGCCGAGTGAGTAATTTATTCGTATATTCGTAATAAATTCGTAATTTCGTAGGAGAACATTGCGCGAAGCGCCTATGTTCGTGGAATACCTTATTTCAATTTAACAGTCTGGCAATTTAGCAATATAACAATGAAGTTTCTTCGAGACGCCAAAGTTTACAATAAACGGGTTTTGGCAAGAGTTGACTTTAATGTTCCCTTAAATGAAAAAGGGGAAATTATTGATGATTTTAGGATTCGTTCAACTTTGCCGACGATAAAGTGGCTGCTCAAAAACGGGGCAAAGGTTATTTTGATGTCTCATCTCGGCAGTCCCAAAGGAGAAAGATTGGAAAACTTAAAAATTGATGCGGTTCAGCAAAGACTTACGGAATATTTAGACCTGTCCGTTGTCAAGGCGCCGGATTGCGTTGGAAAAGAAATTGAAGATTGGACGAGAGAAATGGGTTCCGGCGAAATTTTACTTTTGGAAAATCTTAGATTTCACAAGGAGGAGGAGGAAAATGATTTAAAATTTGCAAAAAAATTAGCCGGCCTTGGCGATATCTATGTTAACGACGCTTTTGGCACCAGTCACAGGGCCCATGCTTCAATTGTTGGAGTGCCAAAATTTTTACCGTCTTTTGCCGGACTTTTGCTTGAAAAAGAAATAAAAGCTTTAAATAAGCTCTTAAAAAATTCTCAAAGGCCATTAGTGGCAGTAATCGGCGGAGCAAAGGTTTCTACTAAACTTAAACTGTTTAAAGAACTTCTAAATTTTGCCGACCATTTGTTGCTCGGGGGGGTGCTGGCAAATACAATTTTAAAAGCTCAAGGTTTGACGGTGGGAAAATCAGTAGTTGAAGAGAATATGGTAGCTGAGGCAAAAAAGTTAATTCTTACCGGTACTAACTTTCATTTGCCTGTAGATGTTGTTGTTTCCGATGACATAAGCGGAAAGGGAAAGATAAAAGTTAAGGGGCCGGCTTCGGTGGAAGATGAAGAGTTAATTTTGGATATTGGGCCCGATACCTTGAGCCTTTTTGGAGAGATTATAAAAAAAGCAAAAGTAGTTTTTTGGAACGGACCGATGGGCTTTTATGAACAAGAAGAATTTGCCCAAGGCACTATAAATTTGGCGAAAATTATTACCCAAAGCGGAGCCTATTCAATAATCGGCGGGGGAGATGTTCTGTCAATTTTAGACAAACTTGGATTGGCTGAAAAAATTAATCATATATCAACCGGCGGCGGAGCAATGCTGGCTTATATAGCCGGAGAAAAATTGCCCGGCATTGAAGCCCTCAAATAAATTCAAAAATTAAAAAGCAAAAATTAAAATGAAAGATAGTAATTTTCAATTTACAATTTTCAATTTTCAATAAACGCTGCAATTTTTTAATTTTCAAACACAATTATTGAAAATTGATTGCCAACTGAAAATTAGATTTTTAAAAATTTTATTTAAGCCAATTTTAAATTGGAAATTGAAAATTAGAAATTAGAAATTTTAATGAAGTGGAAGGTATCTTTTCCAGCGCCGGAAAATTTTATTAGAGATTTTCAAGAATACTCTCCTTTGGTATTGCAGATTCTCTGGAATCGAGGGATTAAAACTCAAAGCGAGATTGAGAATTTTTTTTATCCCACTCTTGAGAAACTTCACAGTCCTTTTTTGATGAAGGGTATGAGAGTTCTTTGTAAAGAAATTCGGGGGGTTATTAAGAAAAGAAAAAAAATCGGTATTTTTACTGATTTTGATGTGGACGGAATAACCGGGGCGGCTATTTTTATAGAAACCCTAATTAATTTAGGTCTTCCCAAAAATTTAATTTCTCTTTATATACCCGCTCGGGAAAAAGAAGGTTATGGAGTTAATGAAACGGGTGTGAAATTTTTAGCTTCTAAGGGCTGTAAAGTTTTCATAACGATTGACTGCGGAATTTCAAACGCCGAGACAATAGAGCTGGCAAAAAAATTGGGAATGAAGCCAATTATTATTGACCATCATCAAGTTCCCGAGTCTCCCCCCAAAGCCCGTATAATTATCAATCCTTTGCAAAAAAAAGATAAATATCCCTGTAAAGAATTAGCGGCCGCCGGCTTAACTTTTAAGATTAGCCAGGCCCTGTTCGCTTCGCTCAAGAGCAAAAACAAAGAGACAGAAAGACAATTATTAGATTTAGTTGTCCTTGCTACGATTGCCGACTGTTGCCCCCTGCTTGATGAAAATAGAGTTCTGGTAAAATGCGGACTGAATGTTTTGTCAAAAACAAAAAGAACCGGACTTCGGGAGCTTATCAGGTTTTTCCGTCTTGAGAAAAAAGCTCTTGATGTTTTTGATGTTTCTTATAAATTAGCCCCTTTGTTAAATTCGGCTTCAAGAATGGACCATGCCAGCAACGCTTACAAACTTATAACAACCGATTCAATTTTTGAAGCGGCCTGTCTTGTAAAAAAACTTAACGAAAAAAATAGAAAGAGGCAAGAAATTTCAAGAAAAATTTTGGAAGAAGTCAACAGAAGAATTTCAAATTATAAAACCTTTCCAAAAGTTATAATTGAAGGCGACAAAAATTGGCCCCTTACATTAGCCGGTCCGCTCGCGGCGAAAATTTTAGAAAGATACTCAAGACCGACAGTTATTTTCAACATTGGCGAAGATGTTAGTCAGTCCTCATCAAGGTCGGTTCATAGTCTTAATATGGTAAAAGTTTTTGAAAAGTGCGCCCGGCATCTTGAAAGATTCGGGGGACATCCTTTGGCGGCCGGCTGCGCAGTTTTGAATAAAAATTTTGAAAAATTAAAAGATTGTTTAGAACAGACCGTTGAAAGTTTGTTAAAAAAAGAAAGCCTGGTTCCGGTTTTGAAAATTGATGCGGAGCTCAAACCCCCTGACCTTAATTTGGATTTTTACAGAGAGCTTCAGAAATTTGCTCCCTTTGGAGCAAAAAATCCCAAGCCGAGATTTTTAATAAAAAATTTGGCGGTTGAAGAAATAAAAGAAGTGGGAAGAAATAAAAAACATTTAAAATTATTATTAAAATTATCTAAAAATAGATTTGTTAGGGGATTTTGGCTAAAATCGGCAGAAAATGCCAGGGATTTAAGAGAGGGTTCTCTTATTGATTTGGTTTTTGAGCTGGAGAAGGATGAATGGAACGGCTGGAGAGAACTCCTATTAAAAATTATTGATATAAAAACACATTTAAACAATGAATTTCCATAAGTTTCGCGCGCAAGCGGAGCAAATTTCTATAAATTTCTTTTTGGAAATAGAAATTAGTGGAAACCCCGAACCAATTCTTCACGGAGTTTATCCCGCACCGAATTTATTCTGGTGCGGGGTTCAGAATGGTACGGGGCGAGCATTGGGTAATTCAGTCGAATAACAGCCATACTTGCCCCGTAGTGTCCCGCTGTGGCGGGACTACTACTGGGGCTTATAGAAACTTATAGAAATTTGTTGTTTTAAAGATATGAGAATTGTTGTTTATACCGACGGCGGTTCCCGGGGAAATCCTGGTCCTGCGGCAATTGGAGTAGTCATTTCCGATGGAAGCGGAAAGGTTATAAGAGAGTATTCGCAATTTTTGGGACAAGCCACCAACAATGAAGCCGAATACCAGGCATTAATTTTTGCTTTAAAAAAAATAAAACAGCTTTTTGGAAAGAAGAAAGCAAAAGAGACGGAGGTTGAATGTCGGATGGATAGTGAGCTGATTTCCAAACAGTTAAACGGGGAATATAAAATTGAAGAGCCAAGTTTGCAGCCTCTCTTTTTGAGGGTTTGGAATTTAAAAATAGACTTTGGAAAAGTTGTGTTTAAACATATTTTCCGTGAAGAAAACAAAAGAGCCGATAGGTTGGCAAATCAAGCCTTAAACCAGGAGGAGGGAAGCCAAAAATTATTTTAGTGTATCGGAATTTGAAAAATTCCGATACGAAAACTTACCTGAAGGGTTTATTGATATAAATAGTTTTTTGGTATATATTTAAAGCAGGATAAAGCTCTATCCTGTTTTTCATTTATGAAAAAAATAGTCATAGCATTAGGCGGAAATGCCATTCGCTCGCCCAGGGGCGATGGCAAGTTTGAAAGTCAGTTCAAGGAACTGATGATTTTTGCCGACTCTTTGAAAAAAATAGTAAAGAAAAACCACCAAATAGTTATTACTCACGGTAACGGACCCCAGGTTGGGGATATTTTGCTTCAGCAGGACTTATCCAAAGATTATGTTAAACCTCTGCCTTTAGCCGTATGCGACGCTCAAACCCAGGGCCAAATTGGGTTTATGCTCCAGCAGGCTCTTTTGAATTCATTCCAAAAATCGGGTATAAAAAAGGAGGTAGTAACAATAATCACCCAAATTTTGGTGGACAGAAACGATTCGGCTTTTTCAAATCCTACAAAACCGATTGGTCCATTTTATACCCCGGGAGAAGCAAAGGAATTCAGAAAAAAAGGAATTAAGATGAAAGAAATAACCTACAGAAGTTTTCGCCGGGTAGTGGCATCTCCCAGGCCCAAAGAAATACTTGAGATTGAGGCGATAAAGAATCTAATATCGCAGGATATGCTCGTTATTGCCTGCGGCGGGGGCGGAATACCAATTGTTGAAATCAAAAATCAAATCTCAAAAATCAAAAATTATAAACCGATTGACGCTGTAATTGACAAGGATTTGGCTTCAAGTCTTTTAGCCAGAGAAATTGGCGCTGATATTTTGTTAATCTTAACCGATGTTAAAAATGTTTTTTTGAACTTTGGGAAAAGAAATCAGATTGCTTTCAAAACTTTAACAATGGAGCAAGCAAAGCGATATTTAAAAGAGGGGCAGTTTCCACCGGGCTCAATGGGACCGAAAGTTGAGGCGGCAGTTGAGTTTGCGGAAAGGGGAGGCAGGACGATTATTGCCCATTTGCGCGATTTTTCATTGGCCTTGTCAGGAAAGGCCGGCACCACAATAGAAAATTAAAAATTAAATATCAAATCTTAAATATACATTTCAAATATAAAAAATTTTTGATTTTTGATTTGTATTTTTGATTTTTGATATTTGATATTTGATTTTGTATGAAGAGAGATTTAACATACGATTTTGATTTTTCGGCTAAAGAAATTTGGGAGATTTTTGAATTAACCAGAAAGTTAAAGAATAAACTCCGTAGTAGAACCTTCGGTTCACTACGGGGCAGGTCTCTGGCAATGTTATTCCAGAAACCATCAACAAGAACCCGGGTTTCGTTTGAAGTTGCAATGACCCAGCTTGGCGGCCATGCTCTCTATCTTGGTCCCAATGATTTACAACTTTCCCGGGGAGAGACAATTGCCGATACAGCCAGAACTCTTTCAAGATATGTTGATGGGATTATGGCAAGAGTTTTTTTTCATCAGGATATTATTGAGCTGGCCAAAAATTCCACGGTTCCGGTAATAAATGGGCTTTCTGATGAATTTCATCCCTGTCAGGGCTTGACCGATATCTATACAATTTGGGAGAAATTGAGTTTCCCAAAATCATTTCCAAGAGATTTCACCATTGCTTTTGTCGGCGACGGAGATAATAATGTGACAAACTCCTTGCTTTTGCTTTGCGCTCGGCTTGGAATTAATTTTAGAATCGCCTGCCCCAAAGAGTATCAGACAAAAGAAGAAATTTTAGATTTGGCGAAAGATGACATTTCAAAAACCAAAGCAGGAATTAAAATAATAAATAACCCGCAGGAAGCAGTAAAGGACGCCGATGTTATTTACGCGGATGTTTGGGTAAGTATGGGACGGCAGGATGCCGAGGAAAGAAAAAGAATTTTAGCGCCATATCAGGTAAATAAAGAACTGGTATTTGGGGCAAAAGAGAAAGTAATGGTAATGCACTGTCTTCCGGCTCATCGGGGAGAGGAAATTACGAACGAGGTTATTGACGGGCCAAATTCCATTGTTTTTGACCAGGCCGAAAATAGACTGCACGTCCAAAAAGCCATTCTTGTAAAATTGCTAAATGGCTAAATTGTTAAAAGATTTATCAGTTACCAAACCATCAAAAAATAAAAAAATTATTATGGGTTTACCCCGTTAGAAATACCGGTATTTCTAACGGGGCTTACCGGAAAAAATGAGATTTAATTTCAAAAATTGGGAAAAACCTTTCAAAATTCCAGGAAAGGAAGATAAATCCCTTCCCGAAGATTACTGGTTTAAAATTGCTGAAAAATTATATCAAGAATCTGGTGAAATTCCCGACCCCTTAGAAATCCGGGCAGAAGCTCTGATTAAGGCTTTTGGCATTCCTTCAGGCCAATACTCGGCTTTAGAGCTTGGTTTAAAAAAAGAAAGAATAAATAAGGAAAAAGACAGAATAATTGCTGAATATCTTACCAACAAAGCCGGAATTCTTATAGACAAGAAAACAGGCGCTACCTCTTTTGACTTCCGAGACTTCTATCCAAAAGGTCTGCCCAAGGAGCTTAAAGAGATTCTTGACCCGGATATTAGAGAAATTATGGAAACCGAATACAAGCATATGGAAAATACCAGAGAGAGGTTTGGGAATACCAAAGAAATTCTTGAAGCTGATTTCCCGGTCAACTATTTCCGCCTGCCAGGCGGTATTGATATTTTTCTGCGAGGATACGCACACGACAAACAATGGCAAGAAAACCACGGAGAGTTTCTCAAAAAAATAAATGAAAAAGCAAAAGTTATTTGTATAGAAGGATTTGCGGATGGGTCATTTGGAACAAGTTTGGATTTGTATTGGAGCCATTCGGAATCACAACCTGGCCATTATGATGCCTTAATGCATGAAGCAGTAGATACTGGATTTGCCGGTCTTTTCACTGAGATAGATGCTCGCGATGTATCAAAAATCAGTATGGAGAGCAGCCCCCCCTTTTACAATTATTTTTGTTCAGAACTACCTTCTGATTTCTTTAGCCAATATTTTGATTTTCTTCACAGAGAACATCCGAATTTGGCAAAAATTATTGGCTCTCCCAAAGAGCTAAAACAAGTTCTTTCCGCTCTGTCAACAACAAAAGAAGGGATAGCCGCAAGAAAAAAGGAAATTTATCGCCAGGGAAAATGTTATTCTGACTTCCCCTATCTTTCCAAAGAGGGAAAAGTTTCTCCTGAGCCAACCTTTTTAGAACTCGGTCAACATCTTTTCACCGATGCCCTATCCGCTATCAAACTTCATTTAATTGCTGAATTAATGGCTGATGGATATATTGAAAAAGGACCAATTATTGATTATGAAGGAGCTTTCCACTTATCAAACAAGTCGTTTTTCTTGCGGTATCCTCAATACGCAATGGAAGTTGTTTTGCGAACGGTCAATGAACTAATGGCGGGCAGAGTTAAAGAAGCGGGCAACATCCCGGAGATTTATAAAGTTTTTGAAAATCCGGATTGGTCGGAGATTACCAAAGAAATTGCCAGGTTAATTTTCAAAGAGCCGGAAAAAGACCCTTCAAAACCAACCGCCATAGGTCCTGACCAGCGCCAACTTATTGATAAACCAATTGATTTTTTGGAAATTTATCACATCAATCCTCAAGAAATTATGCCGGGCACTGAAAAAATTAAAGAAATCCGAGAAAAACTCAGCCAGGAAAAATATCAGTAAATACTTTTTTAAATACAAAAAAGAGATAATAAAAAAACTATTGAGAAATGCGGGCTCTCAACAGGAATAATCTACAAGGTTGCAGGCGTTCCGACCGCCTGCGCGATTAAAGATTAATCGGCGGCTTAATAATTTATTTTACGCCAAGAAAAATTCTTTGAAGCGCGGTTGCGAATATGAACAAATTTGAAAAAGCCTATAAAATATTAGAGAAAAATGTAAAATGTCCTTCTGGTTGTTCGCTTTGCGAGATATACGGAATTGTTTTTTTGCCGAATGAATTAGAGTTTTTGGTAAAGAAAAACCAAATTGATAAAAAAGATAAAAAGAAATTTGCCAAAGTGTATTATTATGGAGGCCATAAAATTTACGCCCTTTTGATGGATAATGGAGATTGTCCGTTTAAGAATAAGATTGGCAGATGTATAAATTGCGGAGCGCGAACTCTTGATTGCCGAACCCACCCAGCCATTCCGATTTTCGGACACGATAAAATAGAAATTTATTTTGATAAAAAATGTCCATTGGTTCAAAGAGGGAAAATTCCAAAAGACTTCAAGAAGAGGGCGCGTCGGGCCTGGCATTTGGTTAATCCGCCGCGCTGGTGGAAGAATTTTTATAATAAAATACAGATACAAAATTTCGGATATTTATAAATATGGCATTTTTAAGTAAAATTTTTGGCGATCCGAATGAAAGAGTTTTGAAGGAACTCCAGCCTTTGGTTGAAAAAATAAATTCCCTGGAACCGGAGTTTGAAAAGCTTTCCAATGATGAATTAAAAAATAAAACAGGAGAGTTTAAAGAAAAATTGAAGCAGGGAAAAACTTTGGATGATATTTTGCCAGAGGCCTTTGCCCTTTGCAGGGAAGCTGCAAAAAGAACTTTGGGTCAGCGGCATTTTGATGTTCAATTAATCGGGGGGATAGTTTTGCATCAGGGAAAAATTACCGAGATGAAAACCGGCGAGGGAAAAACATTGGCATCAACTTTGGCTCTTTATCTTAACGCTCTTGAGAGAAAGGGAGCCCATCTTGTAACAGTAAATGATTATTTGGCCCGGCGCGATACTGTTTGGATGGGACAGATCTACCACGCGCTTGGGTTGTCTGTGGGTTGCATTGCGCATGATGCGGCATACTTGTATGACCCTACCTATCAAGAAAAAAATTCTAAATCCGAAATCCTAAATCCTAAACAAATTCCAAATTCCAAATCTCAAATTCCAAACGGAAAAAGGGACACAGAAAGGGACCTGGTTGGAGGGTTTAAGGTTATTGAAAGCTACCTCCGACCGGTATCAAGAAAAGAAGTCTATGAAGCTGATATTACTTACGGCACCAATAATGAATTTGGTTTTGACTATTTAAGAGATAATATGGCTTATTCTTTAGATGATAAAGTTCAAGGGGAATTTACCCTGTTAGAGGTTAACGAGTTAAAAGAAAAAGCCAAGAATAATAAACCTCCAACCGGGTTCAATTACGCTATTGTTGACGAGGTTGATTCAATTTTGATTGACGAGGCGAGAACCCCTTTAATTATTTCCGCTCCGGATGTTGATTCCACAAAACTTTACGAAGAGTTTGCCAGAATTGTTCCAAGGCTCAAAGAAAACATAGATTATAATATTGACGAAAAAATGAAAGCGGTTACTTTAACCGAAGAAGGAATAGAAAAAGTGGAAAATATTTTAGGTCTGGGAAATATTTATGTTGAGGGAGGAATTAGATATGTTCACCATTTAGAACAGGCTTTGCGAGCCGAAGTTTTGTTTAAAAAAGACAGGGATTATGTGGTAAAAGACGGCCAGATTATTATTGTTGATGAATTTACCGGCCGACTTTTGCCGGGTCGCAGATATTCCGAGGGGCTTCACCAGGCAATTGAAGCAAAAGAGGGAGTTAGGGTTCAAAGAGAATCAAGGACTTTAGCCACCATTACTTTTCAGAATTATTTCCGCCTCTATAAAAAACTGGCCGGCATGACCGGCACTGCCGCAACTAATGCTGAAGAATTTCATAAGGTTTACGGATTGGAAGTGGTAATAATACCGACCAACAGACCAATGATTAGACAGGACGGGGCTGATGCTATTTATAAAACCGAAAGAGGGAAATTTCAGGCAATAGTTCGGGAAATAAAAGAACGGAACAAAAAAGGTCAGCCAGTTTTGGTGGGCACGATTTCAATTGAAAAAAATGAATACCTTAGCCGGCTTTTAGAAAGAGAGGGTGTTCCTCATAAAGTTTTAAATGCCAAGCATCACGAACAAGAAGGAGCAATAATTGCCCAGGCCGGAAAATTAGGAGCTGTGACTATCGCCACCAATATGGCTGGTCGGGGAGTGGATATAATTTTGGGAGGAAATCCGCCCGACGCCAAAGAAGCTTTGAAGGTAAAAGAGCAAGGAGGACTTCTTGTTATAGGAACCGAGAGACACGAGGCTCGCCGAATTGACAATCAGCTTCGGGGAAGAGCGGGGAGACAGGGAGACCAGGGTTCTTCTCAATTTTTTATCTCCCTTGAGGATGAATTAATGCGGATTTTCGGCGGAGACAGGGTAAAATTTTTAATGGAAAAATTGGGATTGCCTGAAGACCAACCCATAGCCCATAATTTAATCTCCGGCGCGATTGAGCAGGCTCAGGCAAAAATCGAGGGTTTTAATTTTGACACCCGAAAGCACCTTTTGGAATATGACGATGTTTTGAACAAACACCGGGAGATAATTTATAAAAAAAGAGGGGAGTTGCTGAAAATTGAGGATTGCCGGACGCAAATTATAGAGATGCTTGAGAATGAGCTCAAAAAAATTGTTGAATTTCATACTGCTTCCGAATACGCGGATGATTGGAGTTGCGAGGAAATCTGCGAAAATTTTAAAACAATTTTTCCCATGCCCCAGGACGCCCATTCCAAAATTAGCGAAATAATGGATGGGGTAAAGCGAAAAAAAGAAGGGCATAGTATGGTTCGTCTGGAGATATTGAATTATTTTTTAAATTTAGCAAAAGAAAATTTAGAAAAAAAAGAGCGGGAGTTTGGAGCCGAGGTAATGAGAAAGGTTGAAAAAATGGCGATGCTTCGGACTTTGGATATGCTTTGGATGGACCATTTGGAAAACCTTGATTATTTAAAAGATTCGGTCAGGCTTCAAGCCTATGGTCATAAAGATCCCTTGGTTGAATACAAAAATGAGGCTCACAAAATGTTTAAAGATTTATTAAGGGCTTTTCAAAGCGAGGTGGTGGGGGTAATTTATAAAATCGGGGTTATTATCCAGCCAAGTATGCGAGTTGACACCCCGCATCAGAGCCTTCGGCACGATGCGGGGCAGGCAAAACAGCGCAAATACAAAAAGAAAGTAGGCAGAAATGACCCGTGCCCTTGCGGCTCGGTAAATCCAATCACGGGAAAGATTTATAAGTATAAACATTGTGGACTTATCAACGCCCCTCATCACAAAAAAATATAGCGGAGTCCTGCCGAAGCTTTAGCGGAGGCGGACGGGAGCAAATTAGATATTAGATATTGGATATTGGATGTTAGATGTTAGATGTTGGATTTAATGAATAGTAAATATTTTACGAAGCGATTTTTAATTATTTTCCTGATATTTTTGGGGATTGTTTTGTATCTGAATACTTTTTTTAACGAATTTCTTTGGGATGACGATGATATTATTAAGAATGCCTATATAAAAGATTGGCGATATATTCCTAAATGTTTTAGCCAGAATTTAATTAGCGGAGTGGGGGAGACCTCTAATTACTGGAGACCGCTGCTTCTTTTATCGTTTTCAATTGATTGGCATATCGTCGGGCCCCAGCCCTTTTTATTTCATTTTCATAATCTTTTTTTGCATATAATTTCGGCAATTTTGCTTTTTTTAATACTGGAGCGTCTTTTAAAGAAAAAATGGTTTTCTTTTTTAGTTTCTTTGCTCTTTCTTATCCATCCCCTGCAAACTGAAGCCGTAACTTATATTGCCGGCCGAGGAGACCCTCTTTCGGTTTTTTTTATTTTCCTTTCTTTGTTTTTGTTTATTAAAGCCTGTGAGAGACCTTTAAAGAAATGGTATTTTTTGTCTCTATTCTGTTTTGTTTTAGCTTTGCTTTCCAAGGAAACAGCTATGGTAACCCCGTTTTTAATAGTTCTTTTGCTCTTGAGTTTTCAGGAAAAATTTTTTTCACCAAACATTATTAATTCTTCAAAAAAAGAAAGGCTCAAGGAGGTAATATTTTTGAGTGTAAATAGATTAATTCCCTTTTTTGTGGTTCTGGTAATTTTTATAAGCCTGCGGCTGACAATTTTAAATTTTCATAACATTCTTAATTTTTGGCCTACCCCCAATATCTATACCGAAAATATTAGCGTGAGGATTTTTACTTTTTTCAGAATCCTTTTAACTTATTTGGGATTAAATTTTTTGCCCTTGAATCTTCATATGGAAAGGAATGTTCCCTTGGAAACTTCCTTTTTTTCATTTCCGGTCTTTTCGGGATTCCTTGTTTTTTTAGCAATGATATTTTTCGCCATCCGCAGCTTTTTAAAATACCTCCCCTCTTTTTCTTCTTCTTTGGAGCGAGGGAATGCAGGTTTAAAGACCATCCGCAGGCAAAATTGCTTGGTCCCCCGCCTTGGCGGGGGAATTTTGCCGAGGACTGAGCGAACTTTGCCGCTGGAGCAAAGTGAGCGTGTCGAGAAAGCTACTTCCCGAGCCCCTTTCTACTTTTTTGGCATCGGTTGGTTTTTAATTTGCTTGGCTCCCTATTCCAATATTTTCATTCCCGTAAATGCTATAATTTACGAACATTGGATGTATCTGCCATTAATCGGAATTTTTATTTGCGCGGTTCATTTTTTTGAAAACATCCTTAAAGAAAACGGGGACACTTTTAAAAAAATATTAATCTTGCTTTTAATTTTTTATCTCACTTTCTTTAGCCTTAAAACTATTTTAAGAAATCGGGAATGGCGAGACCCCATTGTTTTCTATAATCAAATTTTAGAGAACAGCCGGAGCCATCGAGTTTATAATAATTTAGGAAATGCCTATTCGGATATTGGAGAATACAAAAAAGCTGAAGAAATGTATTTAGAAGCTATTAATTTTGACCCAAGCTTTCCCCAGCCCGAAGCTTATAATAATTTGGGCCTGGCTTTTTATCGCCAGGGACAATACGATAAAGCCATTCCCTACTTTGAAAAGGCCTTAAAGGTAAAAAGCAATTTTATCCCGAGCATAATTAATTTGGCGGATGCTTATTTTAGAAAAAAAGACTGGGAAGGAGCGAGAGAATATTTTCTTTTGTATAGTAAATCAACTCCTTACAGTTTTTATCCATATTTTAAACTGGGAGAAATAAGTTTTTATGAGGGAAACTGCGCGGAGTCTTTGCGATATTTGGAGGCAGCAAAAGAAGTTGTTCCTTCAGGAGATAAGGAATTTCAGAAAAGTATATTGTTTTTGCTCGAGGAAGCCAAAAAATGCGAACAACAAATTAAACACTGATTTATTACGAATTATACGCAGACAACACAGATTAAAATCAGTGTGGTTGGTGTTAAATCAGTAATAAACCCCGCACCACTTCTGGCAGGCATTTAGAATACAAAAAGTAAAAAGCCGCGAGGCTCGCTTCGTCCCGCACCTTTTGTGGACTACGCTTTGCACAAAATAACGAAGTTGTCCTAAAGGGGTGCGGGACTCGCCTTGATTAAACTTGTATTTTGGAAAATGTTGGCTGGAAGTGGTGAGAGGTAAATCAGTGTAAAATCAGTGGTTTTATCAATAATCATCCCGGTTTTTAATGAAGAGAATTTAATTGAAGAAATATTAAAGAGGGTGGATAATGCTCAGGTTTTAAATTGGGAAAAGGAAATTATTGTGGTTGATGACGGCTCAACCGATGATTCAAAATCTAAAATCCAAAATCTAAAATCTAAAGTCCAGAATTTAAGAATTATTTCTCACAAAAAGAATTTGGGAAAGGGGGCAGCAATTAGAACCGCTCTGAACTATGTTACCGGAGATTATGTTTTGATTCAGGATGCGGATTTGGAATATAGTCCGAACGATTTTCAAAAATTACTCAGTCCAATTCAGAAAGGAGAAGCTCAAATAGTTTACGGTTCAAGAAATCTTGAGCCTGCAAAAAGAGGATATTTTTTAAATTTCTGGGGCGGAAAATTTTTAACTTTTTTAACCAATCTGCTTTTTAAAACTTCCCTGACCGATATTAATACCGGCTACAAAGTTTTTAAAACCGAAATTTTAAAAAATCTCAAGCTTGAAAGCTCCCGATTTGAATTTTGCGAAGAGGTGACAGCCAGGGCTTTAAAGGCGGGTTACAAAATCGTTGAAGTCCCGATTTCTTATAATCCTCGAGGGGTCAGAGAGGGAAAAAAATTGCGGCCGATTGACGGCTTGGTTGGTTTTTGGGCCATTGTAAGATTGAAATTTTTTAATTAAGGTTTATAATTAATATAATGTTTAAAAGAAGGAAAATTTGGATATCTATTATCATTGTTTGCGCTGTTCTGGCTGGATTTTTTGACTACCCGAATTATTGGGACAGGGCATCCGATTTTATAAATGCCAAATTTGGGATGAAAATTCCCCATTTTCCCTCAAAGCCTTTTAAGCTGGGGCTTGACTTGGTAGGCGGAACCCATTTGATTTATGATGCCGATCTTTCCAAGGTTGACCAAAAAGAGCATTCCACTTCAATTCAGGGCCTAAGAGACGTGATTGAGCGAAGAGTTAATCTTTTCGGAGTTCAGGAACCCCTTGTTCAGATTCAGCAGAAAGGAAATAATTATCGCTTGATTGTTGAGCTGGCTGGAATTAAAGACGTTTCCCAGGCCATTAAGATGATAGGGGAAACGCCGTTTCTGGAGTTTAAAGAAGAAAGGCCAGCAGACCAACAAAATAAAATTTTAGAAATTCAAAAAAAAGTTTCTGAAGCAATGCAAAAAGGAGAAACGCCAAATTTAACCGAAGAAGAAAAAAATTTGGTTGGCGAAGATCCCTATTTTATCTCAACGAATTTAACCGGCCAATATCTTAAAAAGTCCTCTATGGAGTTTGACCAGCAGACTTATCAACCCGAAGTTGGTCTGGAATTTAATGATGAGGGAGCAAAAATTTTTAAGGAGCTCACCAAAAGAAATGTTGGCAAGAGGATAGCGATTTATATTGATTTTATGCCAATTTCCGCGCCAACTGTTCAGGAAGAAATACCCTCGGGAAGGGCAAGAATTTCGGGTAATTTTACAGTGGATGAAGCAAAAACTTTAGCCAGAAATTTAACCGCCGGCGCCCTGCCCGTTCCCATAAAGCTTATTTCCCAACAGAACGTTGAGGCTTCGCTTGGAAAAATTTCGCTTCAAAAGAGTTTAAACGCCGGAATCATAGGATTTTTAATGATAGCTTTGTTTATGGCGCTTTTTTACAGATTTCCGGGATTCCTGACGGTTATCGCCCTTGGCATTTACGCAATTTTAAATCTTATGATTTTTAAGTTAATTTCGGTTACTTTGACTTTGTCGGGGCTAACGGGTTTTCTTTTGTCAATTGGGATGGCGATTGACGCCAATATCTTGATTTTTGCCAGAATGCGCGAGGAGGCGAAATTGGGAAAAAATTTATTAATGATAATTCAGGACGGCTTCAAAAGAGCTTGGCCGTCAATCAGAGACGGAAACGTAACGGTTTTGATAACCAGTTTTATTCTTTTTGGTATGGGGACGGGATTTGTCAGGGGCTTTGCCACAACTTTAATACTTGGGACATTTGTAAATATTTTTGTGGCGATGACAGTAACGCGGGTTTTAATGCTGGTTTTCGTCAATACAAAAATTGGAAAAACAAAATGGCTTTGGTACAAAACCTAATGTCTAAATTTAAATATTATGGATTTTTTAAAGTATAAAAAATTTTATTATTTATTTTCAGGAATTCTTTTAGTCGCAAGTATTGTTGGAATATCTTTGTGGGGGTTCCGCTTGGGAATTGATTTTAAAGGAGGGAGTATTTTAGAAGTGGAGTTTTCCAAAATAAGGCCCGATAATGAAAAAGTTCAGGAAGCGCTAAAGGAATTCAATTTTCCCGAGCTCATATTGCAGCCAACTCAAGAAACAGCTTTGATTTTAAGATTTAAAGAAATATCCGAGGAAACTCATCAGAAAATTTTAAATAAATTGGAAGAGTCGGCAAATTCCCTGGATAAAGAGAATACTTTAAAGGAAAAAAGATTTGAGTCGGTGGGGCCGGTCATCGGTCGGGAATTGCAGGGCTCGGCTTTGAAAATGATAATTTTTGCTCTGCTTGGCATTTCTTTGTATGTGGCTTGGGCGTTCAGACGAGTTTCCAAGCCCGTTTCTTCTTTTAAATACGGAATAGCAACCTTGATTGCGCTTTTTCACGACATTGTGATTACTTGTGGATTTTTTTCCTATCTCAGTCATTTTTCCGGCGTTGAAATCGGAATACCATTCGTGGTTGCTCTTTTGACTCTTCTTGGATATTCGGTAAGCGATACGGTTGTTGTTTTTGACAGGATAAGGGAAAATTTGATAAAACTTTCCGAAAAAACTTTTGAAGGTCTGATTAATAAAAGCCTTAGACAGACCATAGTGCGCTCTCTTAACACTTCCCTTGGCGTAATTTTTATATTGGTGGCAATTTATTTTTTTGGCGGAGAAACTTTAAAATATTTTGTTTTGGCCCTGATAATCGGAATTTTTTTCGGGACATATTCATCAATTTTTATCGCCTCGCCAATTTTAGCGAGCTTTGCGCGCAAAAGAAATTAACTATGCCTTATGTTAAAGGAATTAATTGATAAATATTATCGGGAGAGGCAAAAAGATAGAGAGCAGACCCATTTTTATATTACCGATGCCGGGAAATGCCCCCGAGCTGTATTTTTTAAGTTTAAAAAGGCTTTTAAAGAGGAGATGGAGCCAAGAGTTTTAAGATTGTTTGATTACGGCGACCAGATTCATCAATTTATTTTAAAGCCTCTTTTCAGCATGGGGACGGTGCGCTCTTCCGAGATTTCTATTCCTCCCCAGCAGATAATTTCCGGCCGGGCAGACGCTGTTGTTAGCTTTGGTAATGAGCTTTATGTTCTTGACATTAAAAGTATGAACAGCATGGTTTTTCAAAATTTGGAGAGGCCAAAAGAAGAACATCTTTATCAGGTTCAGCTTTATCTCCATTTTTTTGAAATAAAAAGGGGATTACTGCTCTATGTAAATAAAGACACTTTAGATTTAAAAGAATTTATTTTTGAATACGACGCTCTGCTGGCAAAAAAGTTATTGTTAGATTTTTACAACCTCAAAACGAAAATTGATTCCAATATAATTCCCTCAAGGCTTGATTCCTGGCCGGAAGGTTGGCAGTGCAAGTATTGTCAATTCAAAGAAATTTGTAAAATAGCAGAGTCCGGTGAGATGAACTGGGATGAGTTCAAAAATAAAATAAAGTCGGAACCTGCCGCCGATGCTATCAATGATGCAAAAGTTTAGGAAATATGTTTCTCTTTATTCCCCTCCTGTTTTGTGGTGCGGTTTAATTTTTTATCTATCTTCCCAGCCCTATTTAAGGGTGAGCGAAGGACCCTGGGATTTGGCTTTAAGAAAATTCGGCCATATTAGCGAATATTTTGTTTTAACTATTTTGAGTTCAAAAGCCATAGGCTCTTCAATTTTTAAACTCAATAAAAAAACTATAATTTCCGGAGCTTTGTTTAGTTTCTTTTTTGCCATATCGGATGAATATCACCAGTCTTTTATTGAGGGAAGATGCGGAAGCCCGGTTGATGTTGGGGTTGACAGCATTGGCATTGTTTTGGCGGGTATGGGCCTTTGGCGTTTTAATGTTTTGCCGAAGTTAAAAAGCAAAGAAAAATAAATTCGAATATGTTTGATTTAATCATCGTTTCTTTAGCGATTGTCTTTTTTTCCGGCATTGTTTCTTGTGTTGAGGCCGCTTTGTTTTCTGTGCCGTTGGTAAAAGTTAGAGAATATGGGGAAAAAAAGAAAAGAAAAGCGGATACATTAATTTTTTTAAAAGAAAAGATTCAAAAACCCATTATTACTCTGGTTGTTTTCAACAACTTTATAAATATCGGCGGCAGTATCTTCGCTGGCGCCCTGGCCGGGAGAATTATGGGCGATGTTTGGCTTGGGATTTTTTCCGGGGCTTTGATTTTTTTGATAATTATATTTTCCGAAATCATCCCTAAAAATTTAGGCGCTCGTTATTCGTTGCCAATCTCTTTAGTTTTTGCTCCGATTTTAAAATTTTTTATTAAAATTTTCAGTCCTTTTATTTGGTTGCTCTCCCGATTGCCCCCTCTTCAAAGAATAGGCGAATCCTTATCGCTTGTTACTTCGGAAGAAGAGATAAAATTTTTAACAGGAGTGGGAGCAAAAGCCGGAGTTATTGAGGAGGATGAAGCAAAGATGATTCAAAGCGCCTTCAGGCTTAACGATATTACAGCTGCTGATATTATGACCCCAAGGTCTTTGGTTTTTTGGCTCGATGGCAATAAAAGCCTTCGGCAAAAAAGAGTCAAAATTGGGAAATGCCATCAATCCCGAATTTTGGTTTGCGATAAAGACATTAATAAAGTAATGGGAATATGCCGCAAAGACGACCTTCTTAAATCTTTGGTTGAAAGAAAAGAAGATATCCTTATCAAGGAATTCGCTTCCTGGGTTTTGTTTGTTCCCGAAACTCGAGTAGCCGATGATTTGCTTCGAGATTTCCAAAAAACCAAATCCCATTTTGCCGTAGTTATTGATGAACACGGTGAAGTTGAGGGCGTGGTAACTCACGAGGATATTTTACAGGAATTGGTTGGGGAACTCATATCGGAAAAAGATATTGCCCCCGACCTTATAAAAAGAATTTCTAAAAAAGAGATTTTGGCTCACGGACAAACTAAACTTGCTTATATTAATCAATTTCTTAACATTAACCTAAGGGGAGCTTTGACCCTGAATGGATTTTTGCTTAAAAAATTTGAAAAATTTCCTCAAGTTGGCGAAGTTTTTGAAACCAGGGAAGCAAAACTTATTGTTGAAAAAATAACCGAGAAAAGCGTTGAAAAAGTGAAAATCATCAAAACCTGAATTCGCTAATTTTTGCGAATATGGGTGCGAATATGTGCGAATATTTGCACAAATTAGCACCTCAATTAGCATAAATTCGCGAGATTTATGCAGGCTTTGCTTACGGCCGGAGGACATGGTACCCGTCTTCGGCCAATAACTTACACCCTAAACAAACACCTTATTCCCTTGGCTAACAAACCAATGATTTTTTACGCTCTGGAAAAAATAGCCGAGGCAAATATCAAAGATGTTTTTATAAATGTTAATCCCGGAGACAAAGAAATTTTCCAAGCAGTGGGCAATGGCAAAAGGTGGGGTTTAAATGTAAAATATATTGAACAGACCGGCGGGCCAAAAGGACTGGCTCATATTTTAAAAATAGCCCAACCTTATTTAGGAGATGAATCATTTATTTTTTATTTGGGCGATAATCTTATTTTTAGCTCCATAAATAAATTTGTTGAAAAATTTGAAAGAGAAAAATATCATAGTCTTTTAACTTTGTCAAAAGTTAAAGACCCCCAAAGATTTGGGGTGCCCGAAATTAGCAAGGATGGAAAAATTTTAAGAGTTGAAGAAAAGCCCAAAAATCCGAAGAGTAATTTTGCGGTTACCGGAATTTATATTTATAGTCCTGAGGTTTTTAGAGCCCTTGAACATATTAAGCCAAGTTTTAGAGGGGAGTTGGAGATTTCCGATGTTCATACCTGGCTGATAAATAATGGTTATAATATCGGATATGAGGAAATAACCGGTTGGTGGAAAGATACGGGCAGGCCGGAGGATTTGCTTGAGGGAAACGATTTGCTTTTAAGATACAGCGGCCCTAACGGAAAAATTGAGGGAAAGGTAGAGAGAGGGGTTATTTTGGACGGGAAAGTAACAATTGGCAAAGGTTCAAAGGTCTTTGGGAAAACAATAATCAAGGGCCCGGCGATAATCGGAAAAAATTGTCAAATTAAAAATTCTTTTATCGGACCGAATACCTCAATCGGGGACAATGCGAGAATTTCAGAATCAGAGATAGAGCGCTCAATTATTTTAGCAAATAGTTTTATTAAATCAGCCGGAAAGAAAATTACAAATAGCTTGATAGGAGAGGGGGCCAGGATTATTCCGAACTTTGAGAGTTTGCCATCGGGACACAGATTGATTATTGGCAAAGACAGCCAGATAGAACTATGACCAAATTGTTAAATTGTTAAAGTGTTTTATTGTTAAACTGTTTTAAATTTAACTTTAACAATGTGGCAATTTATCAATTTAACAATTTATCAATATAGCATAGCAATATGGTAAAAAAAGCGGTAATTTTATTGGGCGGTCTGGGGACAAGGTTTCTGCCAATTACCAAGGCCGTGCCCAAGGAAATGCTTCCCATAATTGATAAGCCGATTTTTCATTATCTAATAGACGAAGCTTATAAGTCCGGAATAAAAGAAATAATTTTGGTAGTTTCTTCGGAAAAGAAAAAAATAATAAAGGATTACATAGGTCAAGCCGCTCGATTGGAAAAAATTTTAAAGAAAAGGGGGAAAAACAATTTATTAAAAGAACTTCAGCCGATTCCTTCTGATATTTCTATTGAGCTTTGCGAGGAAAGAAATCCCCTGGGAGATGGTCATGCAATTTTACAGACCAGAAATTTGGTGGGTGAGGAGGCTTTCGGAGTTTTTTTTGCCGATGACATTATTGATTCCGAAGTTCCCGCTTTGCTTCAGTTAATTGAAGTTTATAAGAAATATAACGCTTCGGTTATTGCCCTGGAGAGAATGCCTAAGGAAAAACTTTCACTTTACGGGGTTGCAAAAACAGAAAAAATTGTAAATCGTCTTTATAAAATAAGAGGAATAGTTGAAAAGCCCATGCCAGACGAAGCTCCTTCGGATTTGGCAATTCCTGGCCGATATGTATTAACCCCGGATATTTTTGAAATTTTGGAGAAGATGGAACCTGGTTCAAGAGGGGAGATAATTTTAGCCGATGCTTTGGACCTGGCAATAAAAAAGGGTAAGCCGGTTTACGGTCTTGAATATAAAGGAAAGTGGCTTGGCTGCGGCGATAAACTCGGGTTTTTGAAAACTACGGTTTTATTCGCGTTAAAGCATCAAAAATTCGGAAAAGAATTTAAGGAGTTTTTGAAATCACTGAAAATTTAAGAGCTCGTTATGAAATCAAAAAAGGAAAACGAGAATGTTCTTCCATCAAGTTTAGTTCCTAAACCGCATATCAAAGTTGGATTGGCCAGAGCTTTGGGCCTTTCCGATGCCGTATTTATAGGAATAGGAGCTCTTCTTGGCGGGGGAATTTTTACCTTAACGGGACTTGCTTTGGGATACGCAGGTCCTTCTTTGATTTTGGTTATTGTTCTAAACGGAATTATTGCTTCAATGACGGCTTTGGTTTATGCGGAGCTTGGTTCGGTTTTGCCCGAGGCCGGCGGCGCCTTTATATGGGCCAAAAGGGGATTAGGCGATTTGGCCGGTCATATTACCGGCTGGATTTCCTGGTTTGCCAATGCCGTTGCCTGCGGACTTTATTCAATAAGTTTTGGGTTTTATGCGGGAATCATAGTTTTTTTAATTATTTTGCCGGTTTTTGGAATTAATATTTCCTTTTCCGAAGGCGATTTATTTCAGGTGCTTGTGGCAATTTTGACAATTCTTTTTGTCGGTTATATCAACTTTAAAGGAGTTTCGGGCACCAGCCGGTTTGGCAAAACCATTGTTTATTTTGAAATAGCCGTACTTTTAATTTTTGGCATCTTTGGAGCTCTCTCTTTTTTAAAAAGACCGGATTTCTCTAATAATTTTTTGCCATTCTTCCCCTATGGCATTTCCGGACTTTTGGCAGCTATGGGTTTAATGTATATTGGCTTTGAGGGTTCGGAGATTATTGTTCAATCTGGAGAAGAAATAAAAAATCCCAAGAAAAATCTTCCGCGAGCTATATTTATTTCCCTGGGAATTATAGTTTTCCTCTATGTCCTGGCTATATTCAGCGTTTTGGGCGGGCCGCAAGAAGAAGGTGGTGGATGGCAAACTATGGCCCAAGCCGGTCAGGGGGTTTTAATTAGGGCGGGGAGTTTTTTTATGCCAGGATTTGAATGGATTATGATTTTTGGAGGACTTTTCGCCGCTTTGGCTGCTCTCAATGCAACAATTTTTTCTTCATCTCGCGTTTCTTTTTCAATGGCTAGAGCCGGCTTCTTGCCGAGAGTGTTTTCCACAATTCATCCAAAAAACAAGACTCCCCATATCGCCGTAATCATCTCCACTTTACTTATTTTGGTAATTGCCGCTTTCCTGCCCCTAAAGGATGTGGCTGTCATTGTTGACCTTTTATTTATTTTTTTATTTTTACAACTGCACTTCACTTTAATTGCCCTGCGCAAGAAATTGCCCGACATAGAGCGTCCATTTAAAGTTCCTTTTCATCCCATCCCTTCTTTAATTGCCATTTTTGCCTATCTGGTTTTAGTCTTTCAACTTTTTCATGTAAGTCCCGTGGGCATATTTATTGTTTTGTTTTGGTTGCTTTCGGGATTTTTACTTTATTACGCTTATGTTAAGCCTCGAGCTTTTGAAAAAGTCGAAAAACGGGTGATTTTTGAGGAAAAAGTCAGAATGGCTGAAGAGAAAAAATATCGGATTTTATTGCCGATATCCCCGGATATTAATTGGCAAAATATTCTGACCTTTTCCTTAGTTTTGGCAAAAGAAAGAGATGCTGAAATATCGGTTTTGAGAATAAAGCAGATACCCCGTCCGAGGCCTTTGCATATAGATGAAGACGAACTTGAAAAAGAAAGAATATTTTTAGAAGAGGTATCAAATTTTTGCAAGGATTTTCATATCAATGTTGATATCTTATTAATAGTTGCCCGAAGTATTTCCGGAACCGTTCTTGAGGTGGCTAAGAGAGAAAATCCCAACCTTTTAATTATGTGCTGGAAGGGCTGGGCAAAAACAAAAGGCAAAATTTTTGGAAGAAATCTTGACAGAGTATTGCGTGAGATAAAATGCGATTTAATTGTGGCAAGAATTAATCATCTTAACGATTTTAAAAATATTCTTTTGCCGAGTGTCGGTGGTCCCCATACAAAATTTGCCGGCAAAGTTGCCAGAGCCATTGCTCAAAATTTTGATAGTAAAATTAATGTAGCTTATGTGGCTTCTAAAAAAGAGATTGAGAATAATAATGTAGAGGAAAAATTAATAAGCACTGTCTCTAAATTAGAAATAGGAAACTGGCCTCATTTGAAAACCGAGATTTTACAGACTCCGTCTTCCTCTCACCAATCCGTAGCTTATCAAATTGTTCAAAGGTCGCAGGATTTTGGTTGCGTTTTGATGGACTCGGCCCGAGGCAGAATTTTTAGAGAAATGATTTTTGGAAGTATTCCCGAAATAGTTGCCAGAAATTCCACCTGCTCCCTAATTTTGGTTAAATCTCATACCGAAATTATCCAGCCCTTTCTGTCCTATCTAAAGTCAAGAATATAATATGGGGTTTTGAAAAATTCATTGAAAGAGTTATAATAAGAGTAGTTAAGATAAATTTCCAATTTCTAAGTCCTGATTTCTAATAAAATGCCCAATTCCAAAATGCCAAATTTCAAAAATATTTTTTAGCATTAGACATTGGACATTTGGATTTTTATTAGCCATTGGGATTTAGAAATTAGTCATTTTATGATTAAGGTATATTCCACCCAAACCTGTCCTTACTGCACAACCCTAAAGGAATGGTTAAAAGAGAAGAATTTTGAGTTTGAAGATATTGATGTCAACCGGGATGAGGAAGCCTTAAATGAAATGCTCAAGAAATCGGGACAGCTCGGCGTGCCGATGATAGATATAGACGGTCAGATTATAGTGGGATTTGACAAGGAGAGGATAAGTAAACTTCTTCATATTGGAGAGTAAACAATCGTTATATTGTTAAACTGTTATATTGTTAAACTGTTTTCATTTAAACAATTTAGCAATTTAGCAATTTAGCAATTTAGCAGTATGATTAAAGTAGCTATTAATGGTTTTGGTCGCATAGGTCGGTCCACTTTTCGAAGAATCCTTAACAGCCACCCCAATTTAGAAGTGGCGGCAATTAACGATTTAACCGACAACAAAACCCTGGCTCATCTTTTAAAATATGATTCCCTCTATGGCATTTACGAAAAAGAGGTGGGGTTTGGCGAAGAATTTTTGAAAGTGGACGGAAAAGAATTTAAAGTCTTTGCAAAAACCAACCCGGAAGATTTGCCCTGGAAAGCTCTAAGAGTTGATATTGTTCTTGAATGCACCGGTCATTTTACGGAGCTGGAGGGTTCAAAAAAACATCTTAAAGCCGGAGCAAAAAAAGTGATTATTTCCGCTCCGTCCAAAAGTCCGGAAATTCCCAATTTTGTTTTGGGGGTCAATGAATCTAAATACAATCCGGAAAAAGACGACATAATTTCAATGGTTTCCTGCACCACAAATTCTTTGGCGCCGGTGGTAAAAATTTTACACAAAAACTTTCAAATTTTGAAAGGATTTATGACCACCATTCACAGCTATACCAACGACCAGGAAATTTTAGACCTTTCCCATAAAGACCTTCGCAGGGCAAGAGCCGCCGCTCTGTCTATGATTCCCACTTCAACCGGAGCGGCAAAAGCCATTGGGAAAATTTTTCCCGAACTTGAGGGAAAATTGGACGGAATTTCCGTCAGAGTTCCCACTCCGACTGTTTCTCTGACAGATTTAACCGTCAATGTTTCAAAGAAAACAAATAAGGAAGAAGTAAATGAGGCTTTCAGAGAAGCCGCCAAAACCAAGGAACTGCAGGGAATTTTTTGGGTGGAGGACTTGCCTTTAGTTTCCGTAGATTTTAAAGGAAATTCTTATTCTTCAATTTTAGACAGCGAGTTCACCAAAGTTTATGATGATTTGATAAAAGTTTTGGCCTGGTATGATAATGAGTGGGGATATGCCTGCCGGCTCGCCGAGTTTTGTGAGTACGTTGGGAGAAAATTATAGAAAAGAAGGCCATTCTTAAAAGCTTAATATCAAATATCAAATATCAAATATCAAAAACACATATTAAATATTAAAAATTTTTGATTTTTGATTTGTATTTTTGATTTTTAATTTTTGATATTTAATATGGTTTATTTGGGAGCAGACCACAGAGGATTTAATTTAAAAGAAAAGATAAAAAAATATCTCCAAAATTTAGATTACAAAATAGTGGATTTGGGCAATAAAATTTTTAATTCAAAGGATGATTATCCTGATTTCGGAAAGAAAGTCGCCGGAAAAGTAAGCAAAAATTCCGCAAAAGATAAAGGGATTTTATTCTGCGGTTCGGGCAGCGGAATGGCAATTGCCGCCAATAAAGTAAAAGAAATAAGGGCGGTTTTGGGATTTAATGAAAAGGCGGCAAAAATGTCTCGCGAACATAATGACGCCAATGTTTTATGTTTGCCAGCCGATTTTTTAAGTTTGAGCAAAGCTAAAAAAATTGTAAAAATATGGCTGGAAACCCATTTTAGCAAGGAAAAAAGACACATCAGAAGATTAAAAAAAATAAAAAGAATTGAAATTGGAAAATAAATGTCAAATGTCAAAGCTCAAATGCCAAATCAAATCCAAAGCCCAAATGTCAAATTTTTGGATTTTGGATTTTAGTCATTGATTTGTCATTTGGATTTTGTCATTTGGATTTTAGTGGTTGAAGTAATTCCCACTATCATTGCTAAAGACTTCCGGGAACTTAAAAAGAAAATAAAACTTGTCGAGCCATATACGGACTGGGTCCAGCTTGATATAATGGACGGGAAATTCGTGCCAAATGAAACCTGGCGAGAACCTAAAGATTTGAAAAGAATTAAGACGGGTTTAAAAATGGAAGCCCATTTAATGCTCCAGAACCCTTTTAGGGTAGTGGATAATTGGTTAAAATACGGATGTCAGAGAATAATTGTTCATTGGGAGAGTTTAGGGTATAATAAAAATAGGGAGCTTAAAAAAATTATTGAAAAAATAAAAAAATTGGGTGGAGAAATCGGTCTAGCTTTAAATCCTGAAACAAATTGGCAGGAGATAAAAGATATCCCAGAATTTGATTTGATTCTTTTAATGACCGTAAATCCCGGTTTTGGCGGTCAGAAATTTTTGCCGGAAGTTATCCCTAAACTCGGGGCTTTGCGCAAAGCTTTTGCAAATGTTAAAATAGAAGTAGATGGCGGAATAAATATAAACACCGGAAAATTGGCGGTTAAAGCCGGAGCAAACATTTTAGCGGTCGGTTCGGCGATATTTGAAAGCCGGAACATTGAAAAAACTATTCAGGAACTCGCTAATTTGCGCTAATGTGGGCGCCAATTTGTGCGAATAATTTTTAATATGTTAAAGTTGGTGCGTAATAATTTTCGCGTGGGTTCGCGTAGGCGGCTTCGTCAGCTTTCCTGTTACTATAAAGTTTTGCAGCCGCCTTGTTTCGCGCCCCGGTACTACAAATTCCTTCGGAATTT
>PCWD01000067.1:1202-8597 GCA_002787255.1 Parcubacteria group bacterium CG11_big_fil_rev_8_21_14_0_20_39_14 | reverse complement strand
TTTATATCAAACTTGAATCCGTTTTTTTCAAGAAGCGGCAAAGGACGGGGCATGGCGCCCTGGGCAATAATTTGGGATTCATAAATTGGATAGCCGGGAACCGGATACAAAACCTCATGCCCTTTTCCGAAATCCGTAACCGAAGCAATGGCATACATAATAAATGGTTTTTGCCCGTTTGCAATAACTACCTCATTTGCAGATATTTTGATATTTCTGGTTTTTGATAAATATTTCGCCACCGCTTGCCGCAACTCCGGGATGCCGGCAGAGGCAGTATAGCCGGTTTTGCCATCTTTTATCGCTTTGATTCCCGCCTCCCTGATATTGTCAGGCGTCACAAAATCCGGCTGACCAATGCAAAAACTGATAATGTCCCTGCCCTGGCTTTTTAATTTTTCCACTTCGGCCAAAACAACAAAGGCCTGCTCCGTCCCTAAATTTTTTGTTCTTTGAGAAATGTCCATTATTAAATCGCGGTTTGAGACCCTTGAATAATTCGGCGTTGTTCAGCGTAGGTATCAGCGTTTCCTCGGCGTTATTAAGGTTTTTACGCCGAACTTACGCTGAACAAAACGTTGAAATTACGCTGAAGACAATTATTCAACAATCGCGGTTTATCAATTATTTATTTGGTAATTGAGATGATTTAATAAACTTTCTCCAGATCCAACGAAAAATTCGCCAGCCAATAATAGAAAAGAAGGCAATAGTGGCCAGCCATAGGATTAACCGAGGCAAAAAGAAAATAAAAACAATCATAGCGTCAATATAACCGGACAGGCCTTTCAGCATATTGCGAAATGATTGTTTTAATACAAAAAGCGGCCGCCATCGAATTCCAAACACTGTTATGTCGGCTTCAGAAGTTAAGGAAACGCTAATAGTTGACATTTCAACCTGACGAGATAGAAATTGAATCTGTCCCTGAATTTTTTCAATCGTGCTTCGTGTTTCGCCAAGTTTTTGCTGGACTTTTAAAACCTCTTCCACGGTCACGGCCCGCTTTAAAATTTCCAGATACTGCGTTTCCTGGGCTTGAGCGCTTTTTAATTGCGCTTCCAGGTCAACAAATTTTTCGGTTACATCCTGAGCAGAAGTGGTCTCGTTTTCTACTTTTACGGCCAATTTTTTGATTTCGGCAATTGCTTCATCAAAGCGGTCAGCCGGAATGCGAAGTATAATCGTTCCTGACTTAGAACCGCCAGAAGTTTCATAAACACGGGATTCACTTATAAATCCGCCCAAATTATTCGCCAGTGCTTGTATATTTCGAACGGCTTCTTCCGCCTTCTTGACCAGAAGCGAAAGGGCGCCGTTTCTTACAATTTTACGTTTAGTCAATTGACCTTCTCCGGCCTGAACAGACGGAAATATCTTACCGCTACGTTCAGAAGTCGTGGATTTTAACCCGGGAAGCAATTCAAGAAAATTCAACGAATCCAATGGCGACTCTACGGCCAGAGGAGCTTCAAAAACTCCGGATGATTCCGAACTATCAATCGGAGCAGAAGAACGTTTAGCGGAATTTAATCCCACCAGAATAGATGAACCAAGCAACCCTATCAAGGCCAAAAAACCGATAATGGCAAATCCATAAATACTAATTTTTTTAATTTTTTGAAAAATCTTTTTCATAATAATTTCAAGCACATAGGCGTTCGCTATCGCTCACGCGCTATTCAACCCCTTCCTTTTTGCGCTTGCGCAAAAGGAGGGGGCTGGCTTTCCTCGGAATTTCAATCAAAGATTGAAATTCCGATACGAAAACATAATTACATAATTACTTACCCATATTTAAATTCGACCAATGACTAATATTGTTTTAAATTTAAAACCAGGATTGTAAAGCTGAACCCGCCTTTATAATACCATTTCCGAATTTATCAATAAAGCGCTTTAATTAAGACGGGGACAGTCCCCATTTTCAGGCGCGCCGGAAGTCGCGCCAGTAAAGAACCGACATTCTATTTTCTGATACAGGGTAAGACTTCTAACAGGGCGCGCCATTTTGGATTCCGACTATAGAGACCCGGTCTCAAAAGTCATCGCCATGGTCATCGTCAAAAGTCATAGTCAGGGGTCATAGTCAAAGGTCATAGTCCGATTCTTGGGGACTGTTCCCGTTCCAATAAAGCGAATATAATCTTTCGTCAGCATAATCATAGCAATTTAAAAAAAAATAAATCAAGCTCCACACTTGATTAAAAAAACATTCAAAGCTTTTTGTTTTGGGTTATATTGAATCTTTGCCCAATTTTTGTTAAATTAAAAAAAATAACCATCAAGACCGGTCTTGGTAGGGGACGGGTCTTGACAGGGGACCAAAATGGTTATCAAAGCGTTAAAAAACATGATTACAGAGTTTCTTCAAAAAAATAAGTTTTTCAGGAAAGCAGTCTATAGATTAGGTTCCCTTAGGGCCAAAAACATGGTCGGGCAAATAGAACGATATCTGAATAAGAAAGACAAAATATTGGATATCGGAGCTGGAACTTGCAACATTTGTGAAATCTTAATTAAAAACCGGTTTAATGTAATTCCCCTGGATGTTAAAAATTTAAGTTTTGTTGACGGGATAAAGCCGATTATATACGACGGAGATAAAATTCCGTTTGAAAATGACGAATTCGACGTTTCATTAATTTTGTTTGTTTTACATCATATACCCAATTCAGAAATATTGCTGGAAGCAAAAAGAGTTTCTAAAAAAATAATTATAATTGAAGAAATTTACACAAATATATTTAATAAATATTTAACCTATTTTATAGATAGTTTGCTAAACCTTGAATTTATAGGACATCCGCATACCAACAAAACTGATAAGGAATGGAAATTGCTGTTTGGGCAACTGGGGTTAAAATTGACGGATGCCAAATACAGCAGAACTTTTTTAGTTAAGACCAGACAAGTAATTTATTGTCTGGAAAAATAAATTTTTGTCCCCAAAACCCCAAACTTTTTTAATTTTATATCTTATTTATAACAAAAAAGGAAGCCCCTTCGGAACTCCCTTTTATTATTCTTTCAGGCTACATTCCGCCAAAGAAAGAATTCTTAGTTAATGTTTACACCAGTCTACGGAAACAGTTCCGTCTTTTGATATCCGCACAAAATGAAGAGCATATTTTTCTTCGGCCTCTTTAACATGGAAACCAAAGCCTATCTTGCCATCACTTTCTTCGTAAGTCATCTGCGACCACTTAAAGAGGTGCAATGAGAATTTACTACTTTCAATGGTTAGATCAAGACGAAGAAGATCAAGATGCACAGAGGTTCTCTCATTATTAACGGGTCCCACATAGAATTGAACTCCGGTTTGTAGGGATCCACCGGAAGGTAAATAAATGGATGTCCCCAAAATCTTTTCCATTCGCTCAATATCCAGGTTTATTTCTTTAAGTTGTCTAAGATTTTCAAAATATCCCCCAAGCGGACTTCTAAAGTTCCCGCGTTCCATGTCTCTAAGAGATCGATTTTCCCAGTACTCTATCCATTTCCCAAGTTGTTGATTCTTAGGAAGTCTTTGAAAATTTTGGTAACCATCACCATGCTCAAATAGAGATATTAAACTTTCTCTATCTGTCATCGGTCTTTCCTGAATCTTTTCCGAAACCAACCCTCGGAAATCTTCCCCATAATCTCGTCGCAACATTGTTAGCCAGCGAGTTGCAACTGCCAGCTCTTTTGCTTTTGGTAAATCTTTGGTTTGTTCATAGACATATTGGAAAGCCTGTTCGTAGGCCCAGGTAAGATTTACCAGGCCACCCTTATTCAAAGGAGCAGTTTTGGCAAACTCAACTAGTTTGGGATCTTTTACTGATTTTTCAGCTTTTTGCTTCAATTCTTCTGAGGTCTTCGTCATTTGACGTCTCCTTTTGGCTAGATTTAAAGGTGCTATTTCCAGGAATCAGTCTGTCCCATTCTTTGAGTACTTTACTCATTTTGGAACTTATCCAATCCCAGAAATTCTGGAAATACCGTGTTTCCCGTTTTCGGAACACTGTGTCCGATGTTAAAGCAGTATGCCTCAACACATAATCGTATCAAATTTAATAATTCCTGTCAACAGCAGACAGAAAACTTGCAAAGAGAAAACTCCGGCAACCCGCTTAAAGTTTGGGCGATATTGTAAATTTCCCGAACAAAAGCTTTCCGGTATAGTATTTGACAAAAGGTTTGAAAAACCCTAATCTTTTTTGAGGGATTTTTAAAGCCCGCTCTTTGAAAATATGAAAGGAGGCAAAAAGATGAAAGAAAGGACGCTGGCGGACCAAAGCAGGGTAAGATGCGCATCAAGAGGGGGAGGAGATTCCCATGGAGCCAAATGAGATTAAATTGCGGGCAATCGGTTATGTCAGAAATAATCAAGTTCGAGACCCCCAAAAAAAGAATTGGGTGGAAATAAAATCAGAAATTATTTTAAATCCCGAGCTGACTCCGGCCATGGAAAGAATAGAGGATTATTCTCATCTGGTAATAATTTCTTGGCTGCACCAAATAACCGAAAGAGGGAGAAGAAGAAAGAAAATTTCTTGTGTGAAGGTTGGTGGGGGAACAAGAGGAGTTTTTGCCACCAGGGCGCCTTTCCGGCCAAATCCCATCGGCATTACCATTGTAAAGTTGTTCTCTGTAAGAGGAAATATTTTAGAAGTTCTGGGTCTGGATGTTTTTGACGGCACTCCGATTTTGGATATTAAACCTTACACAGGTCATCCCAGAGACTTGGTTTTGGATTTCAAATCCCCCGAGATATTAAATCAGCCCTCCATCCATCTTAAGAAAACCTAAAGGAGGCAAGAATAATGTTTTATTTGGGTTGGTTCTCAACAGGCAGAGATAAAGCAGCCAGAGATCTTTTAAAAGTGGTTGTAAAGTCAATCAAAAAAGGCGAGATACCCCATACAAAAATTGTTTTTGTTTTTTCCAACCGGGAAAATGGCGAAGACAGAGAAAGCGATTTGTTTTTTAAACTTGTTGGGCAATATAACATTCCTTTAGTTACTTTTTCTTCGGCAAAATTTGAACCCCGACTCCGGGAAGAAAATTTGGAAGAATGGCGGAAAAAATATGACAGAGAGATTTTGAAGAAAATAAAAGGGGTTCGGATTGACCTCGCAGTCTTGGCCGGCTATATGCTCATTGTCAGTCCTCTTCTTTGTAATTCCTATGAGCTTATCAATCTTCATTCGGCTAAGCCCGGCGGACCAAAAGGAACCTGGCAGGAAGTTGTCTTAAAACTCATTGAAAATAAAGAGAAAGAATCAGGAGTAATGATGCATTTGGTAACCCCGGAATTGGATGCAGGCCCCCCGGCAAGCTATTGCACCTTTCCAATTAGGATTCCCTTTTTAACAGACAATCTATGGCGCTTATGGGAACTTTTTCATGAAGATTGGATGAAAGAAAAATTATTTGACTGGATTAGAGAGGAAGGACTGAAAAGAGAATTTCCATTGCTTGTAGAAACATTGAAAATCTTCAGTAAGAAAGAAATAAAAATAATAAACAATCAGATTTTAGATGAACGAGGGAGAGTTTTAGATGAGGGTTATAATCTCACTCCAAAAATAGAAAAAATTTTATCGGAGGCTTAGCCTCCGATTTCTTTTACTTTCAGTTTCCTATACAAAATTCACTCCCTCTTTTATAATAGTAGAATGGACAAAATTAAAGCAAAGAAGCGAGTTTTAATTAGTGTTTTTGATAAGATGAAGATTTTAGATTTGGCCAAAACCTTGGCTGACCTTAACTGGGAGATTATTGCTACGGCCGGCACGGCTGAAATTCTAAAAAAAGCCGGGATTAAAACAATTCCGATTGAAAAAATCACCGGCAATCCCGAGGCTTTTGACGGCCGAATGAAAACAATTTCTTTTCAAATTGAGTCAGCGATTCTCTATGACCGCCAGAGCCCAAAACACCAAAAGGAAGCCAAAAAACTGGGAATCCGACCGATTGATATGGTAATTTGCAATCTTTATCCGTTTGAGGAAATTACAAAAGAAAAAAATTGTTCTTTAGACAAAGCTGTTGATTTTATTGATATTGGCGGGCCAACAATGCTTAGAGCGGCGGCTAAAAATTACAAATATGTTACAGTTTTGCTCGACCCGAAAGATTATCAAAAGCTCAATAAATTTTTAAAAAGCGGCAAAGAGATACCCCAAAAAATTCGTTTGGCTCTGGCTCAAAGGGTTTTTCAAAAAACCGGCCGATACGATAAAAAAATCAGCGGATATTTAAAAAATGTTTCCCGGAGATTTAAAATTTGAATTAAAAAAATTTTCAGAGCTTCGCTACGGTGAAAATCCCCACCAAAAAGGAGCGTTTTATATTGACCCAAAATCGAGGGACAGGTTAGCCATTCAAAATTTTAAGAAATTTCAGGGAAAAGAACTTTCTTTTAACAATCTTCTGGATATTGATGCGGCAATTTTTGCTCTCTCTCAGATTGGGGCAAAACAACCAGCTTGTCTGATTTTAAAACACGGTAATCCCTGCGGCGCGGCTTATGGCAAAGATATAAAAACCGCTTTTTTAAGAGCCTGGAATTTGGGAGATTTCCAGGCGGCCTTTGGCGGAGTTGTTATCGTTAATCGCCCCGTTAAAAAGATTGCCTCAATAATGTTGGGTAGGGGTTTTTTTGAAATTTTATTAGCGCCGGAAGTTGCCAAAAATGATTTAAAAATTTTCTCTGAAAAGAAAAATTTAATAATTTTGATTAACGGCGCCTTAAAAAATCCTCATTTTGCTCCGGGACTTGATTGTAAAAAAATTCGGGGCGGCTGGCTTTTGCAGGAGTTTAATAAAAGAGAAATTACCGCAGGAGCTTTTAAAATAGCAACCAAAAGAAAGCCAACCAAAAGAGAAATTCGTGATTTGCTTTTTGCCTGGAAAATCTGTAAAGTTTCAAAATCAAACGCTGTTTGTCTGGTAAAAAATGAGGCTTTGGCGGGTTCGGGAGTTGGCCAGCAATCAAGAGTTAAATGCTGTAAATTAGCGGTATTTTCCGCCGGAGTTCGGGCTAATGGAGCGGCAGCCGCTTCCGATGCCTTTTTTCCCTTTTCCGACGGCCCGGAAACTCTGGCTAAAGCGGGAATTACGGCAATTATACAGCCGGGCGGTTCACTTTACGACCAGAAAACAATAAACCTTTGCAATAAATATAAAATCGCTATGGTTTTTAGCGGAGTCAGGTGTTTTAAGCATTAATCGCTTTGTCCTTTTGACTTTCAGAGTGTAAAATGCTAAAAATATGGATTAAAAAAAGGAAGGGTGTCTGAGTGGTTGAAAGAGCGGCTCTCGAAAAGCCGTATCCGCCGACGAGGCGGATCGTGGGTTCAAATCCCACCCCTTCCGCCAGTTAGTAAAAGAAGAGTTTGGCTCGCC
>PCWD01000067.1:624-1142 GCA_002787255.1 Parcubacteria group bacterium CG11_big_fil_rev_8_21_14_0_20_39_14 | reverse complement strand
AAATCAAATTTTTTGCCTTTCAAAATAAAGTTCGAGCCGACATTTTTTAGAAATTGACGGATTTCCGTTTTGTCGCCTTGCGACAATAGAATTTTGGCTTGGCTACTGGCTAAAATCATTTCTTTCATCGGTTCGAGCCAATTATTTCCCGTTTGTTCAAAATCTTTGATTTTTTGCTCAATGTCCAATTTTTCGTTGAGCATTTTTTGTTTTTTGGCTTGATATTCTTCGGGCGTTATTCCTTTGCCGTCAATAAATAGGTCAAGCAACTTATCCATTTTTTGCTCAACTTCCGATTTCTCTTCTTGGAGATTTTGAACAAACACTTTCGTTTCTTCTTTTGCTTGCTCTTTTTCTTTGTCTATCTCGGCAAGCATATTTTCCGCCCAATCGTCAGGCAAAGAAACTTTTTGAATAATCCCTTTCATTTGTTCAACAAGATTTTCCTCCCGCAAATACTTTTCCTCGCACTTTTGCTTTTTCTTGGTACATCGGTAATAGTTATGCCCCTTTTGTGT
>PCWD01000067.1:0-563 GCA_002787255.1 Parcubacteria group bacterium CG11_big_fil_rev_8_21_14_0_20_39_14 | reverse complement strand
AATAATTGGCTCGTGCGTTCCTTGATAGATTTCGCCGTTGAATTTGAAAACGCCGCAGTAAAAAGGATTTTTCAACATTCGCTGGACACAGGAACAGGAAAGATCATTGCCTTTGTAGCTGTCTATTTTAGTATCCGCCAAAAACTGCTTAATAGATTTCAAAGTGTATTCGCCCGTTGAGTAAAACTCAAAACATTTTCTGATAACTGGCGATTTTTCTTTATCGGTATCAATCGCTTTTGTTTTGCGATTATTGAGATAGCCAAGAGGCGCAAAGCCGGGCCAAATTCCTTTTCGCAGTTTTTGGCGGTGTCCTCTTTTGATATTTTCCGAAAGGTTATCTATGTAGTATTTGCTTTGACCAAAGGCAATGTTCATCATAAATTTTCCTTGCGGCGTTGAATCAAACCAAAATGTTGGAAATTTCAAATCTTTAATCTTTCCTGTGTCCAGCAGATAAATTATTTTTCCGCCGTCTATGGAGTTTCTTGCTAGTCGGTCGGGGTGCCAAGCCAAAATTCCGCCGGCTTCGCCTTTTTCAATCCGATCAAGCATTTCACCGA
>PCWD01000051.1 GCA_002787255.1 Parcubacteria group bacterium CG11_big_fil_rev_8_21_14_0_20_39_14 | reverse complement strand
CAAATTCCGAAGGAATTTGTAGTACCGGGGCGCGGAACAAGGCGGCTGCAAAGGTTTGTGGTAATATAAAGTTCGGCGAAGCCGCCTACGTAAAAACCACGCGAAAATTATTACGCGCTATCTTTAATGTAGTATTATGCTTACTCCGAAACAACGTCGAAACAAACAAATTATTGTAGCTGTTTGTTTCTTCCTTTTCTGGGGAGGAGTAGCTTTTGGCTTTTCTATTTTATTTGCTCCGGGTCCAACCTGTTTTGACGGAATTCAAAATCAAGGCGAAGAAAAAATAGACTGCGGAGGCCCCTGCAAACCCTGTCCCCCAATTCTGGAAAAATTAAAAGTTCTTAAAATAAAAGCGATTCAGGCCGAAACCGGCTCTTTTGACCTCCTGGCCCAAATTGAAAATCCAAATCAAGAATATGGCTCCCCTCAAGTATTTTACCAGTTTGAGATATTCGGTCAGGATAATAATCAATTAAAGAAAGTTGAAGGTTCAACATATATTTTTCCGTCCCAAACAAAATATATTATAGAATCCCCGGTTAATCTTTCAATCTTCCCCGCTAAAGTTACTTTTTCAATAAAAAATGTCAATTGGGAAAAATTATTTGGTTTTAAAAATGTTGGTTTGGAAATTTATGAAAAGAAATACAACGAACTTTCTCAGGACCCGACTTACTTTTCCAAAGCATCCGGGGTGGTTGAAAACACCTCAAATTATGATTATGAGAAAGTGGAAATTGTCGTTGTTTTATATGATGATAAAAATGCTCTTATAAATTTTGCCAAAACCGAACAAAAAACCGTCAGGTCCAGAGATAAAAGATATTTTGAGGTTTCCTGGAAAAAACCTTTCAAAAAGGTTGGAAACTCCAATATGGAAGCTTATACAAATTTATTCCTGGATGAAAACTTTATAAAAAGACACGGAACCGAAGAAAGGTTTCAGCAATACTACTAAACGCGCCTCGCTTTCGCTCAGCGCTAAAATTAAATATCAAAGAACAAAGAACAAAAATAGGATAATGTTTTTAAAAATTTATTAATTTTGAATTTTACATTGTTATTTTGCATTTTACATTTTGATTTTTGAATTTTCTCAAAAAATAAATCAATGTTACGTGATTTAAAAAAGCTTGATTGGATACTTGCCATATCCGCCCTGCTACTTGTTGTGGTAGGGCTTGTTTCTATGTATTATGTTTCTCAATCAGGGAGCTCTTTTGTTTTGTTTAAAAAACAGGTTATATTTTTAATTCTGGGGTTTTTTTTGATGCTCGTTATCGCTTATTGGTTTGACCTGAGAGCCTTAAAGCGAAATTCATTTCTAATTTTTTCTCTTTATATTTTATGTTTAATTTCTCTCGGGCTCCTTTTTGTTTTCGGCGCAAAAATAAGGGGCACAACCGGCTGGTTTAAACTTTTTGGAATAACTTTACAACCAATTGAATTTACCAAAGTTATTTTAGCTTTGCTTCTGGCAAAATATTTTACGATTCGCCACATTGAAATGTATAGAATCCGCCATCTTTTTATTTCTGGAATTTATGTTCTCCTGCCGTCAATTTTGGTTTTTTTCCAGCCAGACCTTGGTTCAATTATAATTTTGTGGCTTGGGTGGCTGGGAATTATTTTGGTTGCCGAGGTCAAATTAAAACATCTGGCTGGAATTTTTATTTTAGGACTGATTTTGCTTTTAATTTTCTGGGGGTTTTTTCTTAAAGATTATCAGAAAGAAAGAATTTTGAGTTTTTTAAATCCCCGAATTAATCCTCAGGGCCAAAGTTATCAAATAAACCAGGCGCTTATTGCCGTAGGTTCGGGAGGAATTTTGGGAAAAGGAATTGAAAAAGCGACCCAAACCCAATATGGTTTTTTGCCCGAAGCTCAAACTGATTTTATTTTTGCCAGCCTTGGCGAAGAATTTGGTTTTTTGGGAATACTTTTTATTTTTTCGCTTTATTTTTTAATTTTCTGGCGAATTTTCAAAATTGCCGCCGGCGCCCCAAATAATTTTTTATCTTTAGTTGCCGTATCTCTCGGCATAATGATTTTTTCTCAACTTTTTATAAATATTGGAATGAATATTCACCTTCTTCCCATAATTGGCGTACCCCTGCCCTTTTTAAGCTACGGCGGCTCAAGTTTAATCGCTATGTTTCTGGCCCTGGGGATTTTACAAAATATCAAGGTCAAAAGCGCCTAATTCCGCTTTGGGATTAGAAAAAAGCGGCATTTATGCCGCCCTTATTGTATTTAAACCCCGCTTTCACTTTTTATCTCTCTTAATACTGCTTCTTGTAATACTCTAGGTACTCCCCTGATTTCAATGGTTTCCACCACCACTCATTTTTCCGATACCAGTCGGCGGTCAGATAAATTCCATAATTAAATTCGAACTTCGGCTGCCAGTTAAGCTTTTCTTTGATTTTTGAACAGTCTAAAGAATATCGTCTGTCGTGTCCCGGCCGGTCTTTAACATATTCAATATAGCTTGCGTCCTTTTCTAAAAATTTCAGCAAAAGTTTTGTCAGTTCAATATTTGAAAATTCGTTGTCTCCGCCAACATTATAAATCTCGCCCTCTTTGCCTTTATGCAAAACCTCATCAATGGCTTTACAATTATCCAAAACATAAAGCCAATCGCGAACATTAAAACCATCGCCATAAAGAGGAACTTTTTTGCCCTCAATTAAATTAGTAATAAAAAGAGGGATAACTTTTTCCGGATATTGGTTACAACCAAAATTATTTGAAGAACGGGTAACAATTACCGGAAGATGAAAGGTGTTAAAATAAGAAAGGGCCAAAAGACTGGCAGCAGCCTTGCTGCTGGAATAAGGACTTGAAGGATTGAGGGGGTCGGTTTCTCTAAAAGAACCTTGCTGAATAGAGCCATATTCCTCATCTGTCCCGATATGAACAAATCTTCCAATTTTATGATGTCTGGCAGCGTCTAAAAGAACCTGGGTTCCCAGAACATTGGTTCTGACAAATTCTTGGGGGCCCAAAATTGAACGGTCTACATGACTAGCCGCCGCAAAATGAACAAGCGCGTCGGGTTTTTCAGTGGAAAAAATATCCTCAACTAATTTTTCATCGCAAATATCCCCCTTTATGAAACCGTATTGAGGGTTATCTTCCACATCTTTCAAATTATTTGGATTACCGGCGTAATTTTGAATATCAAGATTAACAACCTTATAATCCGGATATTTTTTTAAAATCAAGCGGATGAAGTTTGAGCCGATAAAGCCCAGTCCGCCGGTTACTAAAAGTTTCATTTCCTCACGAATTTGTGCTAATTAGAGTGCGAATTTTCGCAAATATTATTCGCACAGATTAGCGCCTACATTCGCATAAATTAGCGATTTTTGGTTTCCCAATCAAAACCAATTTTCGGGTCGTCAAACGATATTCTTTGCTCGTCGGGATTTTTTGAGTTATAAACTTCAGTGGAAAAATAAATCAATCCCAGGTTTTTATTTCCCAAAACCCGATACCCGTGAGCCACACCCGGCGGAATTAAAAGAACCAGACGATTATCTTCTCCCAGATAAAAAACATTGGTTTCCTTATATGTCGGTGAGTCCTTCCGTAAATCATACAAAACAACTTGGGCCATTCCTTTTACCGCAAACCAAACATCCCACTGTTTTTTATGCCAGTGAAATGCCTTAATTATCCCGGGATAACTCTCGGTATAATTTGACTGCTTGATTTCTTTAAAAATCTCCTCACCTTCTTTCAGAAGTTCCGTTAAAAATCCCCTATCATCGGCATTGATTTTTAATTGTTTTATTTTTACATCTTTAATCATAATAAATTTCTAATTGAAAATTTATTCTTATTTTATGAATTCCCTTATCTTATTTATCGGTACAACTTTTATTTCTCCGTTTTTGTCCACTAAATTTATCCCGAGCATTTCTCCCTTAATGTTAAAAAGCGGGGAACCGGAGGCATGTTTTTCTTCCAAAAAATTTAAAGTTAATGCCTCCTCGCTAATTGATTTCAAAATGCCTTGATTGACAAAATTTTGAAAAGTTTGATTGACGCCAACCTTCGCTGAGGTATCAATTTTTGCTCCGACCAAAAAGACTCTTTCCCCCAGCCTTAATTTTTCAAACTCGCCGAAAGGAACGGTCGGAAAATTGGAATCTTCGGCTTTCAAAATTGCTAAATTAAGTTCTTTGTTTTTTTTAACAAGTTCTAATGGCAGTTCTTTTTCTTTCGTTAAAAAATACAAATTAGCATCTTCAGAAAAATCGCCGGAAGTTAAAATAAAGCCGTCTCCTGTTAAAATAAATCCGGAAAATTGCTCTAAAATTTTTCCTTTCTGGTTTTTCCGCAAAACCACCCCAACGGTTGGACCAACCTTTTGAACCGCTGCCTCCAACGCTTCGTTTTCTCTGATAATAACCTGTTCGGTAAGTTGAATTATCTGGGTGGTGTTTTTGTCTTCGCCAATAAACTTTATTTTATGGAAAAACTGAAATTCAGAAAGCTCGGGAAGCAAAACCCTGTCAAATAAGATACCGCCAATGCCGCCGACAATTAAAATCAAAATTAAATTGAGTGATGCGGATTTTATCTTCATTTTATGATGATTGCGCTGTCTTTTGCGTCAACTTTAATTTTGGCTTTCTCTTTTATCTTTCCCTCAATTAAGAGCCTGGAAAGAACGTCTAAAACCATTGTTTGAATAACCCTTTTTAAGGGTCTGGCTCCGAAATTCGGGTCGTAGCCTTTTTTAACTAAAATTTCTTTTGCCCTGTCCGTTACTGAAATTGTAATGTTTTTTTGTAAAAGTCTTTCCTTGACCTTCCCGAGCTGAATATCCGCGATTTTCATCAAAGAATCTTTTCTTAAGCTGTTAAAAACAATAATTTCATCAATCCTGTTCAAAAACTCGGGTTTAAAATGGTTCCTTAAAGATTCCCTTAACTTATCTTTTAAATCATCTTCTTTTTCCTCAACGTCAGAAGAGGTTACAAAACCGAGATGACTCATCTGTCGGGTCAGCTCCGAACCAACATTTGAAGTTAAAATAATAATTGTGTTCTTAAATGAAACCATTCTTCCCTTGGCATCGGTTAATCTTCCGTCCTCAAAAATTTGAAGCAGGATATTAAAAACTTCCGGGTGAGCTTTTTCTATCTCGTCAAACAAAACAACGCTGTAGGGACGGTGCCTAATAGCTTCGGTAAGCTGTCCTCCCTCCTCGTAGCCAACATAACCGGGAGGGGAGCCAATCATTTTAGAAACCGTGTGTTTTTCCATATACTCCGACATATCAAGCCGCACCATAGCGTTTTCATCGTTAAATAAAAATTCTGCCAGAGCTCTGGCAAGTTCCGTTTTTCCAACGCCGGTTGGTCCCAAAAATATAAAAGACCCGATTGGTCGAGTTTCTTCGGCAATACCAGCCCGGGAACGAAGAATGGCATTGGCGATTTTTTCAATTGCTTCATCCTGTCCGACTACTCGTTTTCTTAAAACATCTTCCATTCGAGATAATTTTTGAGCTTCCTCTTCAAACATTTTAACCACCGGAATTCCCGTCCATCTTGAAACAACTTCAGCGATGTTCTCTTCGGTAACTTCTTCTTTAATCATCTGATGGTTCTTTTGAACTTCTTTTAGCTCTTTTTCTAATTTTTTTAATTCTTTCTTAATGGCGGGCAATTTCCCGTATTTCATTTCTGCCACTTTTTGAAAATTAGCCTCTCTCTCAGCCTGCTCAATTTTATAACGAGTCATTTCTATCTCTTTTTTCAAACCGTGAATTTTATCAATAACCCCTTTTTCTTTCTGCCACTGACTTTGAAAATTATTAAGTTTTTCCTGTAAATCTTTAAGGTTTACTTCAATGTCTTTAAGCCTGACCTTGAACCCTTTTTCTTTTTTTAAGGACTGCTTCTCAATCTGAAGCCTGGCGATTTCTCGTTTTAAATTATCAATCTCCTGAGGCTGGCTTTCAATGTCAAGTCTTAAAGCTGAAGCCGCTTCATCCATTAAATCAACGGCTTTATCAGGCAAAAATCTATCAGTGGAAATGTAACGATGAGAAAGATTTGCCGCGGCAATTAAAGCAGAATCCATAATTCTTACCCCGTGATGAAGTTCGTACTTTTCCTTTAATCCCCGCAAAATAGCGACAGTATCCTCAACCGAGGGCTCCTGAACATAAACCGGCTGAAAACGGCGAGCCAAAGCCGGGTCCCTCTCAATGTATTTTTGATATTCTTTTAAAGTGGTTGAGCCAATAGTGTGAAGTTCTCCCCGGGCTAAAGCCGGTTTTAACATATTAGAGGCGTCAATCGCTCCTTCGGCCGCTCCGGCTCCCACTAAAGTGTGAAGTTCGTCAATGAAAAGAATAAATTTGCCGGCCGCTTTTTCAATTTCTCTCAAGATTGCCTTGAGGCGATCCTCAAACTCGCCTCGATATTTTGTGCCGGCAACCAATGACCCGAGGTCAAGGGCGATAATTTCCCGAGCTTTTAAACTTTCGGGAACATCGCCGGAAACAATCCTTTGAGCCAGTCCCTCAACAATAGCCGTTTTTCCAACTCCGGCTTCCCCGATTAAAACCGGGTTGTTCTTTGTCCGCCGGGAAAGAACCTGCATAATTCTTCTGATTTCATTTTCCCTGCCAATCACCGGATCAAGTTTGTTGTCTTTCGCTAATTTTGTTAAATTTCTGGCGTATTTTTCCAGAACCCGATACTTGGTTTCCGGCGTTTCATCCGTAATTCGGGCTCCGCCCCGAAGTTCGGCAATAATTTTCAAAACAGTATCACGGTCCAACTTGCCCGAGGGCAAAGCAATTCCAGCCGAGGTTTTCTGAAATTTAGCGGCTTCTTCTAAAATTTCTCTTGCCCTGGAAGGAACCTCTAAAAGAGCCAAAAATAAGTGTTCAACGCTTATATATTCATCGGTCAAATTTTTAGCTTCTTTTTTGGCTCCGGACATTATCCGCGCCAAATCCTGGGTAGCGTAAATTTGCCCCAAAGAGCTTTCGCCAAAAATTCTGGGCAAAAGATTCAGGGAGTTTTCAACCTTTTTTTTCAATTCTTCTCTATCAACTCCCAATTTTTCCAAAACGGTTAAAACAATGCTTTCATCCTGAGAAAGCATCCCATGCAAAAGATGCAAAGCGTCAACCTGCTGTTGATTTCGCTCAAGAGCCGCCTCGTGCGCCAACTGCAAGGCCTCCTGAGCTTTTATTGTAAAATTTGGACCCGTTGCGCCGTTCACCCCGTTAGAAGTCTGTTCTTATGTAGCAAATAGCTAATTTCGAACAGACTTTTTTAGATTATATCCCCGTTAGAAGTTGCTTTTCCTGATACAATTTACTTTTTCTGAGCATAGTCAGTTTTAACTAATTAACTTGTTCTAATTTATCAAATAAAAATTTTCCTAAAATTTTTATTGTAAGACTTCTAACGGGGTTCATAATTTCTTTATATCTTAATTTTTTCTCTTTAGCAATAGATTAAAGTTAGCGCATAATAATTTTCGCGTGGGTTTTACGTAGGCGGCTTCGTCAGCTTTCCTGTTACTATAAAGTTTTGCAGCCGCCTTGTTTCG
>PCWD01000040.1 GCA_002787255.1 Parcubacteria group bacterium CG11_big_fil_rev_8_21_14_0_20_39_14 | reverse complement strand
CCGTAGTCAAATCCGTCAGGATTTGTACTATCGGGGTTAGTTTCGCGCAAAGAACCTGCTATTCCTTATTACGCATCATCTTTGTTATAATATAAATAGAGCCCCTTATTGAAAATCAAAAATTTTGAATTTTGATTTGGTCGATGCGGGGCAGTATCTAATATCTAATATCTAATATCTAATATCTAATATCTATGAAGAAAAACAAAGGTTTTACCTTGATTGAGTTGTTGGTAACCGTGGCAATTATTGGTCTTTTGTCAGCCGTGGTTTTGGTTTCTTTGAACAGCGCCAGAAGGTCGGCTAATGACGCCAGAAGAAAAGCGGACCTAAAGCAAATAGCTAACGCAATGGAGATGAAGTATGATGGGGATGGCTCATACCCTAGTTATGCGGCTGATGATTGCTCAACAACAAGTGTAGCAGCTGGACATCCGACTTGCGCTTCTACCTGGACAAACAATATGACAACCTGGATGTCCACTCTTCCCAGGGACCCCAAAAATGATGCAACCTATTATTATCGGATAAAAGGCAACTCTGCCGACCTCCAGAAGTATTGTGTTACTGCCAGTAGTTTTCAAGGAGAAACAACCAAGGGCTTTTATGTGGCCCATAACGGGTCTGGAACACCAACTAGCCCTGCTACCACTTGTCCAGATTGGTAAAGTAATCCCCGAGGTCAAGGGTCAATCAAGCTTAACTATAGAGAATCTTTCTCTATAGTATAGTTGAGTTAAGAAAAACTCGCTATGGGTTCAATGTATAATATTCTCAATCAAAAGGAATTAAATATTTTAAAGAAAAAAGAACCGCAAAGATTCCAGTATCTAACAGAGGGCGGTTTTTATTTGAATTTAAAAGGATTGCCATTGAAGCCGATTGACGGCATTGAAACCGAAAGAATCAGCCATTTATCGCGGATTGTAAGGGCTCTGGCTTTCAGCGCAATTAATAGCGCAAAATCCGGACATCCGGGCGGTTCTTCTTCAAAGGTTGAACAGGTTTTAACTTTGGTTCTTACCGGGATAATGGCTTTTGACCCGATGGACCCAAAAAATCCCGGCAGAGACAGAGTTGTCTGGTCTGCCGGCCACTGCACCCCCTTATTTTTTGCCGTCCTCGCCCTGATTTATGAATCATTGCGCCGTCAGGGACATTCAATCAACCCCGTTAGAAAAGGATTTTCTAACGGGGTTGATAAAGAAAAAATTGGAGCGGTTTTTCCCGAATGTTTGATTCGTTTCAGACATTGCGACGGTCCGACCGGGCATGTAGAATCCCATTTTGCTTTTGCTGACGCCTCAACCGGTTGTTCCGGGCATGGGTTTTCAGCTTCTCTGGGCCTGGCTCTGCTTCAAAAATCTTGCGGTTTGCCATCAAGAGTTTTTGTTATAGCCGGCGACGCGGAAACCGAGGAAGGAATGAGCTATGAAGCAAGAAATATCATAAATACGCTTGGCATCAACAATATTATTATAAGTCTTGATTACAACAGGTTTGGAATTGACGGACCAGTTAGCGAGGTTATTTCTTCTCCTTATATAAATCACTGGTTTGGTCCTGGCTTTAATATCATTGAAACTGATGGCCATAATATTTTGGAATTGGCTTACGCTTATTACAAAGCTGACAAAGGATTTGACAATGGCAAGGCGACAGTTGTCATTTGCCATACAATAAAGGGAAAGTGCTACGGAAAATTGGAAGACACTTGCGATTCTCATGGCACGCCTCTTTTACACGCAGAATATGTGGAAGTTATGCGAAAATTAGGATTTGACATTCCGGGAATTGAAGGCGAGGCCATAAAAGACATTGAGGTCGTTTTATCGTCACTGAAGGACGAGGATGTAAATTATGTTGTTGAAAGACTGGAAATGGGAAAGAAGAAAATCAAACCGGAAAACGAACTGGAAGAAACAATGAAAAAAGCTTTGTCCGGAAGGCCGCTGCAAGATTTTAAACAAATTAAAAGACCGCAAACCCTGCCTCCGGAATTGGTTTTTCCCCAGGGAGAAAAAGTTGCCACCAGAAAAGCGACCGAAGCGTTTTTCAAATGGCTGATGGGAAAGACCGCTTTTTTCTATCTTGGAGCCGGAGATTTAATGAAATCAATTTTAACGGGCGAGGGCGAGAAAGTTTATGGCATTATCACAAAAGACAATCCTTTGGGGCGCGGCATCCGTTTTGGCATTGCCGAACAAAATATGGCGATGCTCTCAACCGCTCTGACTCAGGATGTTCTGCCAGGCGGTTTTCAGGCAATGAGCGTTTTTGCCAGCTATGGCGTATTTACTTCCATAATGTCAAATCCGATAAGAATGGCTTTGATTAATAATGCCGTTAATCCGAAAATGAAGGGATTTTTTGTGATGATGGCGGCTCACGACGGTCCGGAAACCGGCGAGGACGGACCGACTCATCAGGGGCTTTTCTGGATGTCGTTATTTAACGCTTATCCGGGAATAAAAGTTTATAAGCCCCTGGACGCCAATGAAACAATTGAGATGCTGTTTTACGCCATGGAGAAAGGAGAGCCGATTGCCCTTTCGGTTATGAGGCCCCAAACTTTGGTTTTTAAGAGGGGAAACGGCATTCCCGAAGCGAGGGAAGCGATAAACGGAGCTTATGTTTTCAAACCATTTCGGGAAAACGGAAAAAGAAAAATCATTTTAGTAATTTGCGGCGGCCAGACAATGGCAAATGTTTTGGAGATTTTGCCGGAGCTTGAAGAGAGGGAAGGCTTGGATGTAAAAATTGTGGCGGTTACCTCGCCCGAACTTTATGAAGAGCTAAAAGAAAAAGACCCGCAGAAGGCCCAAGCTATTTTATCCGATGAGGAAAGGCAATATGTAATTACTTTGCATAATGGCTGGCCCGGATTTCTGTATCCATTTATTCTTCCGCCGGATTATCCGAAAAAAGCTTTGGGAATTAAAGAATTTTTGAAATCAGGTCCGCCGGTTGAAGTTTACCAGGCGGCGGGTTTTGACCCGAAGGGAATAAAAGAGAAAATTTTAAAAGCCATTCAATAAGTGAAGCAATCGTATTTCTATCTAATTTCGCGACCGAAGGGAGCAAATGTCTGTGGATTTTAAGAAGAAATATATAGAAATTCAGTAGAAATACAGTAGAAACTTATTGTAAAAACGTGTTTGACATTATCACTTTTGGTTCCGCCACCCGGGACATGTTTTTAAAAAGCGGGGAGTTCAAAGCAGTGGCTCAAAAAAAATTTATTACAGAACAGGGTCTTTGCATTTCTCTGGGTTCCAAGATTCCGGTTGAAGATTTGGAATTTGCCACCGGCGGGGGAGGAACAAATCCGGCCGCCACCTTTGCTCTTCAGGGGTTTAAGATTGCTTACTGCGGGAAAGTTGGCGGAGATATGGGTGGTCGAGCCATTATTGAAGAGTTGGAAAATTTAGGAATCAATACCAAACTTGTAGTTCGGGATAAAAATTGTAAAACCAATTATTCAGTTGTGTTATCTGTTCCTGGCAAGGAAAGAACAATTTTGGTTTATAGGGACGCTTCAGAAAAATTAATTCCGGCAGAAATCCCTTGGAAAAAATTGAAAACCAAATGGTTCTATGTTTCTCCTCTATCCGGAAAATTGGTTAAAATTTTTAATCCCCTGATTTCTTTTGCCAGAAAAAACAATATTAAAGTCTTTTTAAATCCCGGCAACACTCAGTTGAGTCTCCCTAAAAAAGTCTGGCTGCCCATTTTAAAAACAATAGATATTTTGATGCTCAATCAAGAAGAAGCGGCTTTATTGAGCGGTATTCCTTACAAGAAAGAAAAAGAAATTTTTGAAAGATTGGATGGCTGGACAAAGGGAATAGTTGTAATGACAAGAGGACCTTTCGGACCGGTTGTTTCTGACGGAAAATTTAGATATTCAGCCGGCTGCTTAAAAGAAAGAAAGCTAATTGATAGAACCGGGGCTGGAGACGCTTTTGGCTCGGGTTTTTTAACAGGATTCATTAAAAGCAAGGGGGATATTGCTTATGCCATTCAGTTTGGTTCGGCAAACGCCACTGGTTGCATTGAAAAATTCGGAGCCAAAAGCGGTATTTTAAAAAAGGGAGAATCAATTTATCAACGGGGCCATTTACAAATTGAAAGGGGGAAAGTAAAAAGTAAAAAATAAAAAGTAAAAAAACGTAAAAATCTTTTATCTTTTATATTTTATATTTTATTTTAGCGAAGCCGAGTCTGACTTGGCGAAGCGCTTATGAGTAGGGCTTATAAAAAAATTGCCGCGTTATTGGGAGGGGCTCGGGAAGAGGTGATTTTAGATTTGGAAAAAAAGATGGAAAAGGTTACCGGCAAAAAAAAGGTTTTGGAAAAAATTGTTGAAGAAAACCGGCAAAAAGTAAGAGAGTCTCTTGAAAAACTTGGCCTGTCTGAAAAAGAAAAAGCGGAAGTAATTTATCGGGCTTTTTTGGACAAAGTCCAAAAAGAAGACGAAAATCTTTATAAATTTTTTGCCAGTCCCGAATTTGACACAATTAAAGGCTGTCAGATTTTGGTTATGAAAGCTCAAGAAATAGCTAAAACCAAAGAAGTTTTTGTTTTATCAAAAGCAAAAGCCGAGGAGCTTTTGCGAACCAATCCTCCTCAAAACATTTTAAAATTGTTCGGCTGCTTAAGCATTGACGAGCTTTTAAAAAAAGAGGATGTGTTGGAGCTTTTTTGCGGGCTTCGTTTTGCCGAGGATAAACTCTGGCTTAATAATGTTTTCTTTAAACCCTACGAGAATTTAAAGGCTTCTGATTTTGAAAAAAGACCGATAGAGGTAAGAGTTTTAAGTGAAGTCTGGACAGAATTTACCGGAAAATTTATCACCAAAAAACTTCACTGCATCAGTCATTTAAAAGAAATGGGAATGGTTTTTGTTATTCCCTTTTCCGGCTATTTTCCCGGCGCTACCCTTCAGGTTTTCAGCATAATTTTACATTATCTCCATGAAGTGGATTTCTACACCAAACTTTTTGAAAGATATGCCAAAGAAACGCCTAAAAAACTGGGCACCCGAATTTTAAACTCTTTAAGAGGGGATATAATAGAACCTCCGAGGACTCTCCGGGAAGCAATGATTTGGCAGATAATTCAAAGATATTTGGCAAAAGACGACCCTCGCGACCCCCGACTCTTTTTGCCCCATATTAATCCCGAAGCCATTCATTGGGATAAAGCCGAACAGAACTTGAAAGAAATAGGGGAGGCGTTAAGAATTGTTGATTTGGAATTTTTTGGAGGACTTGATTTTGTCGGCGAATATTTTAAAGGGGAAAATGGCAAAAAATATCTTTTGAGCTTTGATTTTATTGATAACATAGTTTCCCTAACCAATAATGTGCCGATTGACGCAGAATATCTTTATCACCGGCAGGAAGCCCTTTGGAACAAAATTTTTATTGAGTATCTGGGAAAAGAAACCCTGGAAAAAATGATTATCAAGAACTTAGATAAAGGCTACATTGAATTAAATACCTAAATATCCAATATCCCAATATCCCAATATCCAATATCTAATATCCAATTTCCAGGGTTTTTAAAAATCTCAGGGTTTCTGCTTTTAATTCCGGGTAATTTTCCATTACCCATTCGGCTTCTTTTTTAGCTTTTTCAGTTTCACCAAGTTCCTTGTAAAGGCCGGCCAGATACTCATGAAGATAGGAGTCTGAATTTAAATCAGAAATTTCATCGGCTAAAATTATAATTTTTTCCCAATCTTCTGTTGGCCAGTAAATATCAAATATCTCTATATAATATTCGGCAGCAAAACTAAATCCCGTTGGAGGCTTTTGAGCTAACGGGGTTTTTTTGGTGGAAGTTTTTGGAAGCTTGAGAATTTCTCTGCCCCCAATTTCTTTTTTGAGCTCTTCCGACCTCTGGACCTCTTTTTTAAAGTTAATTTCATCTCCGCTAAAAAGCTCGGCCAGGCCAAGATAAAAATGGGCCTGGGAAGATTTTTCGCAAAGCTCAACCCCGGCTTTGGCAAAAGACACAGCTTCTTGATGTTCGCCTTTCAGGATTTTTGTTTGGGCTAACAGGAAATAAAAACTTTGTTTCTTCGGGTTTTGTTTGAGAGCTTTTTTAAAAATTTCTTCAGCCTTGTCAAGTTTGGTTTTGTCAACTTTGCCCCAGTTTCGGTAAAAAACCCCCAATTTTAAATAGTGGTCTGGATTTTTTGGCTCTTTTTCTAAATTTTCTTTAAGCGGGGACTCAAGAAATTCATAAATTTTTAAAAAATCCTTTGTAATGCTCCCCCGCGAAGTTTTCGCCAGAAAATCCGCTATTTCTCCCCTCAGGGAAGCCTGGTCAAAAGTTTGGTGAGCTTCGGATTTTTTAAAATTTTCAGTCGTTTCTTCTACCCTAATTGATTTTAGGGTTTTGTGAGCGTAAAAATTAGCCAGCCCCGACTGAATATTAAAATTTAGGACAAATAAGATGGCTGGAATTACGATAATTAACCACATATATCTGCGCGGATTAACGCTGATCGCTCGCCTTCGGCTCGCTAAGGCGGCTGGTAGATTTGTGTTTATTCCAACTTCAGACGAAGCCGCCTCCGCTGATTCACGCTGAAAATAATTGATATAGCCGAGCGCAAGAAAAAACATTAGCCAGCTGGAAAAGGTGTCAAAGTTAAAAAAGTTTGTGGCAAAATAAGAAATTAAAATAGCGGCGAAAATCCCATAATTGTTCTTATGATTTTTCAAAGCAAAAAAGGCAGAAACAAATATTGCCAGATAGGCAAGAACTCCAAAGATTCCCGAAAGAGCCAAAAAATCAACTAAAACATTATGGGCTTTGTCAAAAATGGAAATTTGTTTTGTGAAGAACTCGGGTTTATAAAATTTATCAAAAACTAAGTCAAAATTTTCCCAGCCAAAGCCCCAGAGAGGTTTTTCAAGAAAACCCTGAATTCCAATTTTCCAGACATCAATTCTATCCAAAAGACTGCTTTGAGGAGAAAATAGACTATTTAATTTTTGGAAAGCGATGCCTCCCTGATAGAAAAAAATAAAAAAGCAAAAAAGGATTAGAAAGCCAATTATAAAGCAAGGCAATCTTGATTTCCAACGAAATTTTTTTATATTGAAACAAAAAAGAGTAATTCCTCCAAAAACGAGAGCGAGATAAGCTGACAAACTTGCGGCGAAAAAAAATGTTATTAAATTTGTAAGAAATATACCCAGCCACCAGTTTTTATTTTTAGTTTCCTTTAAATATAAAAATAGAGCTAAAAATAAATTGAAGAGCAGGTAAACGGATAGAAATATGCTGTTGCCCTGGGTTCCATAGATTTTGAGGTGCGGCACTGGACCCAAAAAGTCAGGGTTGAGCTTTTGATATAAAGCCGAAAGACTGACCAGAAAGCTGGCAATAACCGATATTTTAAAGAACCCTATCCAGTCTTCTTTGCTCTTGAAAACATTCAGCAAAAGAAAGAAAACAAAAAAATGGGCAAAAGTAAAAATTCCAGTCATTCTTTCCTGGGTTGAAAAAAGACTTTTTTGAAAGTTGAGCCCGAAAATAGAAGTGGTAAAAAGAATGGATATTAGAGCAAAAACTGAAATAGTCAGCGGAGAAAACCTTAATCTTTCTTTTTGGGAAAAAACGAGGATTAACCAAAAAGGAAAGATTACTTCAACAATTATTTGGAAAAGAAGGGTTTTGGGAAATATAAAAGGAAAGAGTAAAAATCCCTTCCCGACAAAAAGAGGCGTAAAAAGACAGAAACACACTCCATACCTCACTACTTTTTCAGCTATTTTCATCATTTCAATTTTATGATACACTAAAATAGTGCTTTAATAAATATAAGGCATATGATTTTTCAGCGTCAATCCGCGTTGATATCAGCGTTGTTCCGC
>PCWD01000012.1:8424-41546 GCA_002787255.1 Parcubacteria group bacterium CG11_big_fil_rev_8_21_14_0_20_39_14 | reverse complement strand
ACCAAAAGACATCATTTTCCCATAAAATATACTCCATCAGACATTGCCCGGCTGATTGAAACAGACAATCTCCATTATCATCTGGCAGGGCCAGCCACTAAAAGAATCCTGGAAAGAGAATACCAAGAGTTTGGCAAAAGAGAATATCAGAACATTAGTAAGATTTCCTCCAGCCACATCTACAATCTCCGAGCCACCAGACAGTATCAGTCTCATTCTTTAACCATTAAAAAGACCGGTCCGGTTAAGGTTCTAATCGGGGAGAGAAAGAAACCCGAACCTCAAGGAAAACCAGGCTATTTAAGGGTAGATTCCGTTCATCAGGGCGATTTAGACAAGGAAAAAGGTGTCTATCATATCAATATTGTTGATGAGATAACTCAGTGGGAAATAGTCGGCTGCGTGGAAAAAATCTCAGAGTATTTCTTGGCTCCCTTACTGGAAGATTTAATTTCTCAATTTCCTTTTACCATCTTGGGCTTCCATTCAGATAATGGCTCAGAATTCATTAATAAGGTAGTAGCCAAACTCTTAAACAAGCTCTTAATCCAGCAAACCAAGTCCAGGGCCAGACACACCAATGATAATGCTTTGGTAGAAGGCAAGAACGGCAGCATTATCAGAAAACATATTGGCTACCAATACATTCCCAAAAAATATGCTTCAGCTATCAATAAATTTGACAAAGAATATTTAAACATCTACTTGAACTATCATCGGCCTTGTGGCTTTGCCACGATAAAAACTGACAGAAAAGGTAAAGAGAAAAAGGTCTATAATGTATACCTCACCCCTTACGAAGCCCTTAGAAGGCTTCCTGGAGCCCAAGAATTTTTGAAAGAAGGCCTTACCTTTGAAAAACTTGATGTCATCGCTAAAAAACAAAGCGACAATGAGTTTGCCGCTTTGACGCAAGAAGCTAAAGACGAATTATTTGAGAATTTTCACCATCATAAGCTTCAATTTCCGATGCTTTACACCACCTTCATTTCGGGCTCCTATGTTGATTAGAAAACACTGTCTTTGTACGAGATGAGTACATTTGTGACAGTTGCTTGTATTTTATCGCCCATTCAATGGGTACTTGACAGGGTTGTTTTTTTATTATTTTTATGCTATAAAATATATACAATCAGACTGTTGAACAATTATTTTTCTGCGTAATTTCAGCGTTTTGTTCAGCGTAAGTTCAGCGTAAAAACCTAAATAACGCTGAAGAAACGCTGATAGCTACGCTGAACAACGCTAAATTATTCAACGGTCTCCTAATAGAACAGTCAATAATTTTAATCTTATGATAATCGGCATTCCAAAAGAAATAAAACAAAAAGAGGGAAGAATAGCCATTACGCCCGAGGGCGTGGCCAAACTTGTTGAAGCCAGCCATCGGGTTTTGGTTGAATACGACGGCGGAAAAATATCGGGAATTTCAAATGAAGATTTTGAAAAAGCCGGCGCAAAAATCACAAAAGACCTCAAAAAAATCTGGGGAGCCGATATGATTATTAAGGTCAAAGAGCCCCAAGAATCGGAATTTAAATATTTCAGGCCGGGGCTTATTCTTTTTACCTATCTTCACTTAGCTGCTTTTCCAAAACTAACCAAAAAATTAATGCAAAAAAGGGTGGCTTCCATTGATTACGCCACGGTTGAACTGCTGGATGGCTCCTTGCCCCTTCTCAAACCCATGAGTGAGGTTGCCGGAAGACTGGCAGGAAAAGTCGGCTTAGAATTGCTAAGAAAAAAAACGGGAACAAAAAAAGCGCTGGTTCTCGGGGGAGGAATTGCCGGAGAAAACGCCGCAAAAGTTCTTCTTAACGGAGGGTTTGAATTAATAATAATTGAAAAAAATCCGAGAAGAATCAAATCTTTGAGAGAAAAATTTAAGAAGTTTAAAAATAAATTGAAAATTTTCCTGCCTGAAAAAAAGCTACTCATAAAGCTGGTAACTGAAATTGACTTACTTATTGGAACAATCCTGGTTACCGGAGCCAAGACGCCAAAATTAATAACCACCGAGATGGTAAAAAAGATGAAAGCAGAATCGGTAATTGTTGATGTTTCAATTGACCAGGGCGGATGCGTTGAAACTTCCTATCCCACAACCCACGAAAACCCGACTTTTGAAAAATACGGAGTTATTCACTATTGCGTTGCCAATATGCCGGGAATCGTTCCCAAAATTTCAACTTTTGCCCTGACTAAAGCGACCTTCCCCTATATTTTAGAACTGGCTAACAAAGGATTTGAAAGGGCTGTTAAAGAAAATCCGGCTCTGGCAAAGGGTGTTAATGTTTACAAGGGAAGAATCACCCATCCCAGGTTAGCCCAGGCTTTTAATAAAAAATTTGTTTCCTTGGAAAAACTTTTATAATCTAAAATAAAAAATGCCCGCTTCTCAAAATATCAAAACATCGAGTTGGGCGTTTTTTTTTATTAAAGTTCACGAGGATTAGCCTCGTGAACATAAAAATTGGCAACAAATCTGGCAAGTCGGCCAAATCTGTTGCATTGCCATTTTCGAAAAGGTTCATCTAAAGATGGTTCAAAAATTGACCTCTGACCTAAATATTATTTCTGACGACTTGGAATAATCGTTCCGGGTTGTCAGAATGGTACACGTCCCGGTTTTCTTATAATCTGACAAACCCTTTTACACCGGTGTATTTACAATGCCAGTGATTAAAAAACTCCATAAGTCTTAAGGCCTTATGGAGTCTAATATGTTTCTGGCATTATACAGGTCCTTTCCATAGAAAGGTCTTTGGAAAGGACTTTGGAAAGGACTATTTTAAATCAGCGTAAATCCGCTTGTTATCGGCGTGAATCCGCTTCTATTTTAGGAAACTTCTTTTTCTTTTGGGGTCCAGTATTGACAGGTTCTATCTGGTCTGATGCGACCGAAGTATTCTTCTTTCTTGGGTAATAGATTTTCTTCTCGGTAGCGACAATGAAAATAATCATCCCTTCTTCCATCGCCAACAATAACATATGACGGCAAAGTGTCATGAAAATGCTTGCAATTCCCGCAAATCCTTACCTTCATGCCCCTCTTTTCCAGAACCTCAATAAATGGCTCTAATCCAGAGTCTTGTTCAAGGATTCGGAGCATTTTTTCTTTGAATTTAGCGGCTAATTTTGGATCGCCACAAAAAAACTTATTAGAAATTCCGCTCCAATCCTTAATGTCGGTTTGAACTAAAAAATTCATTGCATTCCAAAGCAAACTTCCCATATCGTTAAATTTAAGGAATAGCCAAATCCGACTTAATTCACTCCGAGTTCTTACTTCATCGGCAAAGATAAAAATTTCCTTTTCTTCCATCTTTTTTTCCTCCGGTTGTATTGTTTTTTCAAATTGCTTTCGGTAGTCTCTTTTGGTTTTGGCTAACCACCAATAAGAACGAGCAAGTGTTTCATCTTCTTGATTAAGTTCCGCAGTGGTTCTTAATTTTTGAAGGCGACGCTTAGCTTCTCGCCAAGTTTTGTCTGGAGACAACTCGCTGTGAATTATTTCCTGACGCAGCTCGGGAATTGCCTCATCATTCAGGGCTAGCTGCGACCTTTCAAGACAATACTCAAAAAATCTTACCACTTTTCCTTTTTGTTGGCTCACAGTGAACCTCCCTTAAGGTGCTATCCAAGGCACTTCGGCTCCGCTCAGTGCAGGCTCCATGCCAAGGACTTTTTATTATACACCCATCAAAAATTTTGTCAAATTTTTGTACGAGATGAGTACATTTGTGACAGTTGCTTGTATTTTACCGCCCATTCAATGGGTGTCACAGATGTATCTCATCTTGGACAGCCAAGAATTTTGCCCATGTCAAAATCTAATATTATTAAAAGTTAAATAATAAATTAAAAGGGCCGCGGTTTACCCATAATTTATTTAAACGGTATCCAATCCTCTTTTCTTGGCTTTGGATCTCTTGGTCCCGTAGTAAACATATTTATTTTTACCACCTTGGTTTACCCATGATTTCACTTTCTATTTTACTCTTCTCAAAGGGGTCGTCAACTCCCATTTTTTAAAAACCTACCTTGTTTTTTTGCCAAAGAAATGTTAACTTAAGGTAATGATAAAAAAATATTCATTAAAACAGAGGAATAAAGCTCAACAAGACATACCCGGTATATCAATCCAGTAGTAAAACATCCGTTCACCCCGTTAGATAGAGCTCGCAAGAGCTCGCTCATCTAACGGGGTGCTCAATTTTGTAGCCCTCCCAAATTTTTGAACGCTTAATTAAATTTTGGGTGGAGTAATAGAATTTAGAGCAAAACTTTTTTATCTCCCCTTCAGGTTTTTTGTTTAAAAACTTGAAGGGGACAAAATTGGCATGAAAAAAATATTACTTGTTATTTTGAGCGTTTCTTTGATGGGCTTTGGAATTTATGGAATTGTGGTTTGGTGGTGGCCGCTTTTTGTTCAACTTTTCCTGGGACTGATAGGGTTTGTAATATTTTTAGCCGGTTTGATTTTGTTTCTCCGCGCCCGAAATTCCGAATAACAAATTATGAAATACGGTGATTATCTTTATTCGCTTCGGTTTTTTCTGCTTTTTGCGTTTTTGCTTTTTGTTTTTTCCGCCTTTCTCGGGTATCTCTCGGCTCAAGAGCAACCAGAAAAGGCCCAATTTCTTTTGGAAGAAATGCGTCAAGCCTACGGGCCGATGCTTAAAACAAGCGCTTTGTGGCAATTTGTCTTTGTTTTTTTAAACAATAGTTTTACCCTATTTCTGGTTCTTTCTTTGGGAATTATTTTTGGAATTTTTCCGGGAATGGTTTTATTTTCAAACGGAGCAATTTTGGGAATGTTAGCCTTTCTCTTAAAAGATAATCTACTCTGGCCGGGATTTTTTACCGGCATACTGCCCCATGGAATAATAGAAATTCCGGTTATGATTTTAGCTTGCGCGGTTGGGCTTAAAATTGGCAAAACGGCTTACAAAAAAGTTTTTAAAAAACCGGGGGAATTAAAAACAGAAATTCTTATTGCTTTTAAATTTTTTTTGAAAGTCCTACTGCCCCTTTTAGCTTTAGCGGCGGCGATTGAAATTTTCCTTACCGCCAAGCTTTTGAGCTTATAATTTTCTTATAATTTTTATGAACTCAAAACGAATTATTCGCTTTATCATCTATGCCGGTATTTTTCTTTTAATATTCATTGGACCGTTAAGCATTCATTTAATTGCCGATTGGCTTTGGTTTTTGCAACTCGGTTTTGAAAAAATATTTATAACTATTTTTAGCGTTAAAATTTTACTCGGAGCTGCCGCCGGTTTTCTTATTTTTAGTTTAATTTATATTAATTTCAGAATAGCCAACCGCTTAACTGCAAAATGGGCAAGCTCCCCCCGCCTCATTAATAAAACCTCTGAGGGAATTCAGTTAAGCCAGGTCAACTTCGACACCGAAGAAAATATTAATAAATTCAGTCTTATTCTTTCGTTAGTTGTGGGGTTTTTTACAGGACTTTTTACGGCATCAAAATGGCAGATTGTTCTTCAATATCTTAATTCTACTCCCTTTGAAACCCTTGACCCGATTTTTAATCGGGATATTTCTTTTTATTTCTTTACGCTTCCTTTTATTAAAATGCTTATTGACCTGATTTTCTTTATAGTTATTGTTTGCTTAATCGGGACAATTTTCCTTTTCATCCTTCGCAGAACCGTTTCTTACTACAAGGGAAAATTAGAAACGCGAGAGAACACAAAAATCCACCTTTCCATACTTGCTGCTATTCTGTTTTCCCTTTTGGGCCTTAAAGTGTATTTTTACAAAATCCCCGATTTATTTTACTCAACCACCGGACCTTTTATCGGAGCAAGTTTTACTGATATTCAGGCCAGACTCCCAGCCCTAAATATTTTGATGATAGCGGCATTTTTAGGGACTTTGCTTATAATTATAAATATAAAAAGGGCGGGTAATCGTCTTTTTTATCTGGCGGTTGGCTTTTATTTTGCGGTAGCCGTTCTTGGCGGCTGGTTTTATCCAATAATTGTTCAAAAATTTATTGTTGTTCCAAACGAACTTATTAAAGAGTCTCCTTATATTGCCAACAACATTGCGGCTACCCAGAAAGCTTTTGGTCTTAACCTGATTGAACAGCACTATCTCAAAGGAGAAACCGAGCTTAATATAACGGATATTAACAAAAATCAATCAACAATTAAAAATATCCGTCTTTGGGATAGAGACCCGCTTCTTGACACTTTTGGCCAAATTCAGGAGATTCGCACTTATTATGATTTTATTTCGGTGGATAATGATCGCTATTGCATTGATGGAGAATATCGTCAGGTTATGCTCTCCCCCAGAGAGTTGAACTCCGCCAGTCTGCCTCACCGCACTTTTATTAATGAACGTTTTACCTTCACTCACGGCTTTGGACTTGCCTTGAGTCCGGTTAATCAGGTTACCGAGGAAGGATTGCCGGTTTTGTTCATAAAAGACCTGCCTCCTTCCTCAACAATAGAGTCTCTTTCCATTGAAAGACCGGGAATATACTTTGGCGAGCTTTCCAATGACTATATTTTTGTTAAAACCAAAGCTAATGAGTTTAATTATCCCGAGGGAGAAGAAAATGTTTTTGAAACCTACAAAGGGAATGGAGGTGTTCCAATTAATTCACTTCTTCGGAAAGCGTTATTTGCCGCTAAATTCGGCTCTCTAAAAATTCTTTTTTCCAATGATATTACCAGGGAAAGCAGGGTTTTGTATTATCGAAACATCAAAGAAAGAGTAGAGAAAGCATTGCCATTTTTAGAATTTGACAACGACCCTTATATGGTAATTACAAAAGATGGGAAGCTGAAATGGATATACGACGCCTACACTTTAAGCGACCGCTATCCTTACGCTCAGTTTATAAACATTTCAAAAAATCAATTCCCCAAAAACATCAATTACATCCGAAATTCTATAAAGGCGGTGATTGACGCTTACGACGGCGAAATGCAATTTTACATTGCCGATAAAAATGACCCCGTAATTCAGACTTATTCAAAGATTTTTCCCGAAGTTTTTCTGCCCCTTGATAAAATGTCCGATGATTTAAGAGCGCATATTCGCTATCCCGAGGATATTTTTTCTTATCAGACTAAGCTTTATACAATTTATCATATGGCAAAACCCCAGATTTTTTACAACAAAGAGGACCAATGGGAAATTCCTATCCTGACCCAGCGAGGAAAGCCGGATCCCATTATGCGTCATATCGTTATGAAGCTGCCCCGGGAAACAAAAGAAGAGTTTATTTTAATGATACCCTTCACTCCCAAGAAAAAAGATAATCTTTCGGCTTGGATGGTGGCAAGAAATGACGGTGAAAATTATGGAAAACTGATGGTTTATCGCTTTCCCAAACAAAAGCTGGTTTTTGGGCCAAAACAAATTGTTAATCGAATCAATCAGGACCCGGAAATTTCCCGACAGATTTCTCTCTGGGACCAGCGAGGCTCGGAGGTTATTCAAGGAAATCTTTTGGTTATTCCGATTGCGGAATCACTGCTATATATTCGGCCTTTATATCTTCGGGCCGAAGGCGGCAAAATACCAGAATTGAAAAGAGTGATTGTTGCTTATGAAAATCGCATTGCTATGGAAGAAACCCTGGAAATCTCGCTCCGGCAAATTTTCGGCTACCAAGAAAAAAAAGAAGAAAAAGAATTACCCGCTGCTCCTTCTGAAAAAGAAGAGGTTTTGAAATCAAAAGGAAGCCTGATAGAACAGGCTCAAAAGCATTATCATCAAGCCTTGCAGGCTCAACGTGATGGAAACTGGACTCTTTATGGAGAAGAGATTCGCAAACTCGGTGAAATTTTAAACAACTTAAAAAAATAAGCATTTACTTGGGATTGACTAAAAAGTAAATTTTTGATAGATTTATAGTAGTGGATATGTCAAATTTTGAACAATCCCGGTCTTCAAAACCTCAAGAAGAAAAAAGATAGGCGGGTCCGGGAAAATCCGAGATGCCAATCGGGAGGGAATTTTCAGCTTTGTTTGAAGATGAGAAATTTTTAACATTTGTCGAAAAATTCAGGACTCTTGAAAAAGAAGCTAAAGAGACGGGGGTGGATATTAGCGAAGCCCTCAAATATCTGGAAAATGGAGAAGGCTCTCCTTCTTCGGTAAAAAAAGCGCTTTCTGAACTTGCCAGGAAAAAAACCGAAATTCTTGAAAAAGAAACAGGGGAAAGAAATTTAATTTCTTCTGAAGGAGAATCAAAGTTGATTTTGGCTAAGGTAAAATATAGATACGAACGGCTTCTTACTGAATTTGAGCTATTGGCGGAAAAAAGAGAAGTCCTTCTTGAAAAATTAACCAGGGCAAAAGAGAAATACGAGAAAAGAGGAAGTCAACCGGGTCGGGAAACAATTTCAAAAAGCGAAAAGGGAGAAATCAGCTTAGAAGAAATCCTCAAGGAAAGAATGCCGGAAGAGCGAAAATCTCCGGTCTGGGAGTTAAAAGTTGAAGAAGCAAAAAAAGAATTTCAGCGCGATATGCGCGAACTTTTATCAGAAAGATATGAACTTTTTTCCTCTCTTGGAAAAAGAGAAAAATCAGGAAGCGAGGAACTGGATACGGTTAACAGAGTTGACAAGATTGACCAGCAATTACTAAAAGCGGCAAGGGAATTAGCCGAGAAATACGAGATTGGCTGGGAGGAAATTTTTAATCCAGCGGCAAACTGGCGCCGGCAAGGACCGGAAGAAGACACGGGTCTTATGGGTGTCTAACCGGATACGAAAACTGCTAAATTTCATTGTATGGTAATTGAAAAAGGATGCTTTTAAAAAGCATCCTTTTTAACTTTCTTTTTAATAAGCCATCGGTTCGCCAATCTCTTATTTCAAATTTTCATCCCTAACTTTATTTCTAACCCAAGAGATTTTCAAAAATTTTTTCGTACTGTTTAGTCGCCTGCAATATATCCAAACCTTTACCAGCCTCAAAAGAAGCCCGCATTAATTCCAACCAACGTCCATCTTTTCCCGCCATCCAATCATAATATAAATCAGAAATAATTCTTAATTTGTTATAAACTTGACTGGGCTCGTATGGTTCAATAAAAAATCCATTTCCTTCGCCAGTTACCGGATTGTATTCCAAAATATATTCTTTTGCTCCGCCGGCTTGAGTGGTTAAGTTTATTTTACCGTTAATGGCGGCTCGCTGGTCGCCTGTTCCGCAGGCCTCCCATTTCGGCAACGGGCAGGAGAACCAAACATCGCAACCCTGAGCTGCAAGCTTTAATAATTCCAAATTGTATTCCGGAATAAAAATGAATTTACCGCTTAATTCGGGTTCAGACATTTGCTCCTGAAATTTCCCCATCCAACCAAGACAAGTGGAATCGCTTTCATGTGCCCGGCCGGCTGAAAAGACCTGAAATCCCAATCCTTCCAGTTTTCCCAACTCGGTTTCCACAATCTGGCCCTTTTCGGCGCAAATCGCTCTAAGGATAGGATTAAGCATCGGGTACTGCTGTTTGTACCAAGCCATTCGGCGCACCCAACCCAAAAGCGGTTTTTTGGAATCAAATTTTATTCCAGTTCTCTTTTTAATAAATCCCAGAAGTTCTTTTTTGGAAGCTCTTTGGGCCCTTACGAATCCCGCAAGAGTAAATCTTTCGCCAAGCGCCTTAAGATAATACGACAGCCAAAGCTCGCGGCTCGAACCATTGGTTATTCCCACGATTTTAGAAACAAATTCCGGAAACATCTTCTGGGTCACTTCACAATGCTCTTGGCTAACACCGTTTACCCAATCGCTAAGAATTATCGCGGCATTTGTCATATCTATCCCGCCCTTGATAAAAATGGAACGATACTTTTCGGAAATTCCTAAAGCATTGAACCACCAGTCATCTCCGGGGAATTTTTCCATTCCTTCGGAAACCGGAGTATGGGTGGTAAACAAAAATTTCGCTCCGGCAAAATATGCTTCTTCCTTCATTGCCGGAATGGTCACTGCCGTATGACCCTCATTGAGCCAGACAATATCCGGTTTAATGCCGAGTGTTTTTAGAACTGCAGGCACTGCATGACCGAGTAAAGCTTCCTGTTGCAATCGTTGCCACCGATCGGGAGTATATAAGACATTGAAAACCTCCGGCGCCCAAATGCCAAGAACAAGGATTCCGCCTCGATTAACTTCTTTTGCCTCTATCTTTCGTCCCAAAACCTCCGCCACGCATCTTAGAGGAAGCGCGGAGACAGTCGCGGAAATATCCTCTTTTGTCACCCAGTGAAGCTGATAAAGAGGGACTATTCCGATTGCCTGCACTCCTCTTTTGGCAAGACCCTCCATAACATCACCGGCAAGAATTCCCAGTCCACCCCGGAAGTTTGCTCCGCAAGCTGGTTCGGGCAATTCCGGAATCATCATTTCCGGAGTTGCAAAAACAACAGTGTATTTATCTTTCATTTTTTTATTCCTCCATAGAAACAAAGATTTTTAAGGTACGGGTCTTATGTTAAAAATTGTATCTTTTTAGAACAAAGCGGAAGATTAGCTTCTTCTCCCTCCCCCTCTTTCGTTTTCTAAGAGCTCGTGATATTCGTCCTCTTTATCTCTATCTCTATTGGTCAAAATTTTTCTTAATCCGCCAATATCGGGCCGAACTCTTGTTCTGGTGAATTTCTCTTCCTCTTTTTTCCGTGGCCTGAAAAATACCGGCTCTTTTTGAAATGCCTCTTTTAAGGATAAGTTCCCCTCACTCTCCCGATTCTCCCGATTCTCCCGATTTCCCCGATAATCTTTCTGCTGCTCTTTTTGTTCTCTGGTTTTTTTTAAACAACTTTTGCAGTAAACAGGCCTTACTCCATCCGGCTTAAAAGTTACCCTGGTCCATTTGCCGCAATCCCAGCATTGGGCTTCATAAAGCTCAGCGGCTAAGGCCCTTTCTTTCTCCTCTGCCCTGACTGGAAGTTCCAGCGTCCCGCTCCATTTAACAATTTTCTCTTCTATTTTTGTGCGAAAAGTCCCGTATCTTTCCCGGGAAACCTTAATAATTGTTTCTCTATAATTTTCTTTTGGTCTTTGAAAGGGAACTAAAGTTGCTGCCGAAAAAGCCCGGGAGCTAATTCCGTCAATCATCAATTTTAAATAGACATTGTATTTTGCTAAATTCACCAAATCCTGAGCCGTAAATTCCGGAGTAAATTCCGGCTCCAAAACTTCAGCGTCATCGGCTCCAACCCGAAAAGTTGTCAAAGTCCCGACATTGCCAAAAACCGCATCTCTGACTTTCTCATCCATTTGGGTAATATATTGATGAGCTAAAATTAAACAAAGGTGATACTTTCTGGCTTCGGATAAAATATTGACAAAAGATTCGGTGGCAAAATTCTGAAATTCATCAACATAAAGATAAAAATCCTTCCGTTCCTCCTCGGGGATATTAACTCTTGACATTGCCGCTAATTGAATTTTGGAAACCATCAAGGCGCCAAGCAAATGAGAAGCATCTTCGCCAATTCTGCCTTTAGAGAGATTTAAAATTAAAATTTTCCCCTCATCTATGACCTTTCTGACATTTATGGTTGATTTTGTCTGACCGATAATATTGCGAATCAGGGGGGAGGAAATAAACTGACCGGCTTTATTTTGAATTGGAGCCACAGCTTCCTCTCGAAATCTGTCCGGATATTTAGAAAATTCATTAAGCCAGAAAGCTTTTACTCCGGGGTCGGTAATCCTTTTAACTACTTTATCCCTGTATTCTTTTTCAGCCAGCATTCTATTTATTCCCAAAAGAGTAGCCCCGGGGTATTCAATAAGAGCCAGTATGGTGTTGTTTAAAATGTATTCCATTCGGGGCGACCAGACATCCGGCCAAATTTTTTTAAACACTCCCAAAACCCCTGAAGCGATAAGATATCTGAAATCGGGCTGAACTTTTTCAATGACATTAAAAGCAATTGGGTAAGCAATGTCGGCCGGATTAAAATAAATCACATCGTTAACCCGCGAGGAGGGAACAAAGTCAAGCATCTTTTCAGCAAACTCGCCGTGAGGGTCAACCACCGCCAAACCATGACCTTTTTGAATATCCTGAATAGCCATATTTTCCAGCATAGCGGTTTTTCCCATACCGGTTTTTCCAACACTATAAAGATGGCGCCTTCTGTCATCGGGCCTGATGCCAAATTTAATTTTCTGATTTCTGAAATTTGTTTCGGCAAAGTAGGTTATGTCATTATTTTTTGGCAATTCCATTTCTTCGCAGATTGCTTATCGCCAATCGCCTATCGCAACGATTTGGTATTTACAATTTGCAATTTATTATTCTGTTGGAAGTGTGGGTGGCGGCTCGCCTTTTCTGGCTTCAACTCTGGAAACCATGGGAGCCGGCGCAACGAGCTTGCCTGGAAAATGAAAGATGGTTGCCAATTCTTCAGCATTTAAGATGTTTGGTTTCCACCCTACTTCAAAAAGCCGCCTTTTATAAAACCTCAACAATCTTCTTTTTCTGTAATAAACCCTTCTATCAACAAAGAAATAATTAATCTTAGTCTTGTTTGGGCCGATTTTTATACCATTGGCATTTAAGGTGGTAAATTGCTTAAACGGCGACATTGCCAATCTAATTTTTGGTTTGAAAAAAATCTCTTTTTTAGCAATGTAAATAAAACGGATATTGCAAAAAAATGGAAGTTTATCCATTTTCTTCTCAATCCCCTCTAAAATTTCCCGCTCGCCGGGAGTGAGCATAAAAGATTTAAACATATCCATCTGGCTTATTTCTTCATTGGTTTCGGCTTTCCTGCCGGTAGTAATTATATCAATTATATCGGTTGTGAACTTTCCCAATTCTTTCATCGTTCCGGATTCTTCATCAAATTTTTTTCCAAATAATTTACTGATTAATTTTTCGGCTGCGGGCCTTCCCTCAAATAAAATTGGTTGAGCTAAAATTTGAAGCCATATCTGCTCGCCTTCTTTTAGGGTGCCTAATCCCTCTACCAAAGAAGACAACGGGTCAACCCTTTTCTCCTCTTTTATTTCTTCAAACTCCTCATAACATTTTATTGGATAGGGATCGGATTTTGTTAAAATAAAATCCGAGCCCCACATATCATAAGCCCGATTGGGTATATCAGCCGGAACAGAACTTACATAATCTTCAACTTCGCTGATTTCCACCTCGGGATATTGAGAATAAAGAGCGCTTTCCACCAAATCTCGAAAGATCTCGGGAGTCCGAATATAAAAATGAATTTTGCCGCCATTTGAAACAATCTCACAGCTCAGCCATTGGACAAATTCTCCTTTAATATACAATTCCTTCAAATTAAAAATATCATGAAGTCCGTGAAATTCATCCCAGACTTGCTCCATTGCTTTTGGGGTTTTTTCAACTTCCCGCGGTAAACTAATCTCCAGTAAAACAAATTTGATGGTTAAAAAAAATTTTTCCCGAACAAAAAAAACATAAAGCTCCCAAAAAATAAAACCCAAAATTATGGGTGTAAAAGTCCACCACCAGCCTCCCAAAAAGCTTAAAAGCGGTTGTAAAATTACAGAAGGCTCCATTTACAAAAAAAATCCAAATTCCAAAGCTCAAATATCAAAAACAATTTTTTGTCATTTGGATTTTGCTATTTGAAATTTTCTAGGCTATCTGGTATTTTCCATCGGTCATTTTTTTGAAATAATTTTTGTCCTGAAGGTTGAATAAAACCGTGTTTTTCTTAACCGCTCTACATTTTAAAACTTTGTCTACAATTTGTTCTTTGGTCAGAGGTTTTTTGTTTTCTTTTAAGACTTTAACGATTACATCTTTAACGACTCCCGGCTCGTAACCCCATTCTTTCAGAGCGTAAACTCCCCGGCCGATTAAAACAAAACGGAGGTCTTTTATTAACTCATTGTGAACTGTCTGAACTTGAGCGGGTTTATTTTTTTGGTGAAAATCTTTATTTATTAAAGTAGTCAGCCCAGAAAAATGAAGTGGTTTTGATTCTTTTTTTAAAGAAAGGTAGGCTTCGTCCCTTACCCCCTTAGGATTTATCTCGGGCCAAAAAAACAATCCAATTTTGCCAAAAGCTCCCTTTTTAATTTCCTTAGAAATCTCAAGATAGGAAAAGAAAGCATCTTTTGAGATTTTCTTTTTCAAAACCCCGGGAATCTCTTTTTGATAAATCTTTTGCAACCCCCCCTCTTCCATTGGGGAACCGCATTTTTTAAAGCTTTCAACCAAAAAATCAACAACCCTTATTGCCGCATTTTGAGGATTTTTCCCCACTGACCAAAAGGTAAAAAATTTAGAACCCTCTGGAACCCTTTCAAAACCGGAAGATAATTTTAAAACCAAATTCAAAGCGGAATGTTGAGATTCCGGAGCTAAATTGTAAAATAAAACATCCTCTCTTTTTAGTCCTCCAAAAAAATTAAGATATTCTTCCAGGCTCTGAAAAACTGGTTCAAGTTTTTTAAATTCGAAAGACCCCTTTAAAATCTTGAATCCCCAATTTTCAATTTGACGAACCCTCTCTCTGGTAATTCCGAAACTCTCTCCGATTTCCTGAAGGGTTTCATTTCTGCCCGTTGAAATACCATATCTCCGAGCAATAACCTCTTTTGACTTTTGGGGCAGCACTTTTAAAAGCTTCTGGCTTAATTTTTGAAAATTAAATTTAGATTTTTGCATATTTATTTTTCTGAGGCACCTCTCAGAATGTTTATATTAAACACTCTGCCTAAATTTCATCAAGTTTTTGTAAATAGAGGCGGCGCTTCTTTGGTCTTAAAGCCACTCCTATTTACGTTAATTTACGTATAATAATTGGGGGTTGCCCCACTTCTTTCTTTATAGCACGCCAAACCACTATTGTCAACCCCGTTAGAAGTCTGGCGCATATATTAACCAAGCAGGATTGATGGCTGAAATACAGAAGTTGAAGTCAGCCCGGCATTATTGATAACAGAAAAAATTTTTCCAAAATTTTTTCTGCCCAAGATTTCTAACGGGGTCAACCCCGTTAGGTTACTTATGATGTTTTTCCAAAACTTCTACTCTTTTTTTGAGCTCCTCAAATTCCTCTCTGGTGGGAACATCTATTTTTTTCTTTATGTCCCTGGCTGTTTTTTCTAATTTTTCTCTCAAAAATTCTCTTTCATCCTCGGTTTCTTTCCAAAACCTCTTGAGATATTTTTCTCCCTCGTTCTTAGTTACTTTTCCTGCCCTTACCAGCTCTTCAATAAATTCATTTATCTCTTTTTTTGCCCGACCTAGATAGTCGGGTTTTTGTTTTTTTGTTGTCGCTTGTTTCTTTGCCATAATTGTAAATGTCAAATGTCAAAGCCCAAATGCCAAATCCGAACGGATTTGTCATTTGGATTTTGTCATTTGGATTTTATCAACTTTATTGGAATCTTTACTGGGGAGTTGTAATATTTTTTTCTCCTTTGTCCTCTAAAGCTTTCTTGTCCGCCGCAGTTCTGCCAAAAACGGAAGCGAAAAAAGATTTCTCTTTTTTCTTGGCATCTGCCTCTGTTTTGACATCGGAAAGAACTTTTTTGGGGGGGATTTTTTTGATAAAACTTAAACCAAGCAAAAATCCACCCAAAATTAAAGCGCCCGAAACCAAAAGCCAGTATTTCACTCCCGCAAAAGTTAAAATCAAAGCATCGGCCAAAACCAGTCCCAAACCAAAACCAATAAACATAGCCCCTAAAATAGAAAATAAAATCTTTAAAAATCTGGTCATAGATTCCATACGAATTATAATACAAATTCTATGGCAACCATTATTCGCATTGAATTCGCATTTTTATTCGTATGTATTCTTACTTTTTATTTCTTTACGATTTTCAATAACTCCCCCACCTTGTCCTTCTTTTCCCAGCTAAACTCTGGGAGCTCTCGACCAAAATGCCCGAAACACGCTGTTTTTTGATAAATTGGACGCAAAAGCTCCAATTTTTGAATAATTCCGCCGGGAGACAAATCAAAAACTTTTAAAATGATTTTTGTAAGCTTTTCATCGGGGAGCTTTCCAGTTTTGAAGGTATCAACATTAATAGACAGGGGTTTTGTCCCGCCAATTACATAAGCAATCTGAATTTCACATTTGTCTGCCAGACCGGCGGCTACAATATTTTTAGCTATATAACGTGTCATATAAGCGCCGGCTCTGTCAACTTTTGTCGGGTCCTTGCCTGAAAAACTCCCGCCTCCATGAGCTACCATTCCGCCGTAAGTATCAACTATTATTTTTCTGCCCGACATCCCGGTATCGGAAACCGGGCCACCCATTACAAATCTTCCGGTATTGTTAATATAAAACTTTGTCTTTTTGTCTAAAAATTCAGAACAAACGGGTTTAATTACATTTTTAATAATGTCTTTTTTAATTTTAGCCAACGCTATATCGGGATTATGCTGGGCGCCAATAACTACGGAATTAATCCTTTTGACAACGCTGTCTCTATATTCTACGGTTACCTGCGATTTTCCGTCCGGTCTTAAATAGGGCAGAATTCCCTTTTTTCTCACCTCGGCTAATCTTTTGGCTAATTTGTGGGACAACATTATCGGCAAGGGCATAAGCTCCGGCGTTTCCCGGCAGGCATAGCCAGTCATCATGCCCTGATCACCGGCTCCTTGTTCCCTGGTTCCGGTTTTTCGAACTCCCATAGCAATATCAGGCGACTGCCCATGAATAGTGTTAAAAATAGCTGCTGTGCGATAGTCAAAACCGTACTCCGGCTTATCGTAGCCAATTTCTTTTATTACCCGCCTTGCCACCTCTCCGATATCAACCCAAGCTTTAGTTGTAATTTCTCCTCCGACAATAATATAGCCCATCCCTACCGCTACCTCGCAAGCTACCCGGCTGTATTTATCCTGCGACAATGCTTTGTCTAAAACCGCGTCCGCAATTTGGTCGGCTATTTTGTCAGGATGCCCTTCAGCCACCGACTCGGATGTAAAAAGAAAATTTTTCATGAATATAATTAGACCGTTGAATAATTCAGCGTGGTTTTGCGTAAAGCCTGCCCCCTAGGGTCGTAAAGCCTCTCCTTCGGGGTTTAGCGTAGTTTCGCGATTGGGATGGATTTAACGCTAAACCACGCGAAACAGTACGCTAAACTACGCGAAAATATACTTGTTCAACGGCTTCAAATATATAATATAATCTTAATAAAAAGAAATCAATACTTACTGACTGACTGCAAGAAAAAAACTTGCCTATTTTAAGCAAGTTTTTTAAGTCTGTTCGCATACTATTTTTCAATTCCCCAAAATAAATTAATTCCAAAATAAAGTTCGGTTTTTTCAGTCGGGGGAAATGGCCAGGGATAAGCAATTATTTTTTCTTCAGCCAAAAGAGCTTTCAGGGCTGGCTCTAAATATCTGGGGCAGTCTGAATACTGACAACTTTCTTCTTGACAGCAGGATTCAGCCAATCCAATTTTTTCTCCCAGCTCTTTAGCAGAGTAGAGTCTCCCTGAATCTTCAAACAATATTTCCAATAATTTATCCTTTATTGGTCCTACCGCTTCTTCAAATTTTCTTTTCTGTTCTTCAAAATAATCTTCTACCGGTTTTCGCTCTATCGTCATTTTTCACCTCCATTAGATTTTCTTTGCGAAACGAACCCGCCCAAATTTGCGAAGCAAACTTGTGGCGGGTGAAACTACATTCAATTTGCAAGTGCAACTGAATGACCGACTGAACGGCTAAAAGAATGGTTGAATTTTCGACCTTTTAATGTTAATTTACAATTTGGGAAAAATTGGATTTTTCCGCCATTGCGGACCTTGGGATGGGATTTTGGATTTTCCCCGATAGCGGGGCCGGGTGAGAGGAATTATTTTAACCATTTCACTGGTTTAGGGTCTGTTTACTGGAATACCGCAATTTCCGCAAAAGTTATGGTCTCTTTGAGACAACTCCCTGCAAGAACTTTTCCGCTTCCTGTTTTTGGAGTTCCGCAATATCCGCAAAAATTGTATTTTTTGGGAATCGGCTTGCCGCATTTCACGCAAAGAATTCTTTCTGTCCTGGATGAAATTCTTTGCTTTTTTTCGACAACAGGCGGAATGGGCATCTTGCGCGGCAATATTATTTCTTTTGCTTCCCCTGTCTTTAAATCAACAACTTTGAATAAAGATTTAATTTCCTTTCTGTAATAAATAATTCCCGAAACCAAACCCAATTCTAATGCCAAAATTGAAGCGCCAGGCGGAGCTATTTCGGCAAATCCGCTAAGCAATAAACCGAGCGCCCCGAAACCGTAGAAAAATTGAGCAAACCCCAAACTGAATAAAGAAAACTCTACCTTCTTTGTCAAAAGCCTTTTAGGGTTTCCGCAACAGGCGACAATTGCCCATAAAATAAGAAACAAAAATCCGGCTGCCAAACTCCCGCTTAAAGCGGCCATTTTGGCGTCATGATAAAAAGGCATCTGTGTATAAGTTAATGTTCCGGCCATCAAATTAAGACTGGAGGTATCAATATATCCGCTGCCTCCTTCTAAATAACAAAAACCTATTTGACTAAGATTATTTATGCCAATTCCCCCAAGCAAATAAGTAGCTAAAATCAATCCGAATATAAAGAGTCCCCCAATAACATTAACAACCTTTTTCTTCTTCACTTTTACACCTCCTCAACTGGATTTTTTAACAATTCTTCAACCGAAGCTTTGCTGCCAAAACTCTGAAAAACAAAAGAGCCTTGGGAAGTATTTTCAATTATTCGTCTGACCAAAAAACTCATTCCGGTAATTAGCTCGCCTACCGGCACATAAACCTTAACAGAATACCCCATCTTTACAATCCCCTTCATTAAAGGATGCCCCATTCCATAAAGCACCTGAAATTCTATTTCCTCCTTGGGAATATTTAAAACATTAGCCAATGCCATGGCTTTAGCAACCGAGCGAACATTATGACTGGCGACAGCTATTCTTACAATGTTATGATTTTCCATCAAGAGCTGGCAAGCTCTTTCAAAAGCCAAATCAGTCTGCCGTTTTTTGGTAAAAACCGGAATTGGCCGACCTTCTTTCAAAGCGTTATTTACTTCGCTGTCCCAATAAGCTCCTTTAACCAAACGAATTTTTATCGGAGATTTTCTTCTCTTGACCCAATTAAGCAATTCTATTAGAGAATCTTCCCAATCCTTAAGATAAGTTTGAAAAGCAATTCCCGCCTGCTTGTTGTCTTTGAATTCATCTTCATCTAAAACTTTCTTAAACATTTCAAAAATCAAATCGCGCGAGTTGTATTGCTCTATGTCTATTGTTACCCCGCAGTGACCCGCTCTGAAAACGTCTCTTAATCTTACAAGATTATAGTTAAGGGCCGAGGGCTTTAAGGAAACTTCAACATTTGTGATTTTGAGCAAAGACAAATATTCTTTCAAATTCGCATCTGCTTTTACTTCATTTAAAACCTCCTCGCCCAAAATATCAAAATTTCCCGAAGCTCCCTCTTTTTCCAATTTCTTAACGGTTTTAAGAATTTCTCTTTCCGAATTGCCGACAATGAAATGCTTGCTCGCTTCCCTGACTGATGAATCAATAATAAAAACAGGGGCATTCTTCAAAAAAGGCAGTTTTTCAAGCAGGAAAATAAACTTTAAAATGGCAAAGAGTTCATTGCGGGGAGAAGCAAAAAAACAAGTTTTAAAATGCTTCAGTTTTTCCTCCCGGGAACTCAAAGTAGAATAATCGCTAATGAATTCCAGCAGCCGCTCCCGTAAAATTTCGTTTTTGCCAAGCCAGACCAAGGGAAGCTGTTTCCAATAAAACGGCTTCCAGATTGAATTTGCTTCTTTCTGAACCAAGGATAATAATTCCCTCCCCAAAGATTGAGTTAGCTTTTCCACCCCGTTTTCTTTAACTATCAAATCTGACCAAAAATACGGCATCATTTTCCCCTATTTAGTTTTCAAAAAACCAGGTCTTTTTAAAACAATATCTCATAAATCAAAAAAGGTCAAATATATTTTCTTGCGCGCGCATGCGCCCTTGTTTCCCTGCGTAAGATGAGATACATCTGTGACACCCCTAAGATGCCAAAACATGGTAAAATTAGGGATGAAAGGTCACAAAATTCATTAACCAATGTATCTCATTTATGTTTAAAAGATATCTTTTGCCCCAAGAGCTAAGGATCAACAAGAAAAGAGTGTTGAGAGTTATGAAGCTCTTTGGCTTAAAACCAAAAAGAAGAAGGAAGAAGCCGGATAAACCAGAGGATCTCGGTCAAGCGCCAATGGCTATTCCCAATTTAGTTCAAGGAATAATCATTGACGCTCCAAATCAAGTTTGGGTTTCTGACTTTACCTATTTGCCCTACTATGGAAGATTCGTTTATCTGGCCACTTTGGAAGATATCCTTACCAGACAGGTTGTCGGCTGGGAAGTTTCAGTAAGACATAATACTGATTTAGTTGCTCAGGCCCTGTTAAACGCTTTAAAACATTATCCGGCTCCAGGGATCAGCCATTCAGACCAGGGTTCAGAATACCGCAGCCAGATATATCTCAATCTTCTTAAAAGTTTTAATGTCCAGCCATCAATGTCAGAGAAAGCCAGCCCCTGGCAGAACGGCCACAAGGAATCATTTTACTCCGGTTTTAACTGGAGCTGGGTCATCCAGAATGTTATCCGACCTTAGGAGAATTGATTGAAGCCATAGCCCAGCAAATTCATTACTACAACAACCAGAGGATTCATACTGCCTTGAAGTGCCCGCCGGCTGTCTTTGCCCAACGAATTGCTTTTTCAAAATTAATTAACAAGGTCGAATTTAATAACCCATTAATCCGGGAAATCGCGGATAGACAATCTGTCTAAAAAATGGGTACTTGACACTGAAACTTCAAATCCTTGACTTTGAAACAAAAAAATCTTATTAAATAAAAGAAGTGTTCTTTGTATCAAACAATATGGAAAACGAGGGATGAAATGAAAAAAACCTGTTTTGTGATAAAGAAAATCAAAGATGCTTTAACCTTACGGGGAATAAACGAAATATGGAAATACAAGAAACTGAAGGTTGTTTTGATATGCTGGCTATCTATCTTTATTATCCTTGGGAGCATCGCATCGTAGAAAGCTGTCACTGCTTCTGCAATGAAAATTTATCCTGAAATAAAATTTGATAACTTTGCGAAACAGGTGGAAAAAGGACTTGTTGGGGGCATAAGTCTAAAATATGTTGCCGATGGCAAAGAGGTGAAAAACTTCGAGAGCAATCAAATAGTAATTTTAATGCAGTCAAGAAATGGTGAGATTTCCACCACCCAAAAAATAGAAATTTTCAAATTCACCTTTACCGAATTCGTTAGTCAGGGAAAAAATGGTGAAGTGGATGGCGCTGTAATCGTTTCCAACAAAAAGACGTTCAGGCAATCAGGTTTCTTTGGAAGAATTAAAAATTGGTTCAAAGAAGCAACGGAACAAAGCTATATTCTGGGTTGGCTTAAAAATGGAACTCTCTTTATTGGCGATCCACCCCCTTCTTTATTAAACCCGGGGGATTTTGCTAAAATGCTGCACGAGTACAATATAAAGTATTGGGAATTGGACATTTTGAGAATCGAAGAAAGTAATTTTTTTGGAAAGTGGGGATTCATGATTGGCTCTGCAATTCTTATTTTCCCCTTCCCTCTTTTTGTGGCTATTTCGAATTCTAATATCGGAAGAAAAAGAGATGAAGCCGCTAAGGCCGCCATTGCCGCAAAACAAAAGACAACTTTTGACAACATAGCTGGCATTGATGAAGCAAAAGCTGAGGTACTGGAAATTTTAGACTTCATAAAATTTTCTGAGGAATTCGCCCGGTATGGCGCCAGAACTCCCAAAGGGTTTCTTTTTGTCGGACCACCGGGATGCGGAAAAACGCTTTTAGCAAAAGCCTTAGCCGAGGAGGCAAAAATTCCATTCAAAGCGGTTGTTCCATCGGAATTTGTTACTGTTTGGCGAGCTAGTGGAGCAACCTCGGTAAGAGCTGTATTCCAGGAAGTAAGAAATATGGCCAAAGCCAATGGTACTGCAGCCATTCTCTTCATTGATGAGATAGATTCTTTGGGAAGTCGGGGTATAGATTCGCAGTGGGAAGATAAAGAAGACAGCCGCACCATAACTCAGGTATTGACTGAGATGGATGGATTCCAGCCAAATGAAAAGATTTTTGTCATTGGAGCCACCAATCGCCCAGAAGTCATGGATCCGGCGATAAGACGACCGGGGAGATTTGACCGGGAAATAATAGTCCCCTTCCCAGATCTGAAGGGGAGGAAAGAGATACTATCGGTTCATTGTCGGAATAAACCATTAAGTCCTGAAACAGATTTGGAAAAAGTAGCCGAACTTACGCCCTTGGGCTTCTCGAGAGCAGATTTAGCCAATGTCGCAAATGAAGCGAGCATCAGAGCGGTAAGGCTCAAAAAAAGAAGTATAGAAATTGATGATTTTGAGATGGCAATTGAAAAAGTTTTGGTTGGGTCGGAAAGAAAAAGCACAATAATGAGAGAGGAAGACAAGATAAGAGCCGCTTACCACGAAATGGGTCATGGTATTATGATGAAATTTGCCGGTTGCGGCGGTTTCCCTCAAAAAATTAGCATTATTCCCACGACAAAAGGAGTTGGCGGATTTACCAAGGCACCTCAAAAAGAAGACAAATATTATTATACTAAAAAAGATTTTTTAACCAGAATAAAAGTGTTGTTTGGCGGCAGGGCTGCTGAGGAAATAATTTACGGATCGGATGAAATAAGCACGGGGGCAAAAGAAGATCTTCAGCAAGTTACTAAAATCGTGGAAGAAATGATCTGCGATTTTGGAATGGCAAGCGATATATTAGGACCACGGACACTCGGATTAATTGAAGGGTCCCCTTATCTTGGGAAAACATTCCGTAAAAGAAATTATTCAGAAAAAACAGCCAAAGACGTAGATTCGGCAATCAGGGAAATACTAACTAATTGTTATAACGAGACTAAAAAAATACTTGAAGATTACCGCCAATACTTAGAGAAATCGGCTCAGGAGCTAAAGAAAAAAGAGACTTTAAATGGCGAAGAAATGGAAACAATACTAAAAGAAATTAAAGAGCCCTTAGGGGCTCTTTCTTTGTTTTTGTTGTAAAATTCTTCGTAATTCTTGTCAAATTTTTGCAGGCAGTAGTGGACGATTTTCCTTGTTTTCTATATAAACACGGGGGGACGAAAATAGCGAAAATAGGGACGAAAATAGGGACGTGTACCATTTTTCTTTCCGACACCATTTTTCCACTTGGGGGTGTTACCGATGTGTCTCATATTCTTCACTGGCCAAAGGCTGTTTGTCATTTTAACCACCCCTGACGAAACTGTTATTGTTTTTGCAAACTTCTTTTAATCTTTCTTTAAATACTCTTTGAAAATGTTTTCGGCGGTCTTTTTCGTGAAATTTCAGTATTTTGTCAGAAATTATGACGTCTTTCCTGCCCGCGCCCGCCAACATCCGCGAAGTTGCGGCAGGAGCGATATAAACAGGTCTCTTTTTCTTCATTGTCCTTAATTGAATTTTTTTAAAAAACTTTTCTAAAAAATTGCCAAACCTGCCGCCTAAGATTTTCTCAAAGCTCAACTGCAAAGAGTTTCGCCGAATTTTTATTTTCGGTGAGGAAATGTTTGAAAAAAAATTTGGAAAATCTTTTAGAACCCAATAATTCTCTTTGAGAAAATTTTGATATGCCCCAGCCCTGTCAAATAGCGGCCGAATTTGTAAAACCCAATATTTTAAATAAGTATCCTCTATATAGGCAAACTTTTTTAGATTCAAATTGTCATCGGTGATAAAAAAACTCAAACAAATTCTGTCTTTTATTTTTTCCCCGTGTCTCCAAAGACCCAAAATAAAAAGGGTCAGGGTTGCAAGAAACCTTGTAAGCCAAATTCTTCCCCTTCTTACAATAATAAAAAAATCAATATCGCTTTCGCTTGGCGCATTAAAATAAGCCAAGTCGTTGCAAACAGCCGCCATTTTAACAAAGGGAATGAAACTTAAAATTTTAGTTGCTTTTTTTGCTATTTTTATTTTTCTGACGGCAATTTTTTGCCGAAGAATTCTCTGGCGGATAATTTCTTTTCGTCCTTTTAAAAAATAAAAACCATCAGAATTTTCAATGGCTTTATTTTGTCTTGATTCCCCAACGGATAGGATGCCAGCCTGCATGACTTGCCCGGCCTCAGTGCTACGCAAAACGTTGCAGGCGGACGTCAGCATGTCTGGCGGAAGATTTGAATACTTTTTGATTTCGGCTAAAGTAAGCGGCCAGTTAAAAATATCAAACCAAACAATTGTTTTTAAATCTATTTCTTCTTGTGCGTTTCTCACAATTAATTTCTATTAGTTTCTACAAATTTCTATAAGTTTCTGAAGTTAATGGAAATTTGCTTCGCAAAACTTATAGAAACTTATTGTTATTCCTTCGTTGGTATATCCGAAGATAGGCCTAAAGCTATTCTGCGTCTATCCGCATCAACCAATAAAATCTTAAATTTATATTCTTTCCCAATTTCTATTAGCTCTTTCATCTTTCTTTCTGAGCCAAATTCGGAAATGTGCAAAAGTCCCTGAATATTGCCGGGAAGTTCAACAAAGGCGCCAAAAGGACTAAATTTAATAACCTTGCCCAAAACTATATCACCCTTTTTATATTTTTCTTCTATGGATTTCCAGGGATCTTCTTTTAAGGCTTTCAAAGAGAGAGAGATTTTTGCATTTTCAATGTTAATAATTTTTACTTGAACGCGCTCACCGATTTTCACAATATCTTGAGGGTTTTTGACTAATTTGTAATCCAATTCTGAGATATGAACAAGCCCTTCAAGTTTTTTTTCTTCCGGCGAGTCTGCGGGAAATTTTACAAAGACACCGAAATCAACAATGCTGCCAATTTCTCCCTCAACTATATCTCCGGTCTTGTATTTCTTTAAAATTTCTTTAAGCCTTTCTTGGGCTTCGACCTTTTCTGAAATTATCAATCTTCCTTCTTTTGGCTCCACATCTATTATTTGAACTTGCATATTTTTTCCTAGAAACTTTTTAAGCTCCTCAAAGATTTTTTCTTTATCACCGTCTTTAACCCTTGGATAATGCTCAGGGGATAGTTGAGATACCGGCAAAAAAGCGGGGATGTCATAGATTTCAGCAACTAACCCTCCCCTGTTGGCTTCAGAAATTTTTACCTCAATGAGCTCCTTTTTTTGCATTTTTTCCTGAAGCTTAAGCCAGTTTAAGTCTTTCCCGGCTTGCTTTAAAGAAAGCTCCACATAACCTTTTGGACTTTCCAAATTAATAATTTTGGCAAAAATAGTATCCCCGACTTTTAATTCTTTAAAACCCTGACCAGCTTCTTTGCACTCATCTCCGGATATTGTTCCAATTCCAATGTCTCCAAAATCCAAATAGAGCGATTTTGCGCTTTTTTCAATTATTTTTCCCTCAATTATATCGCCGGCTTTTGGAACGAAAGGAATGAAGGATTTTGTAAACAATCCCCTTATTTTTATTTTTTTGTCTTCTTTAATTTCTTCTGTCATCCTTTTAATCTTTAATTATTTTTCTGTGTTTATCTGTGTTCTTTTTTGTGTTGTTTTGTGTAAAAAACTTTCCAACACAGATACACACAGATTTGAACACCAAACCACACAGATTCTTTGACTTTCTGCTCTATGTAAAGGTTATAACAATCCTTTGATTTTGACAAGGGTTTGTGATAAAATAGAAAGTGAATCATACGAATAAGGATGCGAATTGAATGCGAATAATGCTAATATGCGAATTCTTTGGCAATCTCAGGATGGCGGGTTTGTTGAATTCATTCGCATATTTGTTTAATTCGCATATAATTTGCATAATTATTCGTATGGAATCTATGACAATAACCTGGTACGGCCATTCCTGTTTTAAAATTCAAACCAGAAACCCTAAAGAAGAGTTGGTAATTTATATTGACCCATTTGATAAATCAATTGGGCTTCGTCCGCCTTCGGGACAAGGTGATATAGTTTTGGTAACCCACGACCACTACGACCATAACAACATCAAAGCAATAAAAGGAGAGCCTTTTGTAATTGAGGGGCCCGGCGAATATGAAATAAAAGGAATTAACATTCAGGGAATCTCCGCCTTTCACGACGCAGAGGAGGGAAAGGAACGAGGACTATCAACAATTTATGTAATAGAATCTGAGGAAATCAGAATCTGTCATTTAGGAGACCTTGGACAAAAAGAACTCACCGAAGAGCAACTTGATAAATTGGATGGCGTGGATGTTTTAATGATACCGGTCGGGGGAATATTTACAATTTCCGGAGAACGGGCTTCAAGACTCGTAAATCAACTTGAGCCTAAAATAGCAATTCCAATGCACTATAAAATTCCGGGGCTCAATATTAAGCTTGAAGGAATTGATAATTTTTTAAAGGCAATAAAGGGAGGAAAGGTTGAACCTCTAGAAAAATTAGTTATCAAGAAAAAAGAGCTGTCTCAAGAAGAAACAAGGGTGGTGGTAATGAAACCGATATAATCTTGAAATGACAAATTCCTAATTCCTGATTTCTAATGAAAATCTCAACTGATACCAGTACGAATAATGCGGAAATTTTTAATGGGAATCCAGGAAGAATTTAATATTCGCGGATTAGCATTTTTTAATTCGTAGATTAGCATTGGCATTAGACATTTTATTTAAAATTAGAAATTTTATTTTGGGATGTTTGAAAAATTACAGAAAAAATCCGAGAAGACAAAAACAAAAATTTTCTGGGTAGCCCTGATTATTTCAGTTGGTATCATTGGTTTTTTTTGGCTCAGAAATTTGGGGCATTATTTTGAAAACCTGAAAACTGAAAGCGGAAAAATTAAAAAATCCTCAGGGGACATTCTTGAAGATATAAAAAAGGAACTGCCGCCCATTCAGTTAAGGGAAAAGGTTAAACAGCTTGAGGAAACTTCAAGATTAGAAATTGAAGAATTTGAAAAACTTTTTGAAGAAGAGAAACGGACCAAAAAAGAAGGAGATGCTCAACAAAAAAAGAGCCCCGCTCCCAAATAAAGAGCGAATCATACGAATAAGGGTGTGAATTGAATGCGAATAATGCCAATATGCGAATCCGCATATTGGTATAATTTCCATAATCATTCGTATGGAATTTATGCAGAATATTCAAAAAAGAGAAATAACCGAGGAAATGAAAGAGTCCTATATTGACTACGCGATGTCCGTTATTGTCTCAAGGGCGCTGCCTGATGTCAGGGACGGTTTAAAGCCGGTTCATCGAAGAATTTTGTATGCAATGCACGAAGATGGTTTAAAACATGATGCCAAATTTAGAAAATCAGCAATGATTGTTGGCAATACAATGTCAAGATATCATCCTCACGGAGATATAGCAATTTATGACAGTTTGGTTCGAATGGCCCAGGATTTTTCTTTAAGATACCCGCTAGTTCAGGGGCAAGGGAATTTTGGCTCAATAGACGGCGATCCCCCGAGCGCGATGCGCTATTCGGAAGCCAGGCTTTCAAAAATTGGCGAAGAGATATTGAGTGATATTGATAAAAATACAGTTGACTTTCTTGATAATTATGATGAAACCAGAAAAGAGCCGACTGTTTTGCCGTCAAAAATTCCCCAACTTTTACTTAATGGGACTGTTGGAATTGCCGTTGGTATGGCAACAAACATTCCCCCTCACAATCTTTCAGAGCTTTGCGACGGTTTAATTTTTTTGGTCAAAAACCCAAAGTCTACTTGCTTTGACCTTCTCCAGTTTATAAAAGGTCCCGACTTTCCAACCGGGGGTTTTATTTATGACCAGAAAGCAATAGTTGAAGCTTATTCCCAGGGCAAGGGCTCAATAATTATACGGGGCAAAGCAGAAATTATAGAAGCTCAAAAACTCCAGCTCATAATTTCCGAAATTCCTTTTCAGGTTCAAAAATCCGCCCTGGTGGAAAACATTGCTAATTTAGTTAAAGAAAAGAAAATAGACGGCATCCGAGCAATTAGAGACGAATCTAGTAGGGAGGGCATAAGAATAGTTATGGACCTCTCAAGCGGAGCTTTTCCCCAAAAAATCCTAAATCAACTTTATAAATTTACTGATTTGCAAAAACCTTTTTATTTAAACATTTTAGCTTTGGTTGGAGGAATCCAGCCCCAGGTTTTGTCTTTAAAGGATGTCCTCTGGCATTTTATTGAGCATCGCCGAACAGTTATTAAGAGAAGAACGGAATATGATTTATTAAAATCAAAAGAGAGACTCCATATTTTAGAGGGACTGAGAAAAGCTCTTCTAAAAATAGATTTGGTCATAAGGATAATAAAAAAGTCCAAAACGAAGGAAGATGCCGGAATAAACCTGCTTAAGGAATTTAAATTTTCAAAAGCTCAAGCTCAAGCAATTTTGCAGCTGCCTCTGTCAGCTCTGGCCGGGCTTGAACGAAAAAAAATTGAGGAAGAATATTCCAAAAAAGTCAAAGAAATAAAAGAACTTAACAAACTTTTAAAATACCCGAAATTAATTTCCAACAAAATTATCGAAGAGTTTAGGGAAATCCGAGAGGAATACGGCGACCAGCGGAAAACCAAAGTCTTTTCCCAAAAGGTTGACGAAATTTCCGGAGAAGACCTCATTCCCCAGGAAGAAATGCTCATTTCTTTAACCCAGACCGGCTATATCAAAAGAGTTAATCCGAATTCTTACAAAATTCAAAAACGCGGAGGCAAGGGGATTATCGGCATTTCCCAGGAAAGAGAAGATTTTGTTACCCATTTTCTTTCAGCTATGACCCATGATATATTGCTTTTCTTTAGCAACCAGGGCAATATTTTCGAAACCAAAGTTTATGAAATTCCCGAGGCAAATCGGGTATCTCGCGGAAAATCCCTGTTTAACTTCTTGGGATTGAGGCCGGACGAAAAAATTACCGCTATGGTTCCTTTGCGAAAAAAAGAGTCTCAAAAATATTTAGTAATGGTTACCTCTTGTGGTATAATAAAGAAAACGCCACAAGACTCCTTTAAAAACATCCGAAAAACAGGAATTTGTGCAATAAAGCTTCGAAAGAACGACCTTCTTGCTTTTGCCTGGCTCTGCAATGATGGAGATGAAATAATTTTAGTAAGCAAATTTGGGCAATCAATCAGATTTTCCCAGGACTCTTTAAGGCCGATGAGCCGGGGAACTTCCGGAATAAAAGGCATGAACATAAAAGAGGGGGACGAAATTGTGGGGATGGGAATAATCAAAAATAAGCAACAAGGTTTAGAATTGTTAGTGGTGTCGGAAAATGGGTTTGGAAAGAGAACAAAATTAAAAGATTACCGAATTCAAAAAAGAGGAGGTTTGGGAATAAAAACATTTAAGTTAACAAAAAAAACCGGTAATCTTATCTGGGCAAAAGTTTTATCGCAAGATGAAGAAAGTTTAATAGCTGTTTCCCAAAAGGGTCAGGTAATAAGAGTGGATTTAAAAAATATTTCTTTAATGAGAAGGGTTACTCAGGGAGTAAAAATAATGACATTGGGGGAAGGCGATAAGGTGGTTTCAGCCACCTGCGTTTAAAAATTCAAAATGCAAAAATCAAAATGCAAAATGACCCCGAGTAGCAAAAAACAAAGTTCGCTACGGGGCAGGCAAATTAAAATTCAAAATTAATAAATCTTAAAACTTTATTATATTTTGATTTTTGATATTTGATATTTGATTTCATGGAAACGAAGTTTCCGAGAGGTGCCGGGGGCTTTATAAAACCCGAGTTCGTAATCAAAGAATTTGGGATTTTGCTGGAAATGAAAATCGCTGATTTTGGCTGCGGCCACGGATATTTTTCCATTCCCCTGGCAAAAGCTGCCGGAGATAATGGAATAGTTTATGCTATTGATATTCAAAATTCGGCCTTGGGAGCAGTCAGGTCTATGGCAAAAAAAGAAGGCCTTTTAAATATTAAATACATTAAGGGGGATTTAGAAAAAGAAAAAGGCTCCAGGCTGCCCGATGATTCTATGGATTTGGTTTTATTGGCAAATATATTGTATCAGTCACCGGGCAAATCAGAAATTCTAAAAGAAGCTACCCGAGTTTTGAAAAAACAAGGGAGTTTAATAATGGTTGATTGGTCAGAAGATTCTTTTGTCGGACCGCCGAGAAGAACAAGGATTTCCAGAGAAACCGCAAAGAGATTGGCCGAGAGTGAAGGTTTTAGAATAATCAGGGAATTTTCAGCCGGAGAATATCATTATGGCCTGACTATGGCTAAACTAACCTAAAATTTCTAATCTTAATTTTCCAAATCACAAATTCCAAACAAATAATTTCTATTAGTTTCTACAAATTTCAATAAGTTTCAGAAATTTATAGAAACCTGGCTTCGCGAAATTTATGGAAATTTATTGCTTGGCGTTTGGCGCTTGAGATTTTCGTTCAATGTTTGAAAGATTCCATATCATTATTATAGCCGGTGTTTCAATAGTAATAATCTTTGCCCTGCTTTTAATTACCGGGGTAATTCCCGGCTTGAGAACACCGGTTGGACCAAAATACAAACTCGCCATCTGGGGAATTTTTGATGAGCCCAAAGTTTTTGAAGAAATAATTGCTTCTTATCAAAAGAAGCATAAAAATTGCGAAATAAAATATTACAAAAGAGATTATTTAGAATACGAAAAAGACCTCGTTAATGCTCTGGCCAGCGGGGGGGGTCCCGATATTTTTTATTTTCACCACACCTGGCTCCCAAAACACAAAGAAAAAATTTATCCTATGCCCAAAATTATCCCCGGCAAGGAAAAGGAATTCAAATTTATGACGCCTTATGATTTCCAAAATGTTTTTGTTGATGTCGCTTTTAGCGATTTTATTGAAGATGAGACAATTTACGCTCTGCCTATTTATGTTGATACTATGGCTCTTTATTGGAACAAAAGCATATTTGCCAAGGAAAAAATCCCGGAGCCCCCCAAAACCTGGGAGGAATTTATTGAAGTTGTGCCCAAATTAACCAGATTAAACGAAAAAGGAGATATTATCAGAGCGGGAGCGGCAATGGGAACGGCCAAAAACATAAATCGCTCAACCGACATCCTGGCGGCTTTAATGCTCCAAAGCGGCACAGAAATCACCGATAAAGAAAAGCAAAAAGAAGTTTTCAGAAAAGAAATAGAGTTCGGCGAAGAAAGAATTTCTCCCGGGGCCAGAGCTCTTGAGTTTTATACAGACTTTGCCAATCCCCTTAAAAAGGTCTATACCTGGAACAAAAATATGCATTACTCAATTGATTCTTTTTATGTAGAAAAAACCGCGATGATGCTTAATTATTCTCATCATTTGCCAACCCTTCGAGAAAAAGCCGCCCGGCTTGATTTTTCAATCTCTCCTCTGCCCCAGCCAAAAGATATCAGGGTGCCGATAAATTATCCGAATTATTGGGGCTTGACCGTTGGAGCCAACTCAAAATATCCTTTGGCGGCCTGGGAGTTTTTAACCGAGCTTTCCCGAGCTGAAAATATTAAAAGCTATTTGAGGGTTAGCGGTCATCCAACAGCCAGACGCGATTTGATTACCTGGCAAAAAACTGAAAATCCTGAAATTTCAGTATTTTTAGACCAGTCCCTTTCAGCTAAAAGCTGGTACCAGCCGGACAATTTAGCGGTTGACCGAATCTTCGGAGATATGATAGAATTAATAGTAGATGGCCAAAACATTGAAAAAACAATGAAGGCCGCGGCCGAACAACTGTCTTTATTCTTTAAAAAGTAGTATTTTATTATGTTTTCCAAAAGACTTATTTACATTTTGCTAATGGTTTTAACAACGGGAACAACTTTCTTTGCCCTAAAAGAAAGTGTCCTGTCGCTTACATTTGAAGACCCCCTTCAAACCGGAGGCGATATTCAGGTAGTATTGGGTAAAATTTGGAAGTTTTTGTATATGGTGGCATTGGCAATCGTTCCCATAATGGCTATTATTGCCGGCTTTATGTTTATGACAGCCGGCGGGAATCCTGAAAAACTCAAGAAAGCCAAGAACCTTCTTTTATACCTGGCAATCGGCATAGCCATTGTCTTGCTGGCCGGCGGAATTGTTAACCTTATTAAAATGATATTGGGAGTGGAGGGATAGCAATTAGCAATTAGACAATTTAACAATTTATGTAGTCGGAGCTAAACCCAGTAAGACAACTTTGACAAAATTTTCTTTTAGAAAATCTCATTTTGCGGAGCAAGTCAAAGTTGCTCTACTGGGTAAACATTGGCTTTTCGGCTAAAAGGTCGGATAAAAACATTTAAACAAAGAGTTTCTATATAAGTTTCGCGAATCCGCCAGCTGGCCGCCAGCTGACAGGAAGAGCAAATTTCTATTAATTTCTTTTTTAAAAAAGAAATTTATAGAAACTGATAGAAATTCATTGTTTTAAAGAATATATGCGAAAATATATAGTTCCAATTTTATTTTCTGGTCTTCTTTTTGCCCCGTTTGCCATTGGCATTGGTCCCACCCCGGAAGGTCCGCAAGAGCAGGATATAGACATATTAACAATACTTAACAATGTTGTGAACTGGTTCTTTGCCATTTTTCTGATTATTGCCGTTATATTTATTATAATGGGCGCGTTTCAATTTTTGACCGCCGGCGGAGACGCAACTAAAGTCGCTTCAGCCAGAGACAAACTTCTATACGCCGCAATCGGCATAGCGGTGGCGCTGCTTTCAAGAACGATAATCCCTATCGTAAAAATGATAATAGGAATAGATTAAAGAAACTCGGGACTGGAAGCTCGTCATTGGCTTTTTCAAGCGGTTTTTGATTTCCGGCCTGTTTTTTTTGTTGATGGGACAAATGAGAAAAGCGCCGACATTCTTTTGCCAGCGCTTTTAGTTTTCTTTTATTTCATCGTCTCGGACCCCGCCCCTTTCCGAGAAAGGGGCGGGACAAATTCCGACAGCCCTCAATCTTCGGTTGAAGGGCTGGACAAGATAGGCGCAGAAAGCGAGAGACAACCCGGCCTCTTTGTCAAAAGGGGGCTGCCCGAATAGGGCCGAGTCCCCTCCCCTAAAGGATAGGACGAGTGCGCCGCCTTTGA
>PCWD01000012.1:0-8405 GCA_002787255.1 Parcubacteria group bacterium CG11_big_fil_rev_8_21_14_0_20_39_14 | reverse complement strand
TTGAGCAAAACCGCAAAAGTGGTGAGGGGTTAATGCCCCCGTGGTGAAACTGGCATACACGCGAGGTTTAGGACCTCGTGCCTAAAAAGCGTAGAGGTTCAAATCCTCTCGGGGGCACCAAAAGAACATAGTCGTTCGCCTTCGGCTCGCGCTAAACCCGAACTATGTTCTTAAGAAACCCCCGCACCAGAAACTTCGTTTCGGTACGGGACTACGTCTCGATTTCTGGCGGTCGCTCACTTCGTTCGCTCCCTGTTTTCTTCACCCCGTTAGATAAACTTTCTATCTGGTGGGGCAAGCGGGGAAACACCCAGCCACGTACAAATTCTCGCTTCACTCCAATTTTTACGGGGCGAGCATCAATAAATCCAAAGTTGGAATTAGCAATACTTGCCCCGTACTCAAATCCAACAAGATTTGTAGTATTCGGGGTTTCCCCGACTCCCTTTTTGCTTGTATCGGAATTATTGAAATTCCGATACAATGAAAATACTACTGCTACGTAGCAGTAGTATTTTATTAACACAGGTGAGGAAAAAATGTAAAAATTCATTGGAAGATTCTTCAGAACCTCAAAATAAAAAGCCCGAGAGTTCTGGCTCCCTCGAAGCTTTTAGGGCTTTGTCCATCTATGGGGGTGTCTGATGGATTTCATAGGTGAAAGAACTATACTTGTCCAAGGATTTCGGACACTCATTTTTCTCTAATTCTGAACACTGCTATGGCTATCATTATCATTGCTCCTATTCCACAAAGTATCGTAATGCCTATATCACCCTGCATAGCGCTATGGGTGGCATTTGCAATAAATAGCCCAGCACAAGTCACACTCATCCCTATTTAAAATACCCACTTTGGTTAATTAAAATTTAGCTAAAAAGAACAAATTATTCTTTTTTAGCTAAAGAAGTATCCCTGGTCAATTTCTAACGGGGTAAAGTTTCGGGGAATTATAAACCGAATAAAAGGTTTCCTTTTTGAGTAGTTTCCCTTCTTTCCAAATTTCCCGCTCAAATTTAGCTTTCATTGAACCGTCAGCTTTTTTGTCATATTCCAGAGGTTTTGAAACAATAACTTTTCTTCCATCGTCTGTTCCGTAAAATTCAAAACTTAAATTATTTTCAACAACCCTTCCCTGAATTAGAATATTAGCCGGGGTATCATTTCTAAATTTAAGGTCGGGGTGAGGAGGATAAACAGTGGCGTCAAATCCTTGAGGAGCGTAATAAACAACCGGAAAAGCATGGGGGTATCTTTCCAAAATTTCAAGTCCGGCATTAATTGCCGCCCGAAAGAGCGTGGTTGAAACCTGACAAGTTCCTCCGCCATATTCGGGAATAGTTTTATCTCTTTTGATAACCAATTCCGGCAAAAAACCGCTTTTTTCATCAACCTCACCCAGGGTTTGGTTAAAAGAAAATTCTTCTCCGGGTTCTATCAGAACCCCCTGAAGTTTCGCCAACCCCATTTTTATATTGTGAATTCGGTTTTTTGGCGAGCGGGCAAAATTTGACACCCCCTTTCCCAAAAGAGTGGTTATCCCCATATTTTTAATTGATGAGGTTGTAATTTCCGGTTCAATTTCCCCAAATTCAAGCTCAATTTTATTTTTTCCTTTTTCCAAGATTTCTTCAACAATTTTTTTGGCGCTTTCTTCAATTTTTAATCGCCGTCCCGGATAACTTAAAGAAAAAGCGGTTACCCGACCATCAACAATGGTAAGTTGAGCGTTTTGGGGCGCGAAGTTCAAAGCCGGGCTAAGTTGAGTTAAATTATCTTTAATTTTGTCTTCAGAAAGCCCTACTTTTAAAACCTTTTTCCCGTTAACCGCGACGGGAGAAAAAATTATCCAATCCAAAAAAGTTTCGGCATCAATTTTCCACTCCTCGTCTTTCTGAAAAATAAAATAGGGGGAATTCAATAGTAGATTTTGGGCGATTTCTTTGGCTTGCAAGGCTCCCTCTTTTTTAATTTCTGGCTCCGCCATCTTAAATTCTAAAAAAATTGAATTTGAGTCAAGTAGAGAAAGTCTTTGGTCTAAATCCCCCCTTAATTTTTCCCGCTGAAGCAAAAAGCCTTTTTCTGAAGGAGTGAGCTCAAAGCTATTTTCTTCTTTATTAAAAATAATTTCAGCATCTTTTGGAGAAGTCTCAAGTTTCTCAAGGTTTTTGGTCAGAAACTCGCAAAATTTCTCTTCGCCTATCTCATACTCCATTGAAAGATTTTTTTTAAAAAAGAAGGCCGTAATTTGTTCCTTCAATCCAAGAATTATATTTTGCCTTTTTCCAATCCGATAGGCTCCTGCCAAACTTTCATCGAGCAAAAAATTCACACCGAGATTTTCCGGCAAGGTTTTTACTATTATCTGTTCATTTTTTACAAACTCTCCCGGCTCTGTTAAAGAATTTTCCCCTGACAGAACAAAAGATAGTTCAAAGTTCTTTAAATTTTCCTGAATTAGTTTAGATGCCACATCAATTTTTTTCCCGCCAATATCTTCATTGGCAAGCAAAACACCGTAAGCTATTTTATTTAAATTTAAAATTTCTAAAATAATTAAAAAAAGAGCCACCAGGATAGCTGTGAGAAGAATAATAGATAAAGCTTTTTTAAAAGGGAAATGAATTTTCATAATAAATGAGCTTTTTGGGAAATATAAAATCCTAAATTCTAAGCACTAAATCCGAAACAAATTCAAAATCCCAAAATCCAAATGTTTAAAGTTCTGTTTGGAATTTGAAAAATTAGAATTTAATTATTGTTTCGAATTTCGAATTTAGGATTTAGGATTTGACCGGTATTAGTCTTCTATTTCCTCCACTTTTATTTTGTGAACTTTCACTTTTTCGGCTTTGGGAAGACGGATTGTCAAAACTCCGTCTTTGATAACCGCCTGAGCTTTTTCAGAGTTTATTTCTACCGGCAGAATAATGGAACGAGAAAATGGTCCCCAGTAGCATTCCTGATAATAATAATTCTCCGGAGCAACTTCTTCCTCTTTTTCTCTTTTTCCCCGAATAGTAACCATATCATTGGTAATTGAAATATCAAGATTTTCAGAATTTACTCCGGCAATTGTTGATTTTATTACAATATTCGATTCGGTTTGGTAAACATCAATGGCTAACTGCCCTTCTGATTCTTCAAGTTTTTCCCTGGATATCTCTTCCCACTCGGCCGCTGAGGTTTTAGGTGAAAGGTCAATTTCCTGCTCGGCTTCCTCATAATGTTCAATTTTGTCAGGTCGAACCTTATCAGTTTTAGTAGAACCGGTTAATTTTTCAAAAAAAGATTTTGCCATATTTTTCACTTTGTGAAAAACACTGATTTACACTGATTTATGACTGATTTACACTGATAAAATAATCAGTGGTCATCAGCAATTTATCAGTGGCAATCGGTAGTTATTTACAAATACTTGGTAATTTTTTAATTTTTGAAATAAAAACTGAGAGGAGGGAAACCATCAAAATAAGCAGCACTCCTATTATTATATATTTGGAAGCTCCCCCTATCTCCATTATAGAAAAATTATAAAGTCCATGCAAGAATGTTGCGAAAATAATGCCCGAAATCACAAGCTTGTTTTTTTGAGCGGTTTTATAAAAACTTAAAGCGATAAAATACCCCAAAATTCCGGAACAAAGGGCATGAAAAAAAGTTGCAGTAAGCATGCGACCAAGGCTTATAAAAGCCATGCCCCGAATTGAAGGCAGAATTTCTTGTCCCAGATAAGAGCGAGGCTCTGAAAACAAAAGGAGGTTTTCTAAGGCGGCAAATCCCAAAGCGGCAATTATTAAATAAAGCAAGGCGTCAAATGGTTCGTCAAACGCCGAATCCCTTAAAACAGAAAGTTTGACTGCCATATATTTTAAAAATTCCTCAACAAAGCCTATCCCAACAAACACATATAATATAAAAGCGGGCTGAGGATTATAAGTTTTAAAAATATTATAAAGCAAAGCCGCCCCTTTTTCAAAAATAATTGCCAAAAGAGCGGCGAGCATTCCAAAAATAAAAATTTTTACAACCACTCTTTTTGGTTCGGGTCTTTGATCCTGACGCAAATAAAAACCGAGCCAGACCAAACTTGGCAAGACAGCGAATATTATATAAAGAAAATAACTCATAAGAAAAATAAAAAATTAGAAAGAAAATATAAAAAAGTTATATAGTTTCAAAATTTTCTGAAAGAAAATTTTGAATACTCATTTCTTATTTTTAATATTTTATATTTGATTTTTGATTTTAGCGACCCCGTTAGATGAGCGAGCTCTGCGAGCTCTATCTAACGGGGGAGCGCTTGGCCATTGTTCAATCATCAAGGATTTCTTTTTGTGACTTTTTGGCAATTTTTGGTAAATTTCTTCACTGACAAATGGAACAAAGGGATGCAAAAGCTTCAAGGAACTTAACAATACATAGAGAAGAATTCTTCTGCTTTTTTCATCATTTTGTTTTTTTGACTCCTCAATATAAAGGTCGCAAAATTCATGCCAGAAAAAATCATAGAGATTGCGCAAGGCCTTCCCAAACTGATAATTTTCTAAGTCATTTCCAACCGAGTCCACTACTTTATTTAATTTGGACAATATTCTTCTATCGGCTTGAGTAAGTTTGTTTTTATTTAATTTTTGATTTTTGATTTTTGATTTCGAGATTTGTTGTAAAACAAATCTCGAGGCGTTCCAGAGTTTATTGCAGAATTTTTTTCCGGCAATTATCGGTTCTTCTCCAAAATGGATATCCTGAGAGCCGGTTTCCTGCCAGATTATTCCGAATCTGGTGGCGTCGGCTCCGTATTTCTCTATTAGGCTTAGGGGGTCAATGCCGGTACCCTTAGATTTAGACATTCTTTTTCCTTCTTTGGTTAAGATAATAGCGTGAATATAAACCTCTTCAAATGGTTTTTCTTTCATAAATTCAAAACCAGAAAAAATCATCCTTGCCACCCAGAGATTTATAATATCCCGAGCAGTCACTAGAACATCGGTCGGATAAAATCTTTCAATATCGGATTTTTTATTTTTTATTTTTAATTTTTTATTTTGAGCGCAAGCGATCGGCCAGCCGAGAGTAGCAAACGGCCAAAGAGCCGAAGAAAACCAGGTGTCCAGCACATCGGCAGATTGTTCTGGCTGGCATTTTCCGCAAATCGGACATTTTTCAGGTTTCTCAAGAGAAATAAAATATCTCTCCTTATTTCTATTTATTTTTGATTTTTTATTTTTGATTTTTGATTTCTTGCCGATTTGGCAATACCAAATTGGCAAGGCGTGGCCCCACCAGATTTGGCGCGATATACACCAATCTTTGATGTTTTCCAGCCAGTTGAAATAAAGTTTTTCCCACTTTTTGGGTATAAATTTCACTTGCCGCGATTTACACGCCGAAATTGCCATTTTGGCCAATTTTTCCATTTTCAAAAACCATTGTTTTGATGGCAAGGGCTCTATTGTTTTTCCGCACCGAGAGCATTTGGCGATTCGGTGCGAGTACGGTTCAATTTTTTCCACCAAGTCAGACCTGGTTAGTTCTTCAATAACTTTTTGACGGCATTCGGGAATATTGAGCCCCTCGTAATTTTCTCCGGCTTCACCTGTCATACGGCCGGCCTCGTTAATAACTTTGTAAGATTTCAATCTATGAGAAAGACCTATTTCAAAATCGGTCAGGTCGTGAGACGGCGTAACTTTAACTGCTCCTGTCCCAAATTCCGAGTCAATCAGGGGGTCGGCAATAATCGGGATTTCCCGATTTTGGATTGGTAAAATAACCATTTTCCCCACCAAATTTTTATATCTTTTATCCCCTGGATTTACAGCCACTGCGCTATCGCCAAGCATTGTTTCCGGCCTTGTCGTCGCCACCACAATGAATTTGCGTTGATTTGCGCCTGCCCCGTACCAAGCTTGCCTGCCCCGTAGGGTACTTGCTGCGCCCCGTAGCGAGCTTTGCTCTGCTATCGGGGTTCTCCTTCGGGGCTCTGGTGTAAAGTTCTTATTTGTGTTAATTTGTGTGTTTTTAAGCGGATAGCGAATATACCACAAATTACTTTGTTCTTCCTCATATTCTATTTCAAGGTCGGATAAAGATGTCTGGCATCTCGGACACCAATTTATTGTTCGTTCACCCTGATAAATCCAACCTTTTTTGTAATAATGTAAAAAGGCTTTTTTGACAGCTCGTTGATAATCTTCATCCATGGTAAAGCGGGTTTTCGACCAATCGCAAGAAGCTCCTAATTTTTTCAACTGGTCCAAAATAATATTTCCGTATCTTTCTTTCCACTGCCAAACTCTTTCAATAAATTTTTCCCGACCAATATCATGCCGCGACAGCCCCTCTCTTTTCAATTCTTTTTCAACCACATTTTGAGTGGCAATTCCAGCATGGTCGGTTCCCGGCAGCCACAGAGTTTTATATCCCCGCATTCTTTTCTGTCTGATTAAAATGTCCTGTATTGTGGTATTTAGAGCATGCCCCATATGCAGGGACCCCGTAATATTTGGCGGAGGTATCACTATGGAAAATGGTTTTTTGTGAGTTTTCGGCAGTTTATCGGGATTAAAAAAACCGCTCTTTTCCCAAAGAGCATAGACCTTGCTTTCAACTTTTTTGGGGTCATAAACCCTAGGAAGCTCTTTCATATACTTATTTTAACATAGTTTAGAAACTTATAGAAATTTGCAGCCTTCACCCCGTTAGAAATCTCTGTTTTGTCAAACTAAATATAATGTGAAGTTTATTCAATATCATTGCCAAAGATTTCTAACAGGACTTCGGCTGCGAAATTAGTAGAAGCTTGTTACAACAAATTTCGCGAGCAAAGCGAGCTAATTTCTATCAATTTCAATGAATTTCTATTTGATTCTAAGATTGGCTTCTGCCCTGATTTTTTCCCAGCAGGCACTTTCTCCCTGTAGCCAGTGAAAATATCCGGCTACTCCGACCATAACCGCATTATCAGTGCAAAATTGGATGTTGGGTATTAGATATTGGATGTTGGGTGATAAATGCTGGATATTAGATTTGAATTGTTTGCGAAGTTCGCTATTGGCGGCTACGCCTCCTCCAAGAATTATTGTTTTTACTTTAAAATCCTTAGCGGCTTTAAGGGTTTTGTGAATCAAAACATCTATTATTGCCTGCTGGACTTCGTAACACATTTCCTGCTTATATTTTTGCCAAATGGAATTTCTTCCTTGAGCATGGGCGGTTGGAATGGGCTGTGGCAAATTTTTAATCTTTGATTTTTGATATTGATACAGAACCGCTGTTTTTAAACCGCTGAAACTAAAGTCATAATTCTTTTGATAAATCATCGGTCGTGGTAGTTTAATATTTTTTATTTTTGATTTTTGCCTGCCCCGTAGCGAGCTTGCTCTGCTTCGGGGATTTTTGATTTTAGTCGCCATTTTGGCGACGATTGGTCCTCCGGGATACCCAAGTCCCAAAATTCTGGCTGCTTTATCAAAACATTCTCCAGCCGCATCGTCCCTGGTTTCTCCCAAAATTTTGTATCTCCCGAGGCCCCGCATTAAAATAAGTTGAGTGTGCCCTCCCGATACCACTAAGCAGATAGCGGGAAATAATTTTGAATTTTGAATTTTGAATTTTGAATTTGAGCCAACGAAGTTAGCGAAGATATGCGCCTCAATATGATTTACCCGGACAATCGGCAAATCCCAAAAACAGGATAAAGCTTTGGCGAAATTCACTCCGACCCAAAGGCAGGGTTCCAGTCCAGGTCCAACGGTCAGCGCAATAGCATCAATGTTCGGCTTTCGATGTTTTTTAAGGAACGACAGAGTTTGTTTCAATAATTCTGGTTCGCGCTCTAAAATAGAATTTAATATTTGGGATTTAGAATTTAGGATTTGCCTGCCCCGTAGCGAGCTTTGCTCTGCTATTTTGGGTTTAGAAATTAGGATTTTGGATTTAGGATTTTTAAGCAAGCTCGCTTTTTTTAAAGCCCGGGACAATACGGAAATCAGATTTCTTTGGTGTTCACGTTTCGCCAAAGTCGGATATACTCCTCCGTATTTTGAATGCAGTTTTACTTGCGACGAAATAACGTTGCTTAGAATTTCGAATTTCGAATTTCGAATTTCGAAAATTGCTATGCAGGTATCATCGCAAGATGTTTCAATAGCTAAAATTTTTGTTGAGGCAGATTGCTTCATTGATACCTATATATTATATGAGGAGTTGATTTTTTTCAAATTGTTGTTAAAATATGATTAGTTTTTCATTTTGGCCTCGTCGTCTAGTGGCTAGGACACGACCCTTTCAAGGTCGCGATACGGGTTCGACTCCCGTCGAGGCCACCAATATTAAACTTTCAGAAATTTTGCCGATTGATTCGGCCGCGCGAAGCGCGGCAGAGAACGGAAACACTGGCT
>PCWD01000005.1 GCA_002787255.1 Parcubacteria group bacterium CG11_big_fil_rev_8_21_14_0_20_39_14 | reverse complement strand
ATGCTTTCTAAATAAGCTGACTCCTTTTCTATCAATTTTCTAAATTCTTTTAAATTCCCATGCAAAACCTGCTGAACTTCATCTGTTTCTTTCTTTAATCGGCCTCTTATCAGGCCAGCCCAATAAGCGAGAAGAGCAACAACTAAAATCAAGAAGATTAACAAGAGAATGAAGATCGTGAAGTAATTTATTGCCCATGAGCCGAACTTAACGAAAATCGGCGAGGTAACCAAGAAGCTTACTTTATTGCTGCTGCTACTCTTAATTCCTTGGGAATTAATCGCCTCTGCCCAGGCAAAATATCTGCCGTTGGCTAATCCTTCTTCATAAATCATAACCCAATTTCCGTTTTTATCGCTCTCAACCGTTTGCTTTATGATTTCTTCTGTTTTTCTATTCTGGACGAATACATCTATAGTAACATCGGGCAGAGCTGTGCCGAGGATAAACAATTGGTCAGAGGGCCTTAATTCTCTCGGATAATTCTTGATAACAGGAGCTTCTATTGGTTCAATCGTGAAATCGGCAAAAGCTAAAGTTTCATTGCCGGCTTTATCAATGGCTTTGACAATGGCGGTATATTTCCCCGCTGGGAGCGAAGGAGCTTTAAGGGAACCATCTTCGGGTTTGACAACAAAATCCTGATTGCCTATTTTTACTTCATATCGGTCAATTCCGGAGGTGGCATCCGTAGTTTCAAAGCGAAGAACCTGCTCGGTTGTGCCTTCTTCCCTATCAAGGATTACTTCAAACGGCAGAGGCGGAGTCGTATCTACTAAAACCTTGAAATTGCCTATTTCGCTCCAGTCGGATTTATCTTTAAGCTTCAAATGCAAATACGAAATTCCATCACCAAGATCTTCATAATCTCTTGTAGAGAACAGGCCGTCAGAAGTCGGACCCGGGTTAGAAGCCGGCTTATCATCTAACAAAATGCTAACGCCGGTTGTTCCGTAAGGTATTTCCCATTTAAACGTCGCTTTATTATTGCTATACCAAACCGTTTGGTCAGGGTGAGTGGGAGAAGATATTTTTGGAGCCCCGGGAGCACTAACAACTTCAGCCGGAGCTGTGGGAGCGGCGGGAGCTTTTGGAGTTACTTCCTCTTCTTGGATCAAACTAAACTTGGCTTCTGACCGGGCCTTAAGGACATTCGTGCCAAAACCATCATTGGCGCGAACTGCGCCGGAAGAAAAAATTACCGAAGCGGCGCCAGCCGACTTTGCCCTGAAAACAATGCTTATAATCTTTCCTGATGCCCCGTTAAAACCGGGAGTTGGCACGCCACCGTTAAAAGAAACCGTTCCGGCGCCATTGGAAAAAGCCGGCTCTTCAACCCACAAAGAAAAAATTGACCCGGATTTGCTTATGGAAACAATCTCTAAAAGAGCCGACGGAAAATTGATAATGGCATCGGCGTTATTAATTGCCTCGTCTTGGGTATTAGTAAGAACGCTCACGGTAAAAATATTTCCGACCGTGAAATTACCGGAGGAAGGGCTGAAATAAAGAGTGGCGGCATTCGCTCCGGGCGAATTAAAAGCAAAAAATAGAACGCTAAAAAACGCCACCAAAAGGCAAAAATATCCAATTTTAAGTTTTAAAATATAATTTTTCATTTTTTAATTTTCCGCCTAAATTTTTTCCAGGCGATAAAAAATATAAATAAAATAGCTACTAAAAGTACTGCCAAAACCAAAATATTTTTATAAGATAACGGAGCCGGAGTTGGAACCGACGGAACAGGAAGTACCAGCTTCGCGATTCTTTCCTTACCGGCTTTATCCACGGCTTTTGCTTCTATAATGCTTTCTAATGACTGATCTTTAAGAAGATAAGGGCTTTCTGCCTGCACGAAATCACCGTCACCCTCCTTAATTTGATAATAAGCAATTCCCGATTGTCCGTCAACAGCAAAGAAGCTCACGAAATACTGATTATCAAAGATGGCGGGATTTCTACCTATTACCACCTCAAAAGGCTCGGGCGGAACTTTATCTCCTTCAATAACGCTCTGCCACTCGTCTTTAGGGGCTACCTCTGGTAAGGGTTTTAATATATTTAAACTCATGGGCCTAAGCCAGGGACTTATCTTGGTTCCGCTGCCATCGTTTAAAAACAAAGAGGTATCGTCTTGAAAAGCCAATTCTGCCTCCCCTTCATTCTTAGCAAGAAAAATTATTTTCAAAACTCCAGCGTCTTCGCCCTGAAATCCCCCCGGTACCCCTCCGACAAAACTTATTTTTCCGTCTTGATTGGAAAAAACCGGCGGCTTAGGCCATAAGCTAAAAATGGAGCCGCCTGTGCTTAATTCTTTAACTTCTAATTTATTATTATCAAATTTTATGGTACCTTCAGCAACATTAATCGCTTCTTCCGGGCTAGAAATTCTTGCCTCCACGATAAAAACATCATCTTGGCTGATATTGTCGGAATTAGGAGAGAAATAAACAGTCGCCGCTTTGGCTAGAGTCGGCGATAAAATAAAACCAAACAATATTACGGCTACGCTGATAAAAATCTTTCCATATAAAAAACCTCCTTTTTTGTTTTTTCCAATTCTTGAATTTAACATAAATTAACCGCAATTTTATATATAATTTTTAAAACCTCCTTTTTTTATTATAACATAATCCATTATCGGCGGCTACCCCATTGGTAGAGCATAATGGAGAAGTCCACGGAATCAACTTTGCTATCTTGATTTATATCAACACAAGCATTTTTGAAGGGCGGTTTTGTCTTCCAGAAGAATAGGAGAATGGAGAAGTCGGTTGAATTAACTATTTTGTCAAAATTAAAGTCAGCTCCGCTGCAGACCGGACCCGCCGGTGGAGTTATTAAATTAAATGTGGCTGTAACCGATTTAGCGCTAATAATTGAAACGGTGCAGGTTCCGGTTCCAGTGCAAGCGCCAGACCAGCCGGCAAAGCTAGAACCGTCGGCGGGCATAGCCGTAAGTATTACGGAAGTTCCGCTGTAATAATCTTCCATGCAGTCAGAGCCGCAATTAATGCCGGCCGGCACGCTCGTCACGGTTCCGGAGCCAGTTCCTGATTTAGATACGGTAAGCGCAAGAAGGGCGGGAGGAGTTACTGGGCCGCCTCCGCCGCCTCCTCCGCCTGGAGGCGGTGGTGTTGGAGTTAAATTAAAGGTAACGGTAGCTGATTTGTTAGCCGTCATGGAAACAGTGCAGGTTCCGGTCCCGGTGCAAGCGCCAGACCAGCCGGCAAAGGTAGAACCATCAGCTGGCGTGGCGGTAAGCGTCACAGAAGTTCCGTTGTTGTAATTTTCGGTGCAGTCAGAGCCGCAATTAATGCCGGCCGGCACGCTCGTTACGGTTCCAGAGCCAGTCCCGGCTTTAGAAACAGTTAGGGCGTAATTAACTACTCCTTCGGTAGCCACAAATTGCTGGATGGCCGGCGACATTTCCGTTCCCCAATAAACGTAGACTTTAAACCAATAGGTCCCAACAGCTGGAACAGTTAACTTTAATTCAGTCGTCCAGTCCTCGCCTGCCAGAATCTTTTTAGATCTTACAGCATAATCTATGTCAGCGCCCCCTTCTGTGCCACACTGATTATTCTGCGTGTCCACTATACAATATTCATAACGATACTCATATTCAGCTGTACCTTCGTTTGTGATCGTTGTACTGGCAGTAATACCTGTTGTTATGGTGTTGTCAGTAATGGCATTTATCTTAACTTGAGCCGGAGAACCTTCTACTTCCCAAAAATCATTTTTCTGAATTACTTTGCCGGCTTCCACTTCGGCTGAAACCACGGTTTCCCAAAGGCCTTGGGGACCGCCTGAAGGCACGAGATAATTAAATTCATAAATCCCAATGCCGGTTTTCGTCATCGCCGAATCGTCAATACCCGGATCGGTAGTTGTTGCCGGATTGTAAATTGTTATCCTCGGCGTCGAAAAAGGATCGGTCGGCGCGCTTTGGTAATCCAGAATCCAAACTTTAGCCCGATAAGTCCTGCTTGTCGCCACTTGCCCTACATCGGAAAGAACTACTGTCCAATCCGAACTGCTGATTTTATTAACTACAAAAGTTTCAATGTCATAGGCCGTCTCATTCCCGTAAACTGCCTTAGTTCTTACTTCATAAGTGGAAGTAGCTGTGTTAGTTGCTAAATTAAAGGTGAATTTATAGAAACCAGTCGTTTGTTCCGTTGAGGTGCCATTTAAAAGCAGGGTGCCATCCGGGTTATATACTTCCACGGTAGTGGTAGCGCTTACTAAATTTCCCAAAGCATCAATTATATTAGAATAAACATTAACTGTCTCGCCAGGAATATAGATGGCTCCAACACTGGATTGAATCTTCAGGCTTGAGATAGCGGAACTAACCACAAAAGTTTTGGTATCATAGGCCGTATTATCCCTATAAACCGCCTTGGTTCTTATTTCATAAGTGCCAACTGGCGTCGTGGTTGTTGCCAAATTAAAGGTAAACTTGAAGAAGCCGGTTGTTTGCTCGGTGGAAGTGCCGTTTAAGAGCAGAGTGCCGTCAGGATAGTAAATGGAAAGGGTAGTTGTGGCGGTAACTAAGTTTCCGACTCCATCCGTTATGGTAGAATAAACATTCACATTCTCTCCGGGGATATAAATTGAACCGACATTACTTATAATATTTAAACCCACGGGTGGAATATCCTGGCTGGAAAATTCTTTTACCCCGACATAAGGAACGCCTGCCACCGTGCAAGAAACAATGGCTAAATAATTTGTTTTGTCCGGCACTGACCAGGCGTAACTGTATCTTCCGGTAGCAAAATTGCTCATTCCATCATTAGTAACTTCATCTGATTGGGCAATAAGGTCTCTAATAGTTATTAAAGCGACATTAGCGTCACAGTTTATTGGGACGCCGGTAGATGATTTAACTAAAACCGAAATGCCGAAATTCGTGTTTGTCTTTACCAAAGCCGGCGCCTCAACCGCTATCGTTGCCGGATAAGACGATGGGGCTTCAATAACCTTAAAAGCTAAGTTAGTTTGCACCTCATCGCCCAAATAGCTAGCCTCTATTCTCGCGGCATAGGTTCCTAAGGTGGCGTCAGTAGCTAAAGTCGTGGTGGCTTTAAAGAAACCCGTTAATGGTTGAGTGGCCAATATAGTGGTTAAAGAACTTCCGTCCGGCTTATAGAAATAAACGTTAACCGTGGCCGCCACTGCTTGGCCGCTTGAGTTAAGCACCGTGGCAAAAACGCTAACTTCCTCTCCTGGGTAATAGAAACTGCCAGTGCTGGCAGAAATATTAAGTGCCAGTCCTCCGCCGCTTGACCCGCCGCTGGCCGTTAACCCTCCTAAATCAACATAACCGCCCATGCCTTCAAAACCATAAGTATAACCGCTGGCAAAGGTGATGGATTTTGTCGGCGAAACCAAAGAACCGGAATCCGTCGTAGTGCCGATGGCCAAATTAACATAACTTGTATATTCGGTGCCATTAACCGTAGTTAAAACATCAGCGTTTTGCAATTGCATATAGGCGTAGAGCTGGTCAACCGATAAAGTATTTGACCCGTTCGTTAACCTAATCTCACCCCCATAAGAATAAACGGCTCTGGCGGTTATCCCGTCATAGCCCGGCGAAAAGGTCACCACGCCGGTTGAATAATTAACCGAGTATTGATTGGATGAAATCAAGGCCTTGGTGCTGTCATTATATAAACCGAAGAATTCCGATTGGGTAATTGGCGTATTGTTTAGAGTAATTTGGTTGCCAGCGACTAATTCCGTTTCCGAACTAGACCAGGTAACTTTAGTCGGCGCGGTATAAGTGATATCAGTCAAAGCCTGGGCCTCAACTTCAGTCAAGGTATTAAAGAGATCAGCTTCTAGCTGCTTGGTTTCTACTGTTCTGGCGTTAAAAGTTTTAGCTTCTTTAATAAACTTCTTTCCATATTTCTTCACCGTGACTGTATAAGGATTAAAGCTGGTTTCCTCTGCTCCGGAAGGAGTTTTTTCAACTTGCCAGCTCGGAATATACTGTTCGGAAATTTCCCCCAGACCATCTGAGGTTGCAGTAAATTGGGTGTCGCCAAAAGTATTTAGAGCCTTAATCTCTGCTCCGGAAACAACCGTGCCAGCCGTATCAACCAATTTAGGCAAATAACCATAATTTTCTTTAATAGTTGTCGTGCCCGTGCCATAGTCTCCAGCCCAGTTCCAACCATAAGTTCTGTCCCAGGTAGTATTAACAAGATTAACGCCCCGACCATTGCCAGCGGCGATAATATCGGTGGTGTTGTAATCAAAGGTGGAATTTTGAATAGTAATGTCAGTATCGTTCGGAGTGCTGCTACTCACCTCAAAACCAGCGCCGCTGGCGGCATTCTGGTGGAAAATCTGGAGGTTATTTAAGGTCAGCAGAGCCGCGCCGGCCGAGATACCGAAGCCGGTCGGAGAAACAGCATTGACACGGTTAATTTTAAGGTCGTTGATGGTAACGCTTGGAGTATAGAAGAACTGGCCCCGAGAAGCTCGGTCGAAAATAACTTTCTTCATTTCAACTGTAGAATTGACACTTGAATAATCTCCGCCTAAACCAGTAGTACCGCGGTAGATAAACTTGCCCGCTGAAACGCCGGCATCAGTAATATAAGAGTCATAAAGTTTGATAGTGCCACCAGCTACATCAACAAGAACATCGCTAGTAGTAGCCGAACTGAATTTAATAGAAACGCCTTCTTGCGGAATGTTATCAGCTACGCCGCCAAAACTGCCTTCAGCTAATTCAAAAATCTTCAATTGTGGCATCTCAGCCGAAGAGAAAGACAGAGATTCTCCCTTGGATGAAACATAAGTGGTGGTTGCGCCACCGCCAACAAAGAGCTGAGACAAAACAACATAGTTGCCGACAGCCGGCTTCTGGACTCCGCAATCACCTCTAACCGCTCGTCCGAACTTGAAGATGCTTTCAAAACTAATAGGATTAGCGGAATTCCATCCCATCGGTGTGCAGGTAGCATTGCCATTTGGCCCGCAATTTTCGGTTGTGCCGTCATCACCCCAAACCGTGATTGTGTCAGTCGTACTTGCATAACTCATTGGATAATATAGGGCATAACTATAGCTTGAATCAGGGTCGCAAGACTGGGCTAAAGAGAAAGCCAAATTAGTTAATTTGTCAATAACTGCTTGCCCGGCATAAGGAATATATTGAGTTTTAGACAAACTTAAACTATGAGCGCCATATTCAACCGGCGTATTGCCACCGCCTTCACTATAAGAACGATAAACAACTTCTTGAGTAGGAATCACACCGAAAACGTCAGTTTGCAATTCAAAAACCGAACCGAAATTATCTATTAATCCCACAGTGGCTTGATCCAGAGGAACACCCCAAGCATCTTTAACAGTAATATCAAAAGTATAGGATTGATAGAAAATCCCAGGAGAAGCAGGCCAGGTGAAATTCCAATTTTCTGACAAAACATTAGTGGTGGTGGCATTAAGAGCTCCAGCAGAAAAACCATAACCGTCATTAGGATTAATTGTCTTATCAGCTGTTTCTTCAATCTTACCAACATCAACATTATTACTTAATTGAAGGTTAATGTACGAAGTATATTTAGAACCATCAAAAGTTCTAAAAACATTAGCCTGCTTGGCGTGGGTGTAGTCGTAAATTTGGGAAGAATTAACTGTTGAGGTTAAGGTAATTTTCCCGCCATGAGAATAAACCGGGTTAACCGTGCAGCCAGCTTGGGAGTCGCCGATAAAGGTAGTGGAACCAGTACCAAAATCAATTAAATAATCAGTATCTTTAATCAGTTTTTGGTCGCAGGCTCCACCTTTCTTGCCAAAGATGGCGAAGAACCTTGACTGGTCAATGGGGTAGTCGTCTAGCTTCATCCAGTTGGAAACCGTGGTCGTGGCTTGGGTGCCATAAAACACATCTGTTGAAGTAGCCAAATTTATACCAATTAAAGCTAGAGCTGCTTGCTCATCTAATAAGGTATTATAAGGATCAACGGATAAAATGGCTTCCTCTACAGTCTTAGTTACTAAATTTTTACTCTGCTCCACAAAATTATATCCATATTTAATGACTGAAAAATTAAAGGGTCCGACCAAAGAGGCGGTCGAAGCCGTGGTCGAAGCGTAAGTGGCGTAAGTAAAGGTCTGCTGGGGAATGGTGCCAACTGAACCGGGCGTGGCCACCGTGGTCGCGCTAAAGACTAATTGGTTTTTCA
>PCWD01000007.1:10086-10760 GCA_002787255.1 Parcubacteria group bacterium CG11_big_fil_rev_8_21_14_0_20_39_14 | reverse complement strand
TTTCCGAGAGATTATCAACATAATACTTTGATTGGCCGAAAGCGATTTGAAGCATAAATTTTCCCTGCGGCGTATTTTCAAACCAAAAAGTAGGAAATTTTAGTTCTTTTAGTTTTTCAATATCCAAAAGCCAGATTATTTTTCCGCCGTCAACGGAATTACGCGCGAGGCGGTCGGGGTGCCACGCTAAAATTCCTTCGGCTTCGCCTTTCTCTATACGAGATAACATTTCGTTGAAAATCGGCCGGCCCGGCTCTTTGGCGGTTTGTTTCTCAATGAAAATTTTTGTGATTTCCAGATTTTCCTTTTTTGCAAGTTCTTTCAGTTCCGCTATTTGGTCATCAATACTCCGGATTTGCCTTTCTTCGGTATCTGTTGATTTTCTCGCATAGAGAAAAAACTTTTTGGTTTGAAAATTTTGTGTGTTCATATTTTTTCAAAAACCAAAGGGGCAACCCTGTGAACTCAACCTCGCTTTCGCGAAATTGACAGAAGTTGCCCCTTCGGGACTACAACGATTAGGTTGTAATAAAATTTCGCGAAGCATAAAGGCTGAGTTCACTTTTATTATATGCTATTTTGGCAAAAAGCAAAAATCCGTTCAAAATCTTGGCAGACGCCGAGCCCCGCCTGCGGCTGGGCGAGGCAGAAAATTCGTCGTGTATAAATTGGCG
>PCWD01000007.1:9174-10068 GCA_002787255.1 Parcubacteria group bacterium CG11_big_fil_rev_8_21_14_0_20_39_14 | reverse complement strand
GAAAACCCGTCGGCTCGCGGGCGAAAAACCCTTCCCCCAGACCCCCTTCATTTTTCGCCCGCTCGCCGTGAGAAAATTTTTAAAAGTTCTATGGTATTTATTTTCCCCAAAATATGATATGATAAAAATAGTGAGGTATCAATTAGAAAATTATTAAGAATTTATGAAGAAAAAAATCTCTACTTTTATAGCTTTAGTCATTATCGTGGTTTTAGCCGCTTCGGCAGCTTGGGCAATTATATATTATAAGAATAAAGATGTTTATAATGGGGTCTCCGAATTATCCGATGAACAGCTTTTAAATTATGCCAATTCACGATTTGATAAAGAAGAAATGATGGGTAAAGATGTGATTATTGGTTACCATTATGGAATTCCCGTAAGGGTAACCTTTCCTTGTTCTGATGTCTGTCCAGATTATACAATAAGAATTATAAGGTATGATGTTGAGCTTGATAAATGTGAAGAGAAGGGAGGTGTCAAAAAAGCCATTTATGTTCCTTTCGCGGAAGCAACGATAGCTAAGGGTTTTTGTTTCCCTAAAGTTATTGTTTCAAATGATATTTATGAATTTGCGGAGGATTGGAATTTATTGATAGAAGAATTAGAAAATCTATCAAGCAAAATCAATTATTGCAACGAGAAATCAGATTGTTCTTATCAGATTCTCGATAACTGTTATATTTCAGTAATAGCATTTAATAAAAATGGCGACTTAACGGAATTTAATAAAAAGTTTGAGGAGTATAAAACAAAATTCCCACCTTGCGATATCGGAAAAATAAAAGTTGATTCTCTTATTTGCGAAATGAATAAGTGCATTATTAGTTATTCTCTACAATAATAGAACTTTTAAAAATTTTCTCACGGCGAGCGGGCGAAAAATGAAGGGGG
>PCWD01000007.1:0-9119 GCA_002787255.1 Parcubacteria group bacterium CG11_big_fil_rev_8_21_14_0_20_39_14 | reverse complement strand
GACGGGTTTTCCTGCCCGCCGCCGCAGGCGGCGGGCTAAAAGTCAGCGTCGGGATTTTCTTGAAAATAAGTTCGGATTTTGATTAAAACAGACCGCATGAAAATTTTAGGTGCCGAAGGTATCTACAAATTTTCATTTGGGAGTGTGCTGAGAACCTATCTTCCCTTGCGGCCTTCGGGCAACTCTTCGACAAATAATGGGGACAGGCACCATTTCCATGTTGGGCGAAGCGGGCTGCCCCTGGATTACACTCGCAAAATTAGTATAGGGTAAAAGCCAAAGGCATTTGGTTAAAAATCTTCACATAATTCGCTCATTCTATTTCTTTTAATTCTTTTGTCTGGACACTATAATCGTATTTTGTTGTTTTCTCGGGTTGACATTTCCATTCTCCGTTATATTCACAGCTCTTTGAAAACACTGTAAAAAATAATCTACCGTCATCGGTAAAATATATATCGTAAATATGAGAGCCCCCTAGATGCTCTTCCCAAGTTAAAGAAAAAACTTCATTTAATTTTTCTAATTTTTCATAATCGCTAACAAACAAACCATCTGTTCCTTGTCCTAAATATGGACTAAGATGACTTTTAATTGCTAATACTTTATTGTTTGGTGACCAATAGACATCTTCATAAGGATTAAAAGTAATAATATTACAATCTATTATGTTAGAACCACTATCAATGTTTACCAACATACAATCATAAGACTCGTATCCAGGGATACTAAAATAAATATATTTCCCATTCGGGGATAAATTAACATCCTCAATCCTTCCGTACCAATTTACTCTTTGTGGAGGGACAGTATAGATCATTTTTATTTCTTTATTCGGATATATAATTTTTAATACATCTTGATAAGCCTCGCCCTCGTATGCTAATTTATATTTCTCACCCTTTATTATAAAAGCTATAATTCCTGATGGTTTATGATACCAAATTGTTTTAATTGTTTCGTTTTGCGAATTGAAACTATAAACTTCTTCAGTTTTTTGAGACTCTAATGTTAGAACTCCCCATTCTTGAGGATGCTCAAACTCAAATCCATATTCCTCATTTCTATAAGTTTTCCAATCAGCAGTTTCGTCCTCGACGACTTCTTTTCTACATTTGCCTTCGACACATTTATAGGGTGGAGAGGGAAATTCTGTAGTCTGGGCAGGATAAATACACATTTCATTTTCACAAATATATTTTATCTCTACGCACTTATCTTTTCCTTGTTGACAAGTATCCATTCCGCAGTCTTCATTTTTAATACAGGGTTTAGGAGTATATGGCGGAGCCTCTTGCATGGGTATTCCCGGCCTTAGTTGAAACTTAATCCAATCCCAATACTGCCAAGCCAAAATTCCTCCGCCAACAATAACAGCTAAAATAATTACGATCAGTATAAATCTCCAATTAGTTTTGCCTTGAGTGATAAACATATTTACTCCAAAAACCTAAAAGTAGAAAATGTTTGGCTAAAGATTTTTCATTTTATTTTCATTTTGCAATTTTGAAAAAACTTTCACGATCAGAAAAAAGAAAAAAGAGAGAAATCAAAAGAAATAAAAAAATTACAATAATGATTAACTCCAGACCCAAATTAAGGTAAGGGGGCCCTTCCCCCAATTCTTCTAAGAGATGCCAAAGGAGAAGAAATGATTCTATCGTTAATATTGTTATAGAGAACCACCAAGCCCCTTGTTTTCTCTTCAAAAGAAAAAAACCACCAAGAAATAATAGGAAGCCTAGAAAAAAAGGTATTAAGCCAAGGAGTGAGCCAAGAAGAGCAAATTCACTGCCCTCAGCTAATATCACTACCGCCAATATTAAACCAAGAAGTCCTATAATTACGCCGATTATTGTCATTAACCAAGCGGCAATCTTTGTTTTTATTGGAAGCTCAACTTTTTCCATATTTTAGTAAGTTTACTCTAAAAACCGAAAAGTAGAAAGCATTTGGTTAAAAATAGATTCACATTCTTCGTTTTCTTTTTCGTCTGCGTAGTATCCTATTTGAAATGTTTCATTTCCTGTCAAAGGAATAAAAATTCTGTGTATTTGTTGACCTTCTCCACTATACGGACTAACCAATTCGCCGGGGATAAAATAAGAAAGTTTGATGGCTAAAATTTTATCAACAACTATCACCTTTTCATTTATCTCTATTTTAAATCTTTTCTGTATAGCATTTTTCTGTCCAGCAATTAGTTCTTCAAAAGGTAATTTTGGAATTACTCTCAAAAAATGAACTACGCAGAGAAAACGACTTTCCTTCTTCTCGAACACTATTTCTGTTACCTCTTCATGTTTTTGTTCCTTCCATTCCCATCCATCAGGATATTTTGCCTCAAATCTGTATTCATTGTTCCTGTGAATTTTCCAATTGGCGGTTTCGTCTTCAACAACTTTTTCTGGCTTTTTTATCTCGGGAAATTCAATAACAGGTATTTCTTGAGTTTTAATCCAAAACAAAATTCCTCCACCAGCTACCACAGCTAAAATTAATACAACCAAAATATATTTCCAATTGATTTTACCTTGAGTAAAAAGCATATTTTTACTCCGGACACCTAAAAATAAAGGATTTTATATTGTTATGATTTCTCGTCTAAAACTACTTTTATTTCTATTTCTTTTCCTTGACGTAGAATTTTTAAGACAATCTCATCTCCAATCTTATATTTTCTAATAACATCTCGAAGATCATTTTCTTTAGTAATTCTTTCTCCATTAACTTCAAGAATTATATCTCTTTCCTTTATGCCAGCTTTATCCGCCGGGCTGCCTGGTATAATAACTGTCCCTTCATAACCCTCTGGAATTTCAGGGATTAAGGCGCCATAATCAACTGGTAAATTGAATTGCTTCTGTAACTCTTTATCAATTAAAGCATAAGGTACTCCCAGATAAGGTAACTTTATTCCAAGCTCATCGTAACATTTATCTTGCCAGAAGTCAGGGGGTAAAAGTTTACATATTTCAGGATTCTTTGTTCTAATGGCAAATTGCTTTATACAATTTTTATCTTCACCACATAATTCAACATTGCCGGTTTGGACTGCCACTTCTTTTCTACATGCTCGATAAGCAACTTCTTCATGAAAGAATCTTTCGCATAATTTAATATCTCCTTTTTGCCCAAATTTCTTTCCAAAGAATAAGTAGCAATTTCCTCTTTCATATCTATCAGAAATTTTTCCACATAAATCAACATTGTCAGTGTTAAAAGCAATTTTTTTCATACAACTTCCTCTCCCACTTTCATTAGTTATCTTTTTACACAATTCCGCATCATTATTTCTTATAGCCAGCTCTTCAATACAACTACTCCCAACACATTCTTCTGGTTTGTTCAATTTTATTGCTAATTCATTTTGGCAATCTTTATCAAGTATTTTTTTACATAATTCAATATTTCCTGTTTCCAAAGCAACCTTTTTAATGCAATCTTCTTTTGCTCTTATGCCTTCGATTGCTTTCACACATAGTCTTTTTTTCTCTTCTGTGATTCCCCAGCCCATTTCTTTACAATATTCTGCTTTGGCTACAAAATCCACAGATATTTCTGAGCATAAATCTGTATACTGCAGAAAAAGATCTTTTTGGCAAAATTTAGGGGAAGGCATCTTATCGCATAAAGATTCATCATTTAATTTTACCGCTATTATTTTTATACAGGGTTCGTAATATTCATTTTCATACCTATAGGCAGATTTTCTTATCATTGCTTCAACCTCCCACTTTCCTCTATCCTTTTCTTTAGATACAACTTCTACTTTTTCTACCTCTCTTTTTATTTCTCCGCATATTTCAGCATTTTTTTCTGAAATAGCTTTCTCATACAAAGATTCGATTTTATTTTCAAATTCTTTTACCTTTGTTTTAATCTCTTCTGGAAGCCTTTCAAATTCTAATTCTCTCATTTTCTCCTCAATTAAAGGTTTTTTTATTCCAACAATATGCATATAGGGTGTATAGCAATTTAAAAGACAGCCAGTATCTGTCAAATAATAAGGAATATAAGCTGCTTCAACATGACCCCAACCCCCACCTACAAAATAACCATATTTTAGTTTTTCCATTTTCTCAAAATCAACCTTTATTGGACTCTCCATGCATTCAAAAAATTTCTCAACCAAATTTTTTGCTGAGTTTATATCCTCTGGTTCTGGCAAAGCGCAACAAATTGGATTTGCCTTACAGGCATCATTATATTTTTGAGGTCTAAGATTCTCATCCATCAAATTATTTCTACAAAGAGGTGTAATATCTCCCCAACCGTATAAACCTCCTAAAAATAATACTTCTTTTTCTCCTATCGTTCCCTTACTTAAACTCTTTTCAAAATCTTCAGGTTTTAATTCTACATCTACATCATTTATTTTTAATCCAATTGTTTGGCCAAAGATGGTTTCTATATCATTATCCGAAATCTTAAAAAATTCCTCATATATTTTTTCTTCTTCTAAAAATTCCTCATACATTCTTTTCTTCTCTTCTTCTGTTAACTTTTCTTTTTCTTCCGGTGTTAAGAGTTTTTCTCTAAACTCCTCTTCCGTAATTCCCTCTGGATACTCACTATAACTCTTAGCGCAGGTAGCAAAAAACTCAACGGACCTTGGATATTTAGTAACTTCTTCTGGTGCTTTCGCTTCTGGTATTTTAACTTCCTCTTTCAGCACTCCAAAATACTGCCAAGCTAAAATTCCTCCGGCAATAAAAATAATGAGAGTAATTAAAATCCAAATTTTAGAAAAAGCAGAATGGTTCATAACTTTAAGTTATTATTAATTATAATATGTTTTCACAAAAAATCATAAAAGAGACTACGAATTTTATGCCTTTTTATCTATCGCGAAGCGACTTGAGACAGGCGGGGGCGAAGTCCCCGCCTGCTGCCTCACTTTTTCAGGTTTCTTTTCTTTGACTGGTGGATTAAATTTGGTAAAATGATAGTGAAAGTTTGATAAGGTTTAATTCTCGCATATCACCTACAAGCCTATCGTCATAATACCACAAGAAAGACCCTTAGTGCAATCTCCATTTCTTTCTTCTCTTTTCTCTTCTTTCTTTGTAAATTATCAATTAATTTAATGGTATTATGACAATCATTAGTTTTGACGTAGGGAAAAGAGAGTTAGTGGGAGTAAGAGTCAACAAAGTCGCCCACTGTAGCAGACAGTGCTGGCTTTGCGTGGTAAGATAGCCGAAGAAGTAAATCAGGACCTTAAGAACCTTTTGCTGTCCATTCCCGGAGTGGGGCCGACTATTGCTGCCGCTTTCATCACCGAGATAGGAGATATCCAGAGGTTTCCTTCCGGTAAGTCTTTGGTGGCTTACGCCGGTCTCTTGACCCCAAAGTCGGGCAGAGCGGCATCAGCATTAAAAGAAACACCAAATTAATCAAAAGAGGTTCGCCTTATTTAAGAAAGGCTGCCTACATAGCAGCCTACATTGCCAAGAGATACGATCCTGAATTAAAAGAGTATTTTGAGAAAAAGAAAAAAGAAGGAAAGAGACACAAAGAAGCAACTTGCGCTACGGCCAGGAAACTTCTTTACCGTGTCTACGCTGTCTGGAAACGAGGGACGCCCTACCTTAAAAGATATCCACAGAAAGAAGTCTTGACTTAAGATTCCAGGTCTTGAACCACACTTTAATAAAAGAAAATTTTTAAAACTAATTTTAGAAAGGTCGAAAATTAAACTTAATCAATATAAATTATGGTTTGGAAATACATTTTAATTGTTTTTATTCTAGCCGTTGTTGTTGGCGGAGGAATTTTAGCTTGGCAGTATTTTGGGATGCCGGAAGAAGAAAGAGTCGGACCCCAAGAAGAAGGGAAGGGGGTTGCTGAAGAAAGTAAGATAATCGAAGAAGAGTTTTCCATTGAAGAAGAAAATTTACCTTCAGTAGATACAAGTAATTGGGAAATTCGTGAACACAGATATGACTATTCGTTTAAATATCCAGGTGACACCTATGAATGGAAATATTTAGTAGGGACTTGCGAAGACCTTCAAGAGGTAAATCCTCAACAGAAATGTAAGGAGGTTGAATATCCAGATTCTGCAGTTCGAAGCGATCTGTTATTGGCGAAAAAGGAAGAATATAAAGTTCCGGAATGGTATCCCACAGAAAGCATCTACAAAGATTTCTTCGTGTATCAAGCGCCTATTATGTCAATCGGTGTTTACTCAAATTCAGCAAAACTAGGATTAGCTGATCTTTGCGAAAAATATTATGAAGCAAATTGTTGCTCCAAAGAGCCAAATTATACAATTGGAGGTGTTCCAGCAATTAGGTGTACTAAAAAATATACCACTCTAACTAAACTAGAAGAAAACTTAGATTGGTTATCAGTTGAAAGCAGAAAGTGGTTAGAAGAAAAAGGATATAAACCCGGGGATTTTGTAAAAACCGATCTAGTACGCATTCGGGATTTGGTAATTGTCCTTTTTGGAGAATATCGTTATCAAGTTGTTAGCAATTCGTATCTACAAGAGAGAAATGAAAGAGCAATACTTGAAAGTATTCTTTCTTCCCTCCAGTTTTTAGAATAATTTGCCGCCAAAGAAAAACTAAAATTGTTAAAGAGTGCGGCGAAGCCGCCGCGGCTGCCTGCCTGCCTCGCCCACCTGCGGCGGGCGAGGCAAAAAATTCGTTTGAGCTATATTCAGAATACACCGCCAGTTAGACGGGCTTTTGACTTTGTTCGTAGCCTCAATAAAGTTATAGGGAGGCTTGAGGTCAAAAGGTGATAAGCCCGTCTTTTAGTTTATAATTCTCTCCTATAGCTTTGAGGAGAGCTTTTTTATCTTCGTTGCCGCCTTCAGTAAAGACCTCATAGATATGGTGAGCTGTAATAAGCAGGTTTTCAGCGTAGTCCTGCCAAGCCTTTATCGAGACCCGATGGTATTTTATTTTATCCTTAGCTTCGGCTTTTGTCGCCAAAATCTCATTTTTCTTCGGGAGGAATTCTTCTTTATCAATTAGTCCCTCGGCCAGGGCATCCAGCAAGCGGCTGATTCTTTCTTCACAATACCTTTCTATTCTTTGCCAATGATCCAGTCCATTAACGTGGATCCGTTTCTCTTCTTTATTCTGTTCTCTGAGGTTAGTCATCAGAAGTTCATAAATCATATCGTTAATTTGGAGCTTTTTAACTTTTTTAGTTAATTGTTTGTCAATTTCTTCCCGGGAAATATAATGCCGCTGACCGCATTTGATGTAACGTTTTTTCAGAGTGCACCGATAAAGTTCATATTTTTTCTTTTTAAGATCTCCGCAGACAACGCACCCGCATTCACCGCATTCTATTAATCCGCCGCCGTAGACAAAATCGTGGTGCTGGGAAATCGGTTTACTTCTTTTCTTTAAAACCTTCTGTACTTTATCAAAAAGGGTTTTGGTAATAATGGGATCGTGCTCCCCCTCGCATAGTTCTTCTTTAAAAATAAACATCCCATAATAAAAGGGATTAGAGAGAATGCGGGTAATAACACTTTTATGAAGGGGTCTATTCTGCCGATTTACCAAGCCCCATTTACTTGAGAGTCCTATCATCATTTCGAGGCTGTAAAGGCCGGTAGAGAAGGTATCAAATAATTTTTTAATTAAGGGGCCCAGAATTGTCAGGAATTATTCTCAGGGGCGGGAATTCTTGGTCTCCCAGAGTGATTTGAATTGGAATTAGCTTAGCAACAAAACTGGCATCTGGTCCTGGGTCAATTTGATTTTCATTTTCATTTTCCATATTTCTTTTCGGCTTCAATCTATCACGATTAAGCCATTTTCTCAAGGTGATTTGGCTTGTGCGGCATAATTTGGTATAATGAACTTGAACTTGACAACTTCGCATTTCTCCCCTTGACAAGAGGGTCGGGGGGGGGTAATCTAAAAGTAGAGGTGGAAAACCTCAAATAAATAATAAATAAATAATAATTAATTAAAAAAAATAATATGAACCACAAAAAAATCATTTTCGTTATTACTTTTTTAGCCGTTTTCGGCTTTATATTTAATTTCGGCACGCCGGATGCCAAGGCAATGACAGTTGCTGAAATTCGGGCTTTAATTGCCCAGCTTCAGCAGCAGATTGCCCAACTTCAGCAGCAATTAACCAAAATTACTGGAGAGGAAGAAGTTTGGTGTCATGATTTCCATCTTAATTTGAAATACGGCATGGGCGGAACAGAGGTTAAGGCTTTGCAGACCGCTTTAGAAAAAGAAGGATTTTATAAAAGGACAATTACCAGCGATTTTGATGAATATACCGCTTCTTGCGTAGTCGGCTTTCAGGAGAAATATAAAGAGGATGTTTTAGCTCCCTGGGGCTTGGAACACGGAACAGGCTATGTCGGCCCAACCACCCGAGCCAAATTAAATAAGCTTTGTGGCTGCGTAGTAGTAAAACCATATATTAAAGTCCTTTCTCCCAACGGAGGGGAGAAGTGGGTGGTAGGGAATACTTATAACATTACCTGGGAATCTTCAGGAATAGACAAAGTAAATATATATTTAGAAGAAATAGAATTACCGGGAGGAATTTGGCAAACGACAGAATGTCTTCAGGAATCCTGCGATCCCAATGTGTCATTTTGCCCACCTTGCGACAAACTCATAGCCTCTAATATTTCGGCTTCCCTTGGTAAATATTCCTGGACTATTCCTGCTAACCAGCAAGTTCTTACAAAAGCTAAGATTGCCATATACTCTGTTTCGGCAGGAAAAATTTCTGACAAAAGCGACAATTATTTCAGTATTAGTAGTGGCGCCCTAGGGCTCGAGAGTCTTGAAAATCAGTTGGCTTCTATTTCTGCAACTATTTCTCAATTGGCAGAGAAAATCAAGGAATTATTGGGAAGATAGCAAGGGGCAAATTTAGTGAAGTTTTCAGCAGCTCGCGTTATGCGAGCTGTTGTGTTTTAAGATTCTCATAAAAAGGGTAAAATTAAACTAATTGAGTGTTCGATTTACGAAATCGAACAGGTAGAAATACCTAATGTTTTTTGTTTCCGGCCGAGCAACCCTAAATTATTTATTGTTTCGCAAAGCCGCCGCAGGGAATAATTTCCGGTTGAATATAATTCAAACGCTTTTTTAATAAGCCGGGCTTTATTT
>PCWD01000061.1 GCA_002787255.1 Parcubacteria group bacterium CG11_big_fil_rev_8_21_14_0_20_39_14 | reverse complement strand
AATTGCAACCAAGAACCTAGATTTTGATGCCGTTGAATTTGGGCCAAATCCCGCCTCAAAATCATTTACTATCAGCAAAATTGGTGACGGAGTTTTGGAGTGGACTGGCTGGACAAGCCCAATAGTTATTGATTGGTTGAGTTTTGCTCCAACCAAAGGAGAACTTTCCATTGAAGAAGTTTCAGTAAAAGTTTCAGTAGATGTTTCAGAAAAAAGTTCGGGGAATTATCAGGGCAAAATTATCATTGACGCTGGCGAAGTTGGGGGCAGTCCGGCAGAAATTTTAGTTTCTTTAAATTTGACAGAACCGGAACTTCCAATCGCCGACCACCTAGTTATCAACGAAATCCAGGTTCAAAAAGAAGAATTTGTAAGACTTTATAATCCGACTGATAATCCTATTTCCCTTAGTGGTTGGAAATTGGCGTATTTCGCCAAAAGCAAAAAAGGCTTGAGCGACCCTTCTAGTGTTTGGGAATTTCCAGAGGAAGCGGAGATTCCGGCAAAAGATTTTTATTTAATCGGCGTCCGCGGCTATACCAAAACGGATTGGGATTTGCTGACCAAACAGGGTCAGCTCTATGAAAGCAGTCGGCTTTCCGATACGGGTGGCGGTCTGACAATTTTTGATGAATCCAACAATCCCGTTGATGTTGTCGGCTGGGGGAGTGCGAAAATTAAAGAGGGCGAAGCCGCGCCGGTTCCAGATGAAAATCAGAGTATAATTAGAATGCCTCAAGCCGGTTCTGACACAGGCGATAATTCCAATGATTTTGAAATAAGAGATTTGGAGGAAGGGGAAATTTCCGAATTTTTGATTCCCGTTCCTAAGCCCTATATTAATGTATCAAAATACGCAAAAAGTTATTTTGAGATTTCCTGGGGCTTGGAAGAAGGAGAAAATGAAGAATATTTTAAACATTTTAATATTGAGTACAGCGACGATGACAAAAATTCTTGGCAGTCCTGGTTGAATAATGACGAGAAAAAACAGGCGGGAACAAAGCGATTTGAAAACCCCGAGGACGGCAAAACTTATTATTTCCAAATTCAGTCGGTAAATATTTCTGGCCGGGAAAGCGAATGGTGGAAAATTCAAATTGATTTTTTCAACCGGCCGGTGATTATCAACGAAGTTGCCTGGTCGGGTCCGGAAAAATATATTGAACTTTTCAACAGAACAAATCAGGAATTTAGTCTTGATGGTTGGTCATTAAGTTATTTTTGGGATTACTATCAGCATCCAGGTAACAAGCAGCTAATCGTTCAATTTACTGAAAATGACAAGATTCCAGCCAGTAATGATTACTTTCTTTATTCGGCTAAATTTCCTGAAAGATTTGGAGAGGGCGAGACGGATTCAATGGGAATATATCCAAACCAGAGACTTAAACTTTTTGACCCGGACGGCTATTTGTCAACGGATGAGGACTCAAGCCATCTGATTGATATGGTTGTAATTAATGGTTCCGGCAACTGGCGCTACAAGGGCGCGACTCCCGGAACTTCAATGGAAAGAGTCAGTCAGCTTGTTGATGGAAATATTTCCAAAAACTGGCTTCAAAGCAATGGAACTCCCGGCTCCATAAATAATGTGGACGGACTTTATACTTTTTTAACTGGTTCAATTTCCGGCATTCTCAAAGCCGAACAAAGTCCTTATCTGGTAAGTGATTATAACGGCATAAACGGAGGCATAGGCATTTCTCAGGGAGAGAGTCTGATTATTGAGCCGGGCGTTGTGCTCAGATTTGGAAGCGGGGCTGGTTTAAACGCAGAAGGAGAGCTCATTGCTCAGGGCAGTCCGGAAAAGCCGATTGTTTTTACTTCGGAAAAAGATTCGGAAAAATATTTTGAAAAAGATTTTATTGGCGGCGGTGTTGACGAAAGCTATATCTGGCATTACTGGCAGGGAATTTATTTTAGAAATTCAAGCGCTGATTCAATTTTGGAAAATGTAAAAGTAAAATATACGGCTGATGTTTTTTCAAATAACGGAAACGGAAGCTATGCGGTTAAAGTTGCTGAAAGTTCAATTACGCTCAAAGATTCAACAATAGAGAAGGGTTTTGGTCCCGGTCTTTGGCTTGTAAATTCCAATTCAGTTGTTAAAAATGTAAAATTTATTGATTTAAATAAAAGCCAAAGCTCTCAGGAAATGGGTCATGGGGGAGTCTTTGTTTGCGGCGGAAGCCCGGAAATTAAAAATTCTTATTTTGAAAATAACAATATCGGAATTGAAACAAGTTTTAGAACTATTCAATGTCAGGTGCCGGAAACTTTTAAAATAATTGAAGGGAACCCGGTCATTGATAACAATGAGTTTGTCAGAAATAAAATTGCGATTTTGATTACCGGTTCCTCTATTCCCCATATTTCAGGAAATTACGGCACCGAAAATGGTTATAATGGGATTAAAATCCCCAGAGGAATTTCCCAGGATTCAACTTTATATTCCAATCCCAATTTTCCATATATAAGCCACGGCAGTTTTGGAGCCTCTGGTGAAAATGTTACTTTAACTATTCGAGCCGGAGTAGTTATTGGATTTTTGGGAGATGAGTCCGATTTTTCGGCAAACAAGATAATTCTGGAAATTTTGGGAACCGAAGATAAGCCCGTGCTCTTTATTCCCTGGGGTTATAGTTTGTGGCGCGGAGTTAAATTAGAAGAACTTAACCAGAACAGTAAGCTTAGAAATTTAAAAATAAAATATGCCGGCAAGGAAAAAGGAATACCAATAGCGGATGTTGCGATTCCCGCCCTAAAAATTAAAAACTGCAAAGCTCTTGAGCTAAAAGCTCTTTATGTTGAAAATTACATACCCAGGGAACCTGTTTTTATTGATGAAAGCTCTACTTTCAAAGAAGGAAGCTATTATTTTCTCAGCAAAGACGGAGAAAACCCAATTCGTTACGATTTATAGTATCGGAATTTCTAAATTCCGATACTATATAGTTGATGCGCAATAAGAGATTGATAACATATTTTATGCGATCGCACAAAATATGTTATCATTTGAATTCAGATTTTGCTGAATTTCCCAGAAAGGTCCTTAAAATACCCAAATTTTTTATTACGCGCTATCTTTAATAAAATTATGCCCAGTAATACAACTTTGGATTTCTTTCGGCAAACATTCTGCTTCACAACAAAATCTTATCTGTGATGAAAATGCCGTGATTGAAGCTAAAATTTAAATAAAGCGCCAAAAGAAAAACCACTGGGCAAGCCCCGATAGTAAGAACTGCTTGCAAATTAAATTCTTGTTTGAAAATCTAATATAGCTTTTATATCAAAATCGCTTAGGGCGTAGTCCCGTAGTGTCCCGCCAAGGCGGGACTACTACGGGGCAAAATCAAATTAAAATAACAATTAAATTCGGATTTAAAAGCAACCCCAAAATACCGGCGCTTTATTCCGAAGTTGATATACTGGGAATGAATATTAAAACTAATTGGCGTGTTGTTACCGGCGGCCCTTCTTCGGGAAAAACGAAAGTGATTGAGTATTTGGCTTTTTTGGGCTATCGTATTTTTCCCGAGGCTGCCCGACTGTTGCTCGATATTGAACAAAGTAAGGGGAAAACAATAAAAGAGCTCAGGAAAAATGAGATTGAGTTTCAGAAAAAGGTTCTTCAAATGAAAATTGAAGCCGAAAGAAGGTTGCCGCCCAAACAAATTATATTCTTTGACAGGGGAATACCTGACAGCATCGCCTATTATCGTCTTTATAGAGAAAATCCGGCTCCGGTTATTAAAGCTTCGCAGAAAAGAAAATACAAAAAAGTCTTTTTATTAGAACAATTACCTTTTGAAAAAGATTATGCCAGAATAGAGGATGAAGATTTTGCAAAAAATATTCAACAGTTGCTTTATCAATCGTATTTGGATTTAGGATATGAGGTAGTTAAGGTGCCCCTGGGGACAATTGAAGAAAGGGTTAAATTTATTTTAGCAAAAACCCAACCCTACAAAAAGGTGGCTAATATTGTGCGACCTTTCATTTAATGGGCTGTACGGGCATACTTGCTTGAATAAGTAGGAAAGGGTTCATACCGAGCAACTTCCGGTATTTTTTTATTTTTTCCTGTAAATAGTTGGTTGAAATTTTTTTATTTTATATGATTTAATTAATTTAATATTGGATAGGATGGACGAAGTAGGGGAGTATCAAGATTTTAACTACGAAATATTGACAGTATATTTTATATATGGTAAAATTAATTAGATTGACTCAGGACTGTAGGAAAAACGTAGTCGGGTTTAGCTCTGCAGTATTCTGTGTTCAATTTTTTATCAGTTAATTTTTTTCGAGTATGCAAAAAGGAACAATAGCTCGACTGACTGACAGAGGCTTTGGCTTCATATCTCGCGAAGGTGGGGAAAAAGATCTTTTTTTCCACTCAAGCGAACTTAAAAATGTGAAGTTCAATGATCTTCAGGAAGGTGACAAAGTCACATTTGAAGTGGCGGAGGGCCCGAAGGGGCTCAACGCCACAAACGTCAATCGAGTATAACACTATACAAAATACTCCCGCATTGGGAGTATTTTGTATTCAAAAAAACAATTCCAAAAAATCGCCATTACGATGATTTTTTGATATAATAAAATCATGAAATTCAATATTTTATTTTTAAAAACAAGCAAGGGATTCACCGGAAAGGAAAAACAAAAAATAAAGAGCATACTTAAAAACACGACAAATCGTGCTGCCAAGATTCTAAAGCTGAAAAATCGCACTATTAATTTTGTGATTTATCCCTTTAACGGAAAATTTACCTGGGGCACCGCCGAATCGAATGATTGGATTAAATTATATATCTGCCGCAAGAAATTTAATGAAAACGATTTAAAAAGCGCCGTTTATCATGAGATGCATCATATTGCAAGAAATTTTACCTTTCTTACAAGAAGGAAAATTTCTTTTTTGGAAACATTATTTTCGGAAGGATTGGCCGTTGCTTTTGAAATTGGGCAGGTCCCAAAACGAATTCCTCAATACGCCAAATATACAGAAGCCCTTATTAAAAAATGGCTGCCCAAAATAAAAAAGGAAAAGCTATTTGGCGAAGATTTTTCCCATGATGAATGGTTTTTAGGCAAAAAAGGGAAACCAAATAGATTGGGGTATAAGATAGGAACATATCTTGCTGACCAGATAAAGAAAAATCATCCCGAACTGACTCCGGGAAAAATCGTTAGAAAAAACGTTAAGACATTATTAAAGTTAAGCAAGGTTAATCTATAAAAATTATGAACTTAACCGAAAAAAAATTTGAAATTTGCGTTAGAGCGATTATTTTGAATAAAAATAAAGTTTTGGTTTGCAAAAATCTGAAGAAAGATTATTATTTTTTCCCTGGTGGACATGTTGAATTCGGAGAGAACGCGAAAGCAGCGCTTTTCCGAGAGATAAAAGAAGAATTGGGAATATCCATAAAGAAATATAAATTTATCGGATTTGTTGAAAATATTTTTAAAGAAAGATGGGGGAAACATCATGAATTTAATTTAATTTTTGAAGCCGTACCCGCCAGAATAAACACAAAAAGCCGGGAAGGCCATCTTTTATTTTCATTTCTGGATATCGGGCAGCTATCAAGAAATAAAGTTTTGCCGGTTGCCTTGAAAAAATTTCTGTTGAAATGGTTGAATGATAAAAAAGTATTTTGGGGTAGCCAGATTTTCAACAAATATACTCACGGTTTCTAATAAAAATGATGGCAAAATTAATTTGTATTAAAACTTATAACAATAGAGCAGAAGTCGATTTGGCAAAATCTCTTCTTGAAAATGAGGGCATTCGGGCTGTAATTTCTGGAGATTTTTCGGTAATGCCACCTTTAGAGTTAGCTATGGGCTTACGGTTATTAGTCAGAGAGGAAGATGTGCAAAAAGCAACCAAGCTTTTATCTACTATTTAGTTATAAACCATTATAAAACTAAAAACCAGAAAAATTATTTGGTTTTTTATTTTGATTTTGAATTATTTTTTATCAATTGAAAAATATAATATATCTTACAAAAATCAATGGGGTAGGGAAGTGGGATTTAAGTAAAAATATCCATCTATTTATTTATGCTGTTTATTTATGCCTTGACAAAGGATTAATTAAATGGCACCATGTAATGTCGTACCTTTAAAACTTTAGGAAAAATTCAGGAGAGGTGAGAATTGAAAAAAAAGATAATTCTTGTTCTGGTTGCTATTTCGTTGGTTTTTGTTTCGGGATGTAATTTTTTTAAAAATCCTGACCCGGAGCTTAGCCAGGAAGAACTTTACAAGATAGAGCTAGTTAAAGAAATTCAGGAATTTGAGAAAAATTTCGGATTTAAAGAAACGGCAAATTTCCAGAAATATGATCCCCAAAAAACTGCTTATTATCTTTACTACTATACAAAAAAGACTTTTATGCCATATTCTTATGAAGATCCGAGACTTTTTTTAATGATGGGCTTTAAAAAACCCAAAGAACCCAATTCGGAGAAATATGATGTTTTTCTCTACGAATGCCAGGCTGTAGCAGGGGGAAAAACAATTACCAAAGCTTTAATGGATGCTCCAATACATAGAATACTGGAAGTCGTGGCCCATGAAGATTTTCATGAGCAAATCAATTTTCCCTTGGGAGTTGAGGAGCCGATTGTTACTTTAGTTGGGTATCTTGTTGCTATGGAGTTTGCAAAATTCAAATTCGGCGAAGATTCTGATGTTTATAAACATTTGGAAAGCGGCCTTGAAGTAAGGCTTGCCCTTGCTCCGATATTTGTCAAATACCACGGGCTTCTCACCAATCTTTATTTGAAATATAAGTTGGGAGAGCTTTCCCGGGAAGAAACTCTACTAAGAAAAGAAGCCTTATATGAAGGCATGGAGGCAGAATTTCTGGAGGGGGGGTTCAAAATAAAATCTCATCTGAATAATGCCTTTCTTGCTTATGAAATAACCTATGATCGCTACTTTTTGCTGGCTTATGAAGTTTATTCGGCTACCGATTGCGATGTTTTGGAAACAATTGAGATTTTCATGAATCTGCCAAGGGATGGAGATTTTTTTATAAGTTTGGGGAAAATCAAACAAATAGAAAAAGAAGTAATGGACTATCTAAAGGATGTTATTGAAAACAAGAGCTAATAAATAAAAAAGAAGGGGGATGAAATATTGAAAAAGAAAGAAAAGACCGGTAAAATCATCATTCCACCTCGATATCTTGAAGTAGAGGGTCCGGTTATTTTTCTTGCCGGCCCAATTAGGGGAGCTGAGAATTGGCAGGGCAGAGCAATTCATTATATAAGAAGCAAGAATTTAGAATTACATATTGCTTCACCAAGAAGATCGGTATTGACTCAAGATAATTTCCCGGAAGATACCTTTGATGAACAAATAGATTGGGAACATTATTACCTCCGGCGGACAAGTGAGAACGGCGTCATTCTTTTTTGGCTGGCAAAAGAGATAGAGCACAGATGCAATAGAGCGTATGGCCAAACCACCAGATTTGAGTTGGGGGAAGCAGCAGCAATACATCATTTTTCTAATATAAAGGTTGTTGTGGGCATAGACGAAGGTTTTACGGGCGCTAAATATATTCGTAAGACTTTATCTAAAAAATATCCCAACATTCCTGTGAGCAATACTTTAGAAAAAACCTGTGATTTGGCAATTCAATTAGCCAAGTAGAAAGCTTTTATCAGTCGAACAGATTTCTGCAAATTAAAAAGATTTAAAAAGAGAGTTGGAAAACTCTCTTTTTCTGTTTTTCGGAGCAAGGGACTTTCCTGCGTTATGGCCATGGACGGATAAAGAGGATTGTTCTTTCGGAAGAATGATGGTTAATGGTGTCATGGTGGTTAATGATGTCAAGTTTATTTTCAAGTTTATTTTTATGGCAAGAAGAGATAAATGGATTTGGTGACAGCAAAGAATAGTTTTGTTTTTATTTTTTAATCTTCTTTATTTTTATTTTCTTCACTGAGTTTACCAAGGCTATGATATTTGCGGTGGACGTCCCTCAATCTTTTATTGGTTACATGGGTGTAAATCTGGGTGCTAATAATGCTTCTGTGACCCAGAAATTCCTGAATAGTTCTTAAATCAACTCCCTTTTCTAAAAGATCGGTTGCCATAGAATGTCTTAGAGTATGGGGTGTAGTAAATAAGGGAACACCCGCCAGGATTGCGTATTTTTTAACAATTCTTTCAATGGAGCGGCGAGTAAGACGGCTATCAGCGCCTTTTTTTGTTCTGTAATTTATAAAGAGAGCTTTTTCTGCATCGTTTCGAGTCTCAAGGTAGTTTTTGAGCCATGTAAGCGCCCTTTCAGAAAAATAAACAGTCCGGGGATATCCTCCTTTTCCGATAATGCCAATCTCCATATCTTTTTTATCTTTTAGATTTGCAAATTGTTCTTTATTTAAAGAAACAAGTTCGGCTATTCGAAGTCCGGTGGAAAAAAATGTTTCAAGAATGGCCTTATTTCTTAAACCAATGGGGGATTCGGTATTTGGCGCATTAAGAAGTTTTTCAATTTGTTCTAAGGTTAAAAATTTAATCAATTTTTCGTTTCTAATTGTCTTGGGGAGGGTTATTTTGTCTGCCGGGAGCGAAACTATATCTTTTGCCGTAAAATAGCTTAAAAGGGCCCTTAAGGCGATTAAATAGTAGGCCTGAGTGATTTTTTTGAGAGGCTTGCCTTTTTTATCAGCAAACCTGGATAGAAACAGGCGATATTCCCAAATGTCATCCGAGGAAAGCTCATGAGGCCTCAAGGCTTCCTTTTTTGAATTTTTCAGCCAAAGAACAAATTTTTTTAAGTATCGGTCATAATTTTCTTGGGTTTTTTGTGACAGACCTTTTTCTACTGCGCAATAACTTAAAAAATCCGGAATATGTTTTATTATTTGTTTGTCTGATGTTTCCATTTTATTATTTCCATATTATTATTTTTTTATTTTTTTAATTTAGATTTTAAAGCGTGGAAAGGGCCATTTTTGGGATACGGAGAAGGGGTTTTTGTTTGACTTTATATCTTTAATATACGTTGACCATTTTCCAACATTGTGCGTCTTTCCCTATACTCTGTAAAATGAGTAAAAACGCTCATCAAACCCTCCCCCATACCTTTATATAAAAAGATTTACCCGCGCCACTTTTTCTTGAAAAAGTGGTGCGGGGGTTACTTAAGCTCAATTTCAACCTTCTTTCCTTTGATTTTTTCCTCAATAATATTTCCTATAATATTGCCGAGCCAAGCGCCTACTGAATTTTTATAAAAATTAAAAACATTTTGAAAAAATTTCCAAGAAGTTTCCTTGGGATGAGAAATAAAATCACCGATGGAAACTTCCACTTTCTCCATAATAATCGGCACAAGAATCAATATTATCAAAATAATTAAAAGGGTTCTAATACTCATTATTATATTAAAGTTAGTGCGTAATAATTTTCGCGTGGGTTTTACGTAGGCGGCTTCGTCAGCTTTCCTGTTACTATAAAGTTTT
>PCWD01000068.1:17051-17820 GCA_002787255.1 Parcubacteria group bacterium CG11_big_fil_rev_8_21_14_0_20_39_14 | reverse complement strand
GAGGAATCATGGCCGGGGAAAAATGAGGGGGGAATGGAATTGGCTTAGTCATATTCGTTTGGGATATAATTATCGGCTTTCCGATATAAATTGCGTCTTGGGCATTGTCCAGCTTTCCCGAATGAAGGAAATTTTTGCCAAAAGAGAAAAGGTTGCCAATCTCTACAATCAAAAACTCAAGGATGTTCCCGAAATTGAAATTCCCTACGTGGCTTCTAACGTTAAAATGAGCTGGTTTGTTTATGTAGTACGGCTTAAAGAGGGATATTCCGATAAAGAACGAAACGAAAGCCTTAAAAAATTAAGAAAATCAGGAATTGGTTGCTCAAATTATTTTCCCTGTATACACCTTCAGCCGTTTTATAAAGGGCTATTCGGTTATAAACGCGGCGACTTTCCCGTCGCCGAATTTGTTTCGGACCGGACTATCGCGCTTCCTTTTTATAACAACCTGAAAGAAAAAGAGATTGATTATATAGTTGAAACATTAAAAAAGTCAATTAAATAAATGCCAAAGCGACTTTTTGACATATTTTTTTCTTTTTTGGGGCTGATTATATTAAGCCCCCTCTTTTTATTGACTTCTATTTTAATTAAAATTGGCTCGCAGGGACCGGTATTTTTTAAGCAGGAAAGAGTCGGCAAAAATGGCAAAGCTTTTAAAATTTACAAATTTCGGACAATGCAAAAAGACGCCCCTTATATTGGCAATAAATTCGCCACCCCGAAAGACGACCCCAGAATCACCAAAATCGGATATTTTTTAAGA
>PCWD01000068.1:16888-17041 GCA_002787255.1 Parcubacteria group bacterium CG11_big_fil_rev_8_21_14_0_20_39_14 | reverse complement strand
TTGACGAATTGCCCCAATTAATTAATGTAATAATAGGAGAAATGAGTTTGGTCGGGCCACGCCCCGAAGTTCCAGAAATAGTCAATCTTTACAAAAATGAATATGAACAGATTCTTTTCATAAAACCTGGAATGACTGATTTTGCCTCTCTGG
>PCWD01000068.1:8981-16849 GCA_002787255.1 Parcubacteria group bacterium CG11_big_fil_rev_8_21_14_0_20_39_14 | reverse complement strand
CGCATACCGCCGTTATATTGAAGAAATGGTGCCCCAAAAAATAAAGCTTAATTTAAAGTATGTTGATAATCAATCGTTTTGGACTGATATAAAATTAATCTTTAAAACAATTTTTAAAATTGTTTCAAATAAATAATGGAAAAAAATTGGAAAATGATTTTTCAAAAAACCAATACTACGAGAACTTTATTTTTTGTGGCGGCAGATATTTTTCTCTTGATGTTTGCTTGCTGGCTGTCTTTTCTTTTGAGGTTTGACGGAGAAATTCCGAGAAGATATTTTAATAACTTGAATTCTTTTTTGATGCTGGCCCCCTTTTTTGTAATAATCCCGCTTTATTTTCAAAAAATCTACCGCCTTAATTGGACATATGTGAGTTTAAGAGATTTAATTTCTTTGTTTTGGGGGCTGACTCTGGGATTTACGATGCTCGGCATTTTAATTTTGCTTTTTTGGCAGCCTCAGCCATTTGGGAGAATAGAATCTTTAATTGGGTTTCCCCGTTCAGCGATTTTTATCGCTTATATTTTATCGTTTATATTTTTGGGTGGCTTGAGGATTTCCAAAAGAATTTTTCTCCAGTTTTCATCGGGACGCATTTCGGGCAAGAATTTGCTTATTGTGGGGGCTGGCGACGCGGGAGAGCAGATTTTGCGAAGTATTTTATTGAATGGCAAGGGAAAATCAGCTTACTCGCCGGTTGGTTTTGTGGATGATGCTCCCCAAAAAAGAGGGACATTAATTCATGGTTTTCCGGTATTGGGGAATCTTGACGAGATTGGCGATATTATTAAAAAGTATTCGGTTGAAGAAATGATTATTGCCTTGCCTTCCGCCAGTTCGCCATCTATAAAAAAAGCCGTTCAGCGCGGTCGGGAAGTCGGATTGGAGAATATCAGGATTTTGCCGCCGCTTTCCGAATTGCTTTCCGAAAAAATATCATTAGCCGACCTTCGCGAGGTAAGAGTTGAGGATCTGTTGGGTCGGGAGCCGGTGAGCTTGGACACAAAAGATTTGGAGAATTTTATCGCCGGAAAAAAAATTTTAATAACCGGCGCCGCCGGTTCAATCGGTTCGGAACTTTGCCGGCAAATTGCCAAGTTTAATCCCGCTCAAATTTTGGCTTTGGACCAGGACGAAACCGCCATGTTTTGGCTGGGAGAAGAGTTTAAGGAGAAATTCCCTCAAATTCGGTTCGGAGGCATTATGTGCGATATTTGCGATGAAAATAAGCTTGAAAAAGTATTTAAAAAATTTCACCCTCAAGTTGTATTTCATTCCGCCGCTTATAAACATGTGCCGTTGATGGAGGAGCATCCCGATGAGGGAATTAAAAACAATATTAAAGGAACGAAAATGACAGCCGAACTTTCATTAAAATACGGAGTTGAAAAATTTGTTCTGATTTCAACCGACAAAGCGGTTAATCCAACCTCGGTTATGGGAGCTACAAAAAGAGTCGCTGAAATTATGGTGGGGCTTTTAAATAAAAACAGCCAGATTGATTTTATTTCTGTTCGGTTTGGCAATGTCTTGGACAGTAGAGGCTCGGTTATCCCGATTTTTAAAGAGCAGATTAAAAGAGGGGGTCCAATAAAAATTACCCATCCCGAGATGGAAAGATTTTTTATGAGTCCCTCCGAAGCCGCGCTTTTGGTTATGCAGGCGGCGGCAATGGGCGAGGGTGGAAAAATTTATGTTCTGGATATGGGCAGTCCGGTTAAAATTTTAGATTTGGCCCGAGAGTTAATTCAACTTTCCGGACTTGAACCTGATAAAGACATACCGATTTTGTTTACAAAGCCCAGGATAGGAGAGAAGTTATCCGAAGAACTTTTCGGCAAAGAGGAGAGAGCAGTTCCAACAAAACATAATAAAATTTTTGAAACCGCAATAAAAGTTAATTTTTCAGAAACCGATTTTTTCAAAGAAGTTGATGAACTAATTAACTTAGCCGAAGAAGAAGAATCGGGAGAAAACCTAAAAAAAGCCTTGTGGAAATTGTTGAAGTAACATCCGGAAATCCCTGATGTCTTTCGATTAGCGCGCCCGCATTCATTTTAGGGTATGGATGCGGGTTTTGTTTTGGAAGGCAGGTTAAGGTTTCGTTCAAATGAGCGATTTCGGGACGGGCTTGACGGGCCTGTGGATAACTTGCAGTTGACAGGTAGGGTTTGGTGGGCGAAAATACAAACATAGTGGTAAATAGTGGATAATTCTGTGGATAACTTCCAGAAATTGGGGATAAGTACTGATTTTCCTCACTTAACTTAATTGATGTAAAATACTGGTTTATCTCTTAAAATAAGGCTAAAGTGGCAATGAACTGGTATTAACTTAAGTGAGGAAAGTCAGTAGAATAAACCCGGAATTTAAATCCCAAAATCTCAAAAATAAGAAAATAAGTATTCAAAATTTTCTTAAATAAAATTTTGAAACAACACAGATTTTTTATATTTTATATTTTATTTTTTATCTTGACCCCGTTAGATGAGCGAAGCTCTATCTAATGGGGGAAGGAACATGTTCTTAGGCGAATATTCTTATACAATTGACCATAAAAAACGGTTGGCCATTCCGTCTAAATTTCGAAAGGAGCTCGGAAAGAAAGCCATTGTTACAAGGGGTTTGGATAATTCTCTTGTTGTTTATCCGGCCGAGGAGTGGGAGAAATTAGCCAAAAATTTAGGGAATTTGCCCTCCAGCCAAACCGAGGCAAGGGGATTTGTCAGAATTATGCTTTCCGGAGCGGCTGAAGTTAATTTTGACAAACTTGGTCGAGTTTTAATTCCCGATTATCTCAAAGAATATTCCTCCCTGAGGAAAAATGCGGTAATAATCGGTCTTTATAATCGTATTGAAATTTGGAGCGAGGAAAATTGGCAGTCATATAAGGCAAGAACAGAAAAAGAGGTGGGAAACATCGCGGAGCGTCTGAAGGAACTCGGTATTTAATTTACAAATTTTCCCGCCAAAGCGGGATCCCGCCATGGCGGGACAATAAATTTTCAATGATTTAATTTTCAAACTAATTTAATTGAAAATTAAAAAATTGGGATTTGTTTGAAAATTGAAAATTGAAAATTGAAAATTATTGTCTCACATCCCTGTTCTTCAAAAAGAGGTTCTTGAATATTTAGCCCCAAGACCCAATGAAAATTTTATTGATTGCACAATCGGCGGCGGGGGGCACAGCGCTGCCATTTCAGAGAGAATAGCGCCTGGGGGCAAAATTCTTGGTATAGAATGGGATTTTGAGTTATATAAAAAACTGGCAGCTAAAATAAAAAATAAAAAACAAGAAATAAAAAATAATTTGATTCTTGTTTGTGATAATTTTGCCAATTTAGAAAAAATTGTTAAAAAACATAATTTTAAGCCGGTGCAGGGAATTTTGTTTGATTTGGGACTCTCATCCTGGCATCTTGAAGAATCGGAACGCGGGTTTTCCTTTCTCAAAGATGAACCTTTAATAATGAGATATTGCTGGAAACAAGAGACTCAGGACCCCAAATCCAAAATCCAACCGCAGCCCATTTCCAATGGGCTGGGTTGCCCAGCCCCCAATAATAAAAGGCTGGGGCAAAATTTTAAAGAATTGTTAACCGCCGAAAAAATTATTAATGAATGGTCGGAATCGGATATTGAAAGGATACTGAGAGAATACGGCGAGGAAAGATTTACTAAAAAGATTGCTCAAAAGATTGTTGAACAGAGAAGAATAAACAGAATTAAAAGCACTTTTCAATTAGTGGAAATTATAAAAAAAGCCGTGCCTCAATGGTACTGCCGGCAGAAAAGGCACCCGGCTACCAAAACTTTTCAAGCTCTTAGAATTGCCGCAAATCATGAGCTTGAAAATTTGAAGCAGGCGCTTTTACAGGCTCTTGATATTTTGGAGCCAAAAGGTCGAATAGCGGTAATTTCTTTTCATTCTCTTGAAGACAGAATTGTTAAATCTTTCTTTAAAGAGAAAAAGCGGGAGGGATTGCTTAATATTCTTACAAAAAAACCAATAATTCCAACTCTAAAAGAAATAAGCTCAAATCCCCGCAGTCGGAGCGCAAAACTTCGAGTCGCTGTTAAAACAAACTAAATATGGCGAAAACTTTGACTTTTTCAAAGTCTTGTATAAATTTTTCTACGATTTCCTATCAAAAAAAAGACAGATTTCAAAATTATAGAGTTTTAGACATTAAACGGAAACATTTTTTTATTGGAATCCTTATTTTTTCAATAGTGATTTTTTTTGTTTTTCAAATAAATTTCACGGTTGAGAGAAATTATCAAATTAGAGAATTTGAAAATCAAATTTCAGGACTTTTAGAAGAAAATCAAAAATTAAAAGTTGGAGCCCTATCTTTGGAAAATTCCCAGTTTCTATTTGAGAGAGCGAAATATCTGGGTCTGGAAGAAAACGCTCAACTCCGATATGTAAAGATAATAAATCCTCGTTTATCAACCGTTGAAAACCATCATCTTCCTTTATCGGATTTCTAATTAACTGTTGCTTTTCAGCTGAAATGATGATTGACAACAATTAATCTTAATTTTTTAGTCCCCGTGAAAAAGAAACAACATTTAGACCGTCGTTTGGGCGGTTCAAGATTAGAAGAAAAAATCATAAATAGGCGGATTAAACTTTTGGGCGTGTTTGTAATATTATTTGGAGCGGTTCTTTGTAGCCGTTTATTTTTCCTTCAGGTAAGGGATTTTCAATACTTTTCCGCTTTAGCCAGAGGGCAACAGCACAGCTTTGAAGTTCTTACGCCCCCCAGGGGAAATGTTTATATGACATCAAAGACCGGAGAAACTTTTCCCCTGGCAATAAATAAACGTTTTGGCTTGGTCTATGTTGTCCCAAAAGAGATTAAAGATGATGAAGATTTCTCTCAGGTTGTTTCTCAAATTTTGGGCAAAGACCCGGTTGAGCTTGCCAAAAAGATAGAAGATAAAGATAATTATTATAAAGTTTTAGCTTCAAAAGTTGAACAAGAAAAAGTCTCCGAGCTCAAAAAAATGAATTTAAAAGGAGTGAAATTTAACGAAGAAATTTTAAGATATTATCCCAATAAAAATTTTGCTTCTCAAACCATTGGTTTTTTGGGACACGAGAGCCAAAAAAGAGTCGGTCAGTACGGACTGGAGGAGTATTTCAATAAGATTTTGGCTGGCAAGGAAGGGTATCGTCAGGGTCAGCGAGACGCCAAGGGCAGATGGATTTTTTCCCAAAAAGAAGAAAAGGAAGTTTCCCAGAAAGGAGCTGACCTCTACTTAACAATTGATTACAATATTCAGTACCAGGCGGAGAAAGTACTTGCCAAACATTGTGAAAAATGGCAGGCGGAGCGAGGCTTAATTTTGGTTTCAGACATAGAAACCGGAAAAATAATGGCTTCGGCAAATTGGCCAAATTTTGAGCCTAATTTTTACGAAAAAGAAAAGAATTTAAGTATTTTTCAAAATGATGCGACTGAGAGGATTTTTGAACCGGGTTCAATTTTTAAAGTAATTACAATGGCCGCCGCTCTGGATTCGGGCAAAGTAACTTCGGAAATGACATACACCGATGTTGGCAAATTGAACATTGACGGCTGGACAATAGAAAATTATGATGGTAAAGCTCATGGAGTTCAAACAATGACTCAGGTTTTAGAAAAGTCGTTAAATACCGGCGCGGTATTTGCCCAACAGCAAGTTGGCAAGGAAAAATTTAAAGAATATGTTGAAAAATTTGATTTTGGCAAAATAACCGGAATTGAGCTTCCGGGAGAGCTTTCTGGAAATATCAATAATCTCAATTCAAATAGAGATATCAATTATGCTACAGTTAGCTTTGGTCAGGGCATAGCAGTTACCCCAATTCAATTTCTTAAAGCAGTTTCAGCTATAGCCAATCAGGGAATAATGCTCAGGCCTTATTTGGTTGAAAAGAAAGTTTTTGCCGGGGGCGAGGAAGAAATTACCCAACCTCAAATTAAAAGAGAGGTAATTTCTCCGGAGGCCGCCGCCTATCTTTCGGCAATGCTCGTTTCGGTTGTAGAGTCGGGTCATGCCAAAATGGCTCAAATTCCGGGTTATTTCATTGCCGGCAAGACAGGCACCGCTCAAATTCCCAATCTTGATATACGCGGTTATTCGGACTGGACCATTCATTCTTTTGTTGGTTTTTTTCCGGCTTTTGCTCCTCAATTTATTATTTTTGTAAAATTGGATAAACCAATAGGAGTTCGATTCGCCGAAGGTTCGGCCGTGCCGGCTTTCAGGGAATTGGCTCAATACATTATTAATTATTATGAAATTCCTCCGGACTACGAAGAAGAAACAGAAAAATAATGCAAATCTACCTGCCCGCAATGCTTCGCATAGCGATGCAGGCGGGCAAACAAAATGTTCACCCCGTTAGAGAAATCAATGTGTAATCCAAAATCAACAACGATGTTAAAAAAATTGAGCTCTGTCAGAATAATAAACGTTCTCAATTCTCTAACGGGGCAAGTCTACAAATTGCGAATACCTTATTACCATCATATTCGCAGTTCGCATAATTGGCATTAAATTCGCATATTCGCATTATGTTGAGATTATTGGCAAAATTTATTTTATGGAGACATAAACCAAGAGTTGTGGTGGTGACGGGAAACATCGGAAAGACTTGCGCCAAAGAGGCTATTTTTTGCGTTCTTGCTAAAAAATTCAGAGTTAAGAAAAATCTCGCTTTTCCCCCCGGCGATTTTGAGCCAACAGAAAGGGACATTATTTTTAATATTTTAGGCAGCTCGCTTGCTAATTTTTTAAAAACTTTGTTTTTTCCCGGAAATTATCCGGAAATTTTTGTTTTTGAAATAGAGTTAAGCGCTTTTAACTTTCCAAAATATTTTAAATTTTTAAGACCGGAGGTTGTTGTGGTGACGGCCTTGGGGGAAATTCCGGCCAGGGTTGAATTTTTTGCCGGACCAAAATCACAGGCCCTTCAAAATTTTAAAGTTAAAGTTTTGAAGAATTTGCCGTCCTTTGGACACGTTGTTTTAAATTATGACGATGAAACAGTAAGGGAAATAAAAGAGGAAATTGGCTCCCACTCTTTAACTTTTGGATTTCAGGAAGGAGCTGACCTTACGGCTTCTGACATATTTCATCAATTTTTGCCGGAGAACTTTAAAAATTCAGGGCTCAATTTTAAATTAAATTTTGACGGCAGCGCCGTGCCGATTTGGCTCCATCAGGTTTATGGAAAACTTCATATTTATTCGGCTCTTGCCGCGGCAGCCGTAGGTTTAATTTTTAAATTAAATTTAATAGAAGTTTCCCAGGCTCTAAAAGAATATAAAAGTCCGGTTTTACAAATGACTTTAGAGAAGGGAGTAAAGCGAACCTGGCTCTTAAATGATGTCCTTGAGGCCTCTCCCGCTTCAATGTTTAATTCTTTGCTGGTATTGAAAGAATTGGAAAGCGGCGGAAGAAAAGTTGCTGTTTTGGGAGACATGCTTGGCGTTGGGAAATATACTGAACAGGCCCATAGAACAATTGGGGAAAGCGCCTCAAAATTCCTGGATTTGCTTTTTTGTGTCGGCTCCCGAGCTAAATTTATTGCCGATGAAGCGGTCAAAAGGGGATTTCCCAAAGAGAAAATTTTTGAATTCAATACATCAGAAGAAGCCGGAAAAATAATCCAAAACGAAATCAAAGAAGGCGATTTAATTTTAATTAAGGGTTCAAAGGAAATGGAAATGGAAAAGATTGTCAAAGAAATTAAGGAAATTTAGGTTTTATAGAAAAATCCGCCACTCGCCCCTCGTGAAGAGGTTTTTTTGTTGGCAAATTATTAAAATGGTGTTATAGAATAAAGATAGTGCGTAATAATTTTC
>PCWD01000068.1:0-8890 GCA_002787255.1 Parcubacteria group bacterium CG11_big_fil_rev_8_21_14_0_20_39_14 | reverse complement strand
CCGTAGTCAAATCCGTCAGGATTTGTACTATCGGGGTCGGTTTCGCGTTGAAACGCTGCAATTATTTATTACGCATCAGGTTTAATATACAAGGCCCTATCGTCTAGTGGCTCAGGACGCCAGACTCTCATTCTGGTAACACCGGTTCAAATCCGGTTGGGGCCGCCATATTGGAGTTTTGAGCGAGCTTTGCGAGCTAAGCCCCGCACTTACTGGACATCCGTTAGGGGATAGTCTCAAGGAACGACCACGTCAGTTTCTTGAATTTCGCCTGAATAAATAACGAATCAATTTTCTGTTGAAGTTTGATTTCAACAGCGGCAACCCACTCCATTTATTGTCAACCAGGGACTGTTCTAAGACAGGTTTTATGAAGTCGGACCTCGTAAGATTTATCCGGCCGCGTAAGATTTATCTGGCCGTCGGAAATATAATCTATTGTCAATCGGAAACTAATCCCCCCAAAATTGGTTAAAATGGCAAACGGCCGTTTGCGAAAAAAACCACGAGCGGGGCAGACCTCTAACGGGGGTTGACTTTTTTAGTAAAGATGATATACTTAACAGAGTTAGTTTGAAATGGAGGTCCATAAAGAGTGGTTATTAGGCAGAAAGGGATATATATTATTTTCAGAAAACTTGACAAATTGTCTGACAAATTGTTTATTGAAGAGCTTAAAGAATTTCAAGACAGGTTATCTATTAAAATAAAAAACAGGGAAGCGGTGGAGAGAAGGAATTCGGAAAGATACGATTGTTTCAAACAGGGGCTCGAGAAAGCGAAAGAATTTTTTAACTCTTTAGAGCAGTCAAAATTAGAGGAATTAAAAGTTCTGCATTCAAGATTAATAGCGGCCAGAACGGAATTAATTCAGGTTTTTTCTTCCAAACAGGCACATCAGGTGTGTCATCAGTGCAAAGGAAGGTGCTGCAGCAGTTTAATTTGTAATTTAGAAGATGTGGCATATTTAGCTCTTTTAAACTTTCAGCTCCCGGAACCTCAAAAATATGCCTCTTCCTTTGAAGTCAGGCCAGATTATTGGGAGAGTTATTGTCCGTTTTTGAGCAAAAACGGCTGCTCATTAAAAGAAAACAAAAGTTTTATATGCTTAAAGTTTTGCTGTGAAAAATTAACCCCGGTTATAGATTACGAGCTTCTTTTAAAAATCCGTTCAGCGCTGGAAAATCTGCAAAACCAATTTGATAAGATTCTCAACCGGATTGGATTTCTTGAGTTTATGGGAGGTCTTCCCAGTTCTGGCTACCCATATTATTGTCATTCACATTATTATTAATATTTTCTTTATTCATATTAGGCTAATCAAGCTTTAAGCAGAACCCAAAACAACGAGAAAGAACGGCGCAATTTTAGCGCCGTTTTTAGGTACCCCGTTAGAAGTCTGCGATTATTTTGCAAGCCAAAGTTTTATAACCACTTTAATTTATTTAAACTATCGCCCAATTAGAAACATATCTTTCTAACGAGGCCAGTAAATACATTGGCAGACTTCTAACGGGTGATTGTTTTGTTTTTTAAATTAGGATAAAATATAAGAATGACGCCAAAAGAGGAAACAATTTTGAAAGAGCTTAGAGAAGCTCAAAGCTTTAAGGCTCTTGAGGAGCTTTATAAAAAATACTTGGGTAAAAAAGGAGAAATTACCCTGATTTTTCGCGAGCTTAAAAATTTGCCAAAAGAAAAACGGGCTGAAATTGCCCAAAAAGCCAATGCGCTCAAAGGTCTGGTAGAAAAAGAATTTAAATTAAAAAGCGAAATTTTAAAAAAAGAGGCGGAAAAACAAAGTTTTGAAAAAGAAAAAATAGATATAACATTGCCCGGAAAAAAGATAATCCCGGGTCATTTGCATCCCCTGACCAAAATTTTAAGAGAAATAGAAGAGATTTTTTCTCAAATGGGTTTTGAAGTGGTTGGGGGTCCGGAAATTGAGAACGAATATTATAATTTTGATGCCCTGAACATTCCAAAAGAACATCCGGCCAGGGATATGTGGGATACATTTTGGCTCAAAGAGCCAAAAAATCCAAAATCCCCCGAAGGAGTCGCTTCGCGACCCTACGGGGCAGGCAAAATCCAAAATCCAAGATTATTATTAAGAACCCATACTTCTCCGGTGCAGCTCAGGTATATGGAAGCCCACGAGCCTCCTTTCAGAATTATTGTTCCGGGTCGCTGTTTCCGGCATGAGGCAACCGATGCTTATCATGATGTCCAGTTTTATCAGGTTGAGGGATTGATGGTTGGCAAAGATGTAAATTTAGCCAATTTAAAAGCGATAGTCAGCGAGTTTTTAGATATATTTTTTAAAAAGAAGATTAAAATTAGATTTCAACCAGGTTATTTTCCCTTTGTTGAACCAGGGCTTGAGGTGCTTATTAGCAAGGATGGCAGAAAATGGCTCGAGCTAATAGGAGCGGGTATGGTTCATTCTAATGTTTTCAAAGCGGTTGGATATAATCCCCGGAATTTGCAGGGTTTCGCGTTTGGGCTTGGCCTTGACCGTCTGGCAATGCTTAAGTATAAGATTAACGACATCCGTTTGTTCTACGGAGGCGATTTAAGATTTTTAGAACAATTTTAAACATTTAATCAATGTGTTTAAACTCGGTCCCCTCTATTCTGACTTGAATTATTTCTTTTATTTTCTTATTTATTTTTTAGTTATTGTTATGACCTGGAAACCGCTCCCAAAAAAGTTATATCAAACCGCGGCCCAACTCCAGTCATCCTTTATTGAGAAAACTTCTCAATAGTAAAATGTGATATGAAATTTTCCTATAACTGGCTAAAAGAATATGTTTTGAATCTTCCGGAGCCGGAAAAATTGGCTGAGCTTTTAACTTTGCATTCGTTTGAGGTCGGGGAGCTCAAAAAGGTGAAAGAAGATTTTGCTTTAGACATTGATGTTTTGCCAAATCGAGCTCATGACTGCCTTTCTCATATCGGAATAGCGAGAGAGTGCGGCGCGCTCATAAACTCCAGGTTCCGGCTTTTAAAATCAAAACTAAATGAAAATAAAAAATTAAAAACAAAAGCTCTTTTAGAGGTTGAAGTTAAAGATAAAAAATTGTGTCCTCGCTATACGGCCAGAATTGTTCAAGGGGTTAAAGTTGGGCCCTCGCCAAAATGGCTAAAAGAAAGATTAAAAACTTGCGGTTATAACCCGATTAATAATGTTGTTGACGCCACAAACTATGTAATGCTGGAAAGCGGACAATCACTGCACGCTTTTGATTTTGATAAAATCAAAAGCCTAAATCCGAAATCCGAAATTCTAAATCCGAAACAAATTTCAAATTTCAAATCTCAAATAAAAAAAATAATTGTAAGAAGGGCTAAAAGGGGTGAAAAAATTATTACTCTGGATGGGGGAAGATACGTTTTAGACGAGAGTGTTTTGATTATCGCTGATATTAATGACCCTTTGGCTATTGCCGGAATAAAAGGGGGGAAAAAAGCCGAGATTGACGCAGAAACAAAAAATATTATTTTAGAGTCGGCTAATTTTAACCCTTTGAATATTCGGCGCAGCTCAGGAAAGTTAAGTCTTCAAACCGATTCTTCTTTCCGTTTTGAACGCCAAATTGACCCCAATTTAACTTCGGAAGCAATTGATAGAGTTGCCGCCTTAATTCAAAAAATGGCTGGCGGTGATATTTTGTCGGAAATAATTGATGTTTACCCCCAAAAGGCTCGCCCCGTAGGTCGAGCACTCAACGCCTTGAGTGCTCGGTCCTTCGGGGTTTTGCCAAAAAGAATTAGGCTGGATTTAAATTATGTTCAAAGTTTGCTCGGGCTGAAAATTCCAGAAAAAGAAATTAGAAAAATTTTAGAAAGAATAAATCTCCAAATTATCAAGGTCCAGCCCCCGTATTTTTTAGTTGAGGTTCCGACTTTCAGACAGGATATTACTCTGGCCGAGGATTTAATTGAAGAAATAGCCCGAATTTATGGGTATCAGAGAATACCCGGCGTTTTGCCGCAGGCAAGTTTAATTCCTCCTAAAAGAAATTATGAAATTTTTTGGGAAGATTTTTCCAAGAACATTTTAAAAGAAGCCGGATTTTCGGAAATTTATAATTATTCTTTTATTGGCGAAAAAGAGGCGGATGTCTTTGGCTATAACCCTGTTGATTTGATTGAACTTGAAAATCCGATGAGCTTAACTCAGAGTTTTTTAAGGCCAAGCTTGATTTGCAATTTATTAAAAAATGTTAAAGAGAACTTAAAACATTTTGATGAAATAAAAATTTTTGAATTGGGCAGAGTGTTTAGGAAAATCAAAGAGCAAAAAAAGATAATTGAAAAGAGAATGTTAACCGGGGTAATTGCAGGAAAAAGACCAATGTTTTCTACCGAAGCATTTTATGAAGCAAAAGGAGTAGTTGATTTGTTGTTGAGCGGTTTGGGAATAACCGAGGTTTGGTATGATGAATATCAGCCTACACCCGAAGATTCTAAGGCGCTTTTTTGGCATAAATCAAGATGCGCCGAGCTCAAAATTGGTCATGGCAAGGAAATAGGATTTTTGGGAGAGCTAAATAATGCCGTTTTGGAGGCTTTGGGAATAAAAATTCCGGCAGTTGCTTTTGAGATTGATTTTGAGAAATTACAACAATTGGCAACCGAGGAGCAGGAATATCGGCCGATTTCCCGGCATCCGGCCGTGGTAAGAGACCTGGCAATTTTGGTTCCTTTTAGAGTCAGGCTCGAGGAGGTTTTGAATAAAATTGAAATAGCCGGCGGAAAACTATTAAGAGATACCGATATTTTTGATATTTATGAGGGCGAAGAATTGCCTCAGGGCAGGAAAAATTTAGCTTTCCATTTAATTTTTCAAGCCGAGGACAGGACTCTTTCTCCGAAAGAAATAAACGAGCTTTTGGAAAAGATTATAAAAACCCTGGAGGAAGAACCGGAATGGGAAGTCAGGAAGTAGATATTAGATATTAGATATTAGATTATGATTATCCAATATCCAATATCCAAATATCCAATATCCAATATCCTATAGTATGGTTCGGAAAAAGACTAAAAAGATAAATATAAATAAAAGATTTATTAAGCCAAAGAAAAAAGGCGGAGTTTTGAAGCCTGTCAAAAAAGTTAAGCCCCAAAAGGAAAGACTTAAAAAGGAGATTAAACCGAGAAAAAAGGTTGATGAAGTTTACGGGGCAAAGGATATTTATGTTTTGGAGGGTTTGGAGCCGGTTCGCAGAAGACCGGGAATGTATATTGGTTCAACTGGTTCGGAAGGGCTGCATCATTTAATTTGGGAATGCTGCGATAATTGTTTGGATGAATTTTTAGCTGGCTATGGAAACAGGATGACAATAAAGCTGCTGTCCGGCAACAGGGTGAGTGTGGAGGATAACGGTCGGGGCATTCCGGTTGAAAAGCATCCCCAAACAAAAAAATCAGCTTTGGAGACGGTGATGACCACCCTTCATGCCGGGGCAAAATTTGGCGGAAAATCATATAAAATTGCCGGGGGATTGCATGGAGTCGGCGTTTCGGTTGTCTGCGCCCTGTCTTCCTGGCTCAGAGTTGAGGTTCGCCGTGGAGGCTTTAAATACTTTCAGGAATATTCCCGGGGGAGAGCCAGGACAAAAGTTAAGAGATTTGCGAAGTGCCCAAAAGAGGAGACCGGCACGACAGTGATTTTTGAACCAGACGCCGAGGTTTTTTCTGTCAGGGGCGGAGCTGTTGAGGCTCAAAAAGGCGAGGCTGGAAAAGAAATAAAATTTGATTGGAAGAGAATTTTAAATCATCTTCGCCAGCAAGCTTATCTTGTCTCCAGGACCCAAATAAAGATTTTTGATGAAACGAGTGAGTTGAAAAAATCCTATGAATTTTATTTTGAAGGAGGCTTGGTTTCCTATATTAGATATTTAAACTCCGATGAAAAGCCGATTCATCCAAATATTTTTAGCCTTTCCCGGGAATTTGAGGAAATTTTAGTTGAGGGGGCAATTCAATATACCCAGGATATTGAATGCCATGAGGAGGGCTTTGCAAATAATATCTATACGGGCGAAGGCGGGATGCATCTCACCGGCCTTAGAACGGCAATTACCAGAACCTTTAATGATTATGCCAGAAAAAGCGAGCTTCTAAAGGAAAATGATGAGAATTTAACCGGCGATGATGTCAGGGAGGGATTAACCGCCGTAATCTCGGTTAAATTAAAAGAACCTCAATTTGAGGGGCAAACCAAGGCAAAGTTGGGAAATCCCGAAGTCAGAACAGCTGTGGAAACAATAGTTTCCCAGGAACTTTATGAATTTTTGGAAAGAAATCCCCAGGACGCCAGAGCAATTATTGGAAAATGTATAATATCAGCCAAAGCTCGCAAGGCCGCCAAGGCGGCAAAGGATACTGTTTTAAGAAAGGGAGTTTTGGAGGGTTTTGCTCTGCCCGGAAAGTTAGCCGATTGTTCTTCCCGCAAATCCGAAGAGTCGGAAATTTTCCTGGTGGAGGGCGACAGCGCCGGCGGCAGTTGTTTTTCTGAAGAGACTAAGGTTGCCTTAGCTGATGGTCGGAATTTAAGCTTCAAGGAGCTGATTCGGGAGGATAAAAAAGGAATAAAAAATTATTGTTATACTATTAAAAATAATGGAACAGTTGGTATTGAATTAATAAAAAGTCCCAGAAGAACAAAGCCCAATGTTGAGGTTATAAAAATAATATTGGATAACAACAAAGAAATAGTCTGCACTCCTAATCATAGATTTATGTTAAGAAACGGGGATTATAAAATGGCAAAGGATTTGATACCGGCAGATTCTCTAAGGTCTCTTTACAGAAAGTATTCAAAAAAAGGTGGGAGGATTACTATTGATGGTTATGAGATGGTTTTTGATAATAAAAAAAGAAAATGGATTTTCACCCATCTTTTATCCGATAAGTATAATCTTGAAAAAGGGATTTATTTGGAGAAAGCTGGTTGCGATAAACACCATATTGATTTTAACAAATTAAACAATAATCCGGGGAACATAAAACGAATGCCAAAAGAAGAGCATTGGGATTATCATCGTCAGATGCTTGAATTTGGTCTTCACCGAGAGGATGTTAAGGAAAAAGCAAAGAAGGCTCATCAGGTAAAAGAATATAAAGAAAAGATTAAACAGATTATGACAACTCCAAAGATGAAAAAAATGTTAAGTGAGAGAGCAAAGAAACAATGGGAAAACGAAGACTATAAAAGATATATGGGCAAGAAATTTCTAAATTTTTATAATAATTCCCCGGAATATAGAAGAAAAAATAATAAATTATTAAATAAAATGCAAAAAGAATATTGGGCCAGAGCAGAGAATAAAAGAAAACAAGCAGAAAGAGTAAAAAAATATTTTGAATTTCATCCCGAGAAGAAAAAAGAACTTTCAATCAAGGCAAAATCCCAATGGCAAAATCCCGAATTACTTAGTTGGCGAGCTCAAAAAACTAAAGCTCAATGGACTCCAAAGTTCAGGACCAAGCGGAAAATAGCTTATAATCAAACTTATCAAGAAAAAGCCCTTAAACTAATGAAAGAGATTTTTGAGAAATATGGCGAATTAGATAAAGAAAAATATACCAAAGAGAAATTAGAAAAAAAAGATAGGAATCTTTTGAAATATGAAACAATTTGCCAACGTTTCTTCAACGGCAATGAAAAAAATTTAAAAGAAGCTATTTTAAATTATAATCACAGAATTAAAAAAACAATAAAACTCAAGAAGAAAATTGACGTTTATGATTTGGAAGTAGAGGGTACTCATAATTTTGCCTTGGCTTCGGGAATTTTTGTCCATAATTGTAAGATGGCTCGGGATCGTCAGTTTCAGGCGATTTTGCCCCTGCGGGGAAAGATTTTAAATGTTGAAAGAGCCAGAATTGATAAAATTTTATCATCTCAAGAAATTAAAACTTTAATTATTGCCATCGGAACCGGCATTGGCGAGGATTTTGCTCTTGATAAATTAAGATACAAAAAAATTGTCATAATGGCCGACGCAGACAGCGACGGTAATCATATTCGGACACTGCTTTTAACTTTGTTTTATCGTTATTTTAAACCCTTGATTGAGGCCGGCCATCTTTATATAGCCCAGCCGCCGCTTTATAGAATACGGGCAGGCAAAAGAATTGAATATGTTTACAATGAGGATGAAAAAACAAAAGTTTTAGCCGTACTTAGAAAGACCAAAGAGGAAAAAGCATTTCCCGTCTCAAAAAAGAAAATTAAAGAAGAAGGTGTTGGGGATTTGAAAATCTCGGGGCTGACAATTCAGCGCTACAAGGGTTTGGGCGAAATGAATCCCGAACAGCTCTGGGAGACCACAATGGACCCCCAAAAAAGAATTTTAAAACAAGTAACCATTGAAGACGTCAAAGAAGCCGACCACATTTTTGATGTTTTGATGGGAGAGGAAGTGGCGCCAAGAAAAAGATTTATTCAAACCTACGCCAAGAAAGTAAAGAATTTAGATATCTAAATTAGAACATCAAAAAGAACGAGAAAATACGGAGGGTTGCCCCGTTAGAAGTTTGCCAATGTATTCTCCAAGGAAAAGGTCAACTTTTTCGCGATCGCGAAAAAGTTGACCTTACATTTTAGATGATTTGATACGGGAGTATTTTCTAATCAACATACGACCCTGAAATGAAAGTAGTGAAAACCGTCGGAAATTGAAGTTTATGACGGCTAAAATTGTTAAATATTTCGTCTTTAGCTTTTTGCATAGCGATAGCGCATTCGTTATCGCTTTGTTTTTTGGCAATAGTATCGAGTTTTTCGAAAGTAAGGCCTTCTTTCAAAAATTCTTGGGCTCCAGGAAGCCTTCTAAGGGCTTCGTAAGGGGTGAGGTATACATTATAGACCTTT
>PCWD01000069.1 GCA_002787255.1 Parcubacteria group bacterium CG11_big_fil_rev_8_21_14_0_20_39_14 | reverse complement strand
ACTACTCAAATTTTTGCGCTATCAAAAATTTATGCGGGCGCAGAAAACCATTCGGTTCGTGCCTCGCAACGCGCCGTATGGTGCTGTTGCGGTGTATTCTTAAAATAGCTCGAACCGAATTTACTCGCCGCGCTTTGCGCGGCTCGGATGTGGCGGGGACGCCAGGATTCGAACCCGGAACAAGAATTTTGGAGATTCCCATGATGCCATTTCACCACGTCCCCTATTTTTTCGTCTCCTTATGCGCCGTATGTTTTCTGCGCCACCTGCCCCTTGATAAGCTCGGGGTCACTGGTATTTATTTCTTGGTTTCTTTGTGTGGGGTATGTTTACGACACCAACGACAAAATTTTTTTAATTCCAATTTCTTCTCAACCGTTTTTTTGTTTTTGTGAGTATAATAATTAACCCTTTTGCATTGACTACATTGAAGTTTGATAATATTTTCTTGACTCATAGTTTCACTTCGTGAAAAACGCTGAATTTACGCTGATTGGCGCTGCCCTCGGCAGCGGACCGCTGATTTTACGCTGAAAATAAATCAGCGTTTAATCAGCGTTGCTATCAGCGATTTATCAGCGGTCTTATCTTTTCCGCCAGACTTTGTCTATATCATCCCACTCATATAGCTCCCTCAATTTTCCAAAATGAGGGTCGTTTCCGTCTTTCAAAATCCACTCATTAATTCCCGGCTCAAAATAACCCAGCACTTTATAATTGGTTTTACCTTCGCTTCCTTCTTTGGCCTCTACTAAAATTTGCCGCAAAATATGACCGTCTTCGTATTCCGCATAGGCAACCCCGTCTTTTGTAAACCAAAATCTAATCACTCCCCACCGACCGCCCAAAACCGGTTTTTCCGGAGAAAGAGTAGAAATATTCTTGCTAACATAGGTCATAAATTCTTCCCTTGAAAATTCAGACTTTTTTTCAACAGCCTCTGTTTCCTTGGTTGCCTCGGGTTTTATTTCCTCCTCTGGCGGAGACACCCCTTCTTCCGTCTCTCCTGCTTCAGGTCTTTCAAACTCTTCACTTATTGGGCCAATGATTTCTTTAATATTTTGCCAATAAAAAATTATTATCAGCAAAATCAAAAGAAAAAGAAACAGTATTAAATTTTTTTTTCTAAATCTAAACATTGTTCTTAAGCCGATGCGCGGGATTGAACCGCGGACCTCGTCTTTACCAAAGACGTGCTCTACCAACTGAGCTACATCGGCACGTTCCTTCGCCCTTCGGGCTCAATCAATATTGAAAATCAAAAATAAAATATAAAAAATTTTTAATATTCGGTTTTTGATTTTTTATTTTTGATATTTAATATTTCTATGTGGGTGCGGCAGGACTCGAACCTGCGAAGCCCGAAAGCGCCTCTTTTACAGAGAGGTGGAATAGCCGCTATCCGACGCACCCCTACAAAAAATTTCAAAATTCAAATCTCAAATCTCAAAAATCTCAAAATTGTTAAGAGCCGACGGGGTGATTCGAACACCCGACCAATGGTTTATCCCAGAAAATTTAGCCGCCTTTTCTTTTTGGAGCCGCCTCCCGGATTTGAACCGAGAACCTACTGTTTATCCCAGCAGTATCTTAATTGTGCTTAAGCCAGGGAGGAGAGTCGAACTCCTGACCCACGGTTTACAAAACCGTTGCTCTGCCTACTGAGCTACCCTGGCACAATTTAGAACTGCGGGACCCCGAAGTTGTAAGTTTTGCTTCACAAAACAACATACTTCTGGGGCAAAACAGTTGCTCTGCCATTGAGCTAAGGCGGCTAGAATTTACGGGACCCCGAAGTTCTAAGTCTCGCTTCGCGAAACAAGATACTTCTGGGACAAAACCACCGCTCTTCCATTGAGCTACCTCGACCTGGACTATGCCAGGCAGACAAAGCAACCGCTTTACTGCTGGAGTTAGGACGACTTGTCTTCCGAGCTTTTATCTGTTTTAAATTTTTTCCAGTAATCTTTTTCGGATTTTGAGGGAGATTTTGATTTATCCTGAAATTTTTTAGAGAGTTGAGCTGAAAAAATTTCTAATTTTAAAGAAAAAATCCTGATTTTTTTAAATAATTTTCCCAGTGAGAGAGAAAATTTCTTTTCCCAATTTTCAATATCAAAAAATTTTCTCTTTAAAACCGGTTCCTTTTCTTCTTCCAATTTTTCAGATTCCAAAGAAAGTCCCGAAAGTTGGGGAACTCTCTTAAAAATCATTGCCAAAATCCCCAAAAAAGAAACTACAAAAATAAGCTTGATTAACATTTGTTACGCGAATTAACTACAAATGCTTTATACAAATGTTATACAAATATATTTGTAATAATTTGTATAGGTAATTTGTAATAAATTAGTGTGTTTTGATTGAAAATCCAACAAATCTTTTTACGGTAATATTTTCTCCCAGTTTTAAAATATAATCGTTAATAACATCCTGAATTGATTTTTGCTCGTCTTTAACAAATGACTGGGGCAGTAAAGAGATTTCTTCACAGTATTTTTTGAGCTTTCCCTCAACTATTTCTTCAATTATATGAGCTGGTTTACCGGAGCCGGAAAATTGCTCACGGTAAATTTTTCTTTCTCCATCTAAAAATTCCCTCGGCACATCCTCGGGCTTTATGTATTGCGGAGCCATTGCCGCAATTTGTAAACAAAGCTCATGAGCTAACTCTTTAAAATCCGGATTGCGCGCCACAAAGTCAGTCTCGCAATTCAGTTCAAGCAAAACACCAACTTTTCCGTTGGAATGAATATAGCTTTCAATAATTCCCTCTCCGGTTTCTCTCTCGGCTTTTTTTTGAGCTTTGATTTTTCCCTGCCTGTGTAAAATTTCCAGGGCTTTTTCAATAGAGCCCTGAGATTCCTCCAAAGCTTTTTTGCACTCTATCATTGAAATGCCTGTAATCTGCCTAAGTTTTTTTAATTGCTCTATTCCCATGTATTAAAAGTTATTTCTGTGTTTATCTGTGTTCCCATTTGTGTAAATCTGTGTGGAAAACAAGAATTTTACACAGAACGACACAGATGAGAGCACAGAACTACACAGAATTATTTTTCTTTCGCCTTCAAAATGGCTTCTTTCACTTTTTCTAAAATATACTTTATTGAAGAGATGGCGTCATCATTGGCCGGAATTGGCCAATCAGACAAATCAGGATCGGTATTGGTGTCGCAGACTGCTACCACCGGAATTCCCAATCTTTTTGCTTCCTTTCCGGCAAGAGCATCCTTTTTTAAGTCTAATATAAAAAGGGCTTCCGGTAATTTTTTAATTTCCTTTACCCCTCCGAATTTTTCTTCTAAATTTTTCAGTTCTTTATCTAATTTTATGCGTTCTTTTTTAGAATATTTTTCAAACTCTCCTGATTCTTTCTTTTTTTGCAATTCATTAAAATATTCAATTCTCTTTAACATTGTCTGAAAATTAGTTAAAAATCCTCCTAACCATCTCTCATTAACATAGGGCATTTCTGTAGCCTCGGCTAAATCTTTAAGCGAATTTTTTGCCTGGAGTCTGGTTCCAACAAAAAGAATTTTTCCCCTGTCCCTGATTATCTTTTGTAAAAATTCTAAAGCGCCTTTAAGCTTTTCCGCGGACTGCTGAAGGTCTATTATATCAACATTATTTTTAACAGTAAAAATATACGGCTTCATTTTTGGATGTCGCTTTGATTTTCTGTGACCAAAATAAACGCCGGCTTTTACCATCTCGTCTACATCAATAATTAAATCAGCCGAATCTTTTTCTTCTGACTTTGCTTCTGCTTTTTTTTCTTGAACATTTGCCGTTTCTTCTGACATTATTTTAATATACCATAACACAAAAACATTTCAAGGGAAACACGGAGAGGAAACACGGATGGAAGGAAAACTCTTGATTAAATTGATATTTCGGCTATACTAAAATAAAATCAAAAAGCAAAGAGCAAAACTCGGTGTGGGACTCCGTTCGCATTGTAAATAGCGCGCGAGCGAGGTAAATCCGAGTAAGCGCCTATGTGCTTAAACAAAGTTATGAAAAAAGACATTCATCCAAAGTATTATCCCAATGCCAAGGTTCGCTGTGCCTGCGGAAACGAATTTACTGTTGGCTCTGTCAGGGAAGAAATTGAGACAGAAATTTGCTCTGCCTGCCATCCTTTTTATACCGGCAAGGAAAAAATGGTTGATACTGCCGGCCGAGTAGAAAGATTTAAAAAGAGATTGGCTAAGAAAGCAGAAATAAAGAAGAGGAAACGGAAATAACACACTAAATAAATATGCGAATCTAACGCAAATAATTTGCGAAAAATTTTGGCTAATATGGGAGAGATTAAAGAAGAATACGATGAATTAACCCAAAAACTCGCTGACCCCGAGCTAATTTCTTGTCCAGAAAAATTGGAAGAACTTTCCAAAAGATACATAACATTAAAAAAAATAATTGAAAAAGCAGAAGAAATTGAGGAAATTAAAAAAAATATTTTAGAAAATGAGGAAATTATAAAGGCAAAAGAGGATATTGACCTTGTAAATTTAGCCGAAGAGGAAATAGCAAATCTTGTCCTCAAAAAAGAATTATTAGAGAAGGAGCTGGAAACCTTAACAAATGGAGGTGATGAACAAACTCCAAAAAGGGGGCCGGCTATTGTTGAAATTCGAGCCGGCGCTGGCGGAGAAGAAGCCGCCCTTTTTGCGAACGACCTTTTTAGAATGTACTCAAAATATGCTCAAAAAATGGGATGGAATTTAAATATTTTAACCTCCCATCAATCAAGTCTCAGAGGTCTTAAGGAAATTATATTTGAAATTAAAAACGGAAGCGCCTTTTCCAAAATGCGATATGAGAGCGGAGTTCATAGAATTCAAAGGATTCCCGAAACAGAAAAAAGCGGAAGAGTACATACCTCAGCCGCCACAGTGGCTGTTCTGCCAAAACCATCTACCGCTCAAATAAAAATTAATCCCCAGGATTTAAAAATTGAAACCTTTAGAGCTTCTGGACCGGGGGGTCAGCTTGTTAATCGAAGAGAATCAGCGGTCAGGGTTACCCACCTGCCGACAGGAATCGCGGTTAGCTCCCAACAAGCCAGAACCCAGGTCCAAAATAAAGAATACGCTTTAAGTATTTTAAGGGCCAGAATAATGGCGATGAAATTGGAGGAAGAAGCCAAAAAGACTTCAGAAACCCGAAAAAAGCAAATAGGTTCGGGGGATCGGTCGGAAAAAATCAGGACTTATAATTTTCCCCAGGATAGAATTACCGACCACCGAATAAAAAAAAGCTGGCACAATATAGAAAAAATTATGGACGGTAATTTGGACCAAATAATTGATGAACTGCAAAAACAATTAAAATAATAATTTATTAAAGAGATAAAAATACGGCTATTGCGGCCGTATTTTGTTACTATAGAGACTGAAACTCCATAGTCCATCCTTTTGACCATAATTTACCGTGAACCACTAAAGGGTTCACGGTAACCCTGTACCCTTTAGTGGTACAGGGTTATTTTCCCTCCAAAATATTAATTTGTTTTTGGTAGATTTCGGCCTGATTCATTATTTTTGTTCCATACCAACTATAATGAGGTCTGTTCCACCGGCTGCCGGCAAAAAATATCAATACAGATTTTCTTTCCGATTCATAAGTTTTAAGATTTGCTCCGGCTTTGGCAAGCTTAAGAGCGGTAGCCACAAAAGCGTCTTTTAAGTCCCAGGGATTGGGGGGATTGTGCCCCGCAAGCTGAGCGATTTCATTTTCGTAAGATAACCAAGTTTGCGGCAAAAACTGACCCGGTCCCATTGCCCCCCCCCAACCATAAGACGGCTTGCGGGAAACCGGTATCAAATCGGGGTCAAGATTTAATTTTTCACAAATTTCCTTAAAAGCTTTCTGCTGGTTGCCAGGTTTCATATCTCTCTTCCAATTTCCTGTGCCGAGATCCGTTCCGAGTTTTGTCTCAACATGAAGCACTGCCAGCAAAAGGGCGGGCCTGACGCCGGTTCTTTCCGAAGCAAATTTTGCGAAATCCAAAGCTTCTTCAAAAGTGATGGACATTCCCTCAAGCACAAAAAGCTGTTTTTTAATTTCGGTGACGCTCTTTTTAGCTTCTTTTAATAAGTTTTGATACTTTTTTTCTTCGCCTTTTGTGACCCCAAGAAGTCTTTTTCGGCCGTTCCTTTTTTCTTTTAATTCATTTTGTTGGAGCTTTTGAAGACGGTTCAAAGCTAATTGTTCCTCCCTTGCTCCCTCATAGGCTTCTTTCTCGGTCTCTAAACCCTTTTTAAATTCTTTAAATTCTTTAAGGGCTCCCTGTAAATTATTATGAACATTTTGCAGAGCCTGAACTTCATCAAAGAAATCGGAAATTTCATTGTTTTGTAAAATAATTTCCAGAAAAGAATGCTCATCAAAATTATGAATTTCTTTAAGAAACTCTCTTAGAAGAATTTTTCGCTGAGATAGGAACCCTTCAATTTTTGAAATTTCCGCCTCCCTTTCCCTAATCGCCAATTCAGCCTCTTCTAAAACAAGGTTGGTCTTTTTAATTTCCAACTCTATTTTTTTAATCTGAGCGTCAAACTTCTGAATTTCACCCGAAAGAGTTTGGGCTTCAGTTTCTTTGGAAGCAATTATATCCCCATACTCCTCAATTTGTTTCTCAGTTTCTTCGATTTCTTTTTTTAAAATTTCCTTGAAATTTTTTTGCTCTTGATTATTCGGAGCTTGAGAGACGCTAATTTGAACCCAACCAAGCAAAACAGCCGCTAAAAGCCCGAAAAGCCAGAAAGTTCTGGCTTTTTTTGAAAAATTTTTCTTTTTAGTAAACATTTGTTTAAAATGTTTGTTAGTTGCCGCCAGGCTCGGAGGACGCAGTCGCAGCTTTAGAGGACGGGAATTCAACTTTCTCAACTTCTTTAACTCTTTCTTCGGGCTTCTCTTCAAGTTCTTTTAGCTCTTCTTCAGCCCTTGGGGGCGCAACTAAAACAACTATTTCTTCGGGACCGGCAATAATCTTTACCTCCGGAGAAACCTCAATATCTTTCACTTTGATATTATCTTCAAAAGTTTCAAGTTTGGATAAATCAACATTTAATTCCTTTGGGATATCACCTGGCAGAGCTTCAATCTCGAGCTCTGTAATATTTTTTATTAAAATTCCTCCCAAACTTTTAACCGCTTCAGATGAACCCCTAAATTTCAAAGGAACCGTCAATTTAATCTTTTCTGTCATCAGAACTTCGTAAAAATCAGCATGCAAGAATTTATCGGAGAGTACGTCTTTCTGGACCCCTCTAATTAAAACATCCTTTTCTTCTTTATCCCGCATCTTTGTCTCAATGGTATGGGATTCGTCTATTTTTAATTTTATCAGAGAGCTTTCCCCGACTTTCTGGTATAACTCTTTGAATTTCTCATAATCCACTTCTAAAGCTAAGGCCTTTTTTATTTTAGGACCATACAAAACAGCCGGCAACACTCCAGATTCCCTTAATGATTTGACTTTTTTACCCGTTATTTGACGAAGCTTGACTTCTAGGATATACATAACAACACACAAATAAATATGCGGATATTTGCGAATAGTATGCGAAAGTTTTAATCAATTATTCGCAAATTATTCGTATATATTCGCAAAAATATTCGTGTACGGTTTTAGTCTTCTAATGTTATCGCTTTTACCGGACAGACATCAACAGCGTCGGAATTGCAGCCCCTCTCATCGGTCCATTCAAAAACTACTTCATATTTTGTTGTTTTTTGATTAAGCTTTCCCTTCTTTAAAATAGCTTTGCCGTCTTTTGCCATTTCCCAAAAATCAGCGCAAACTACGGCGCAAGAACCGCAGCCAATACATTTTTTTCTATCGTAAACGACCTTCATTAAAAACTCGCTAATCTGTGCGAATATGGGTGCTAATTTGTGCAAATTATTCGCACATATTCGCACCAAAATTAGCAAAAATTCGGGATTACCGAATAAGATTTGGCGGAGTTTTTCCCCCAAGCGCCGCTATTATATTCTTGGCAGCCATTTCAGCCATTTTATTCCTTGTTTCTTCGGTAGCTGAAGCGATGTGCGGAGTCAAAACCGTATCGGGCAACTTTACCAACCCCGGAGCCAATTTAGGCTCCCATTCAAAAACATCCAAAGCCGCTCCTCTGATTATATCCTTTTTTAAAGCAATAACAAGGGCCCTTTCGTCAACCACCGGCCCCCTTGAGGTATTTATCAAAAAAGCCGTTCTTTTCATCATTTTTAATTCTCTCATTCCAATCATGTGACGAGTCTGGGGAAGCAACGGAACATGAACGCTCAGAAAATCGGATTTTCTCAAAAGCGTCGGAAAACTAACATATTTCAGGCCCCATTTTCTTTCCATCTTTTTGTCTCTTTTTACGTCATAATAAATAATTTCCACATCAAAACCATCATGCATTCTTCTGGCGACTTCTGTCCCGATTCTGCCAAGGCCCAATATGCCCAAAGTTTTTCCAATAATGCTTGTTCCCAAAAACAGCATCGGTTCCCAGCCTCTGAATTTTCCCTGCCTCACAAACTCATCTGACTCAACAATCCGCTCGGCCAAAGCAAAAATCAAAGCAATAGTATGCTCGGCCACGGCTTCGGTCAAAACTCCCGGGGTATTGGTTACAACAATTCCCCTCTCCCTTGCCGCTTTAATATCAATGTTATTGTAACCGACCGCGTAATTGGCAATTATTTTTAATTGCTTTCCAATACCATCCATAACCTTCCCGTCTATTGTATCCGTTAAAAGACTTATTATGGCATCAAAGCCCTTTCCCATTTTGATAGTCTCATCCTGTGATAAAACTCTATCAAGGGGGCTCACTTTTACCTCATATTTTTTTTGTTTCAGAAGCTTAATCCCAGCTTCGGGAATACGACGAGTAATGAAT
>PCWD01000049.1 GCA_002787255.1 Parcubacteria group bacterium CG11_big_fil_rev_8_21_14_0_20_39_14 | reverse complement strand
TTTGTTCTGCGATTATTCTCGCCCCGTAGTCAAATCCGTCAGGATTTGTACTATCGGGGTCGGTTTCGCGTTGAAACGCTGCAATTGTTTATTACGCATCGGGTTTAAAGAATTGGCTCCGGGCACATTTAAGGGAATTTTAGAATTAGCCGAAGTTAATGAAGAAGACTTCCGGAAAATAATATAATTTCTTAGACACTATTTTTTCTATGTTTTTCTTTGATAAACACAAAAAACCCGGTTCCGCTTGGAATCGGGTTTTTGGGTTTTATTATTAACATTAAACTACTTTTGGCCCCTGAGGGCATCTGCATTTACTTACATTTTTCTTACATCTCTTACAAAACTCTGGCATCTGTATACCTTTCATTTATACATCCCTCCTTTCTATTTTTCTCTTTTCAATTTACAGAGTCTCTCCATTGAACATCTTCCCTAAACGCCCAAGGTTTTTGATTTCTCCGAGGTTCAACTTCCGATTCAAACAATTCCAATAACGCCTTTCTCTTCCAATTCACCGCCACAATTGGGACAATTTTCTTGATAATCCGAAAGAAGCATTCTTCCGCACTTCTTGCAAATCTTAAACACTTTGCCGACCACTTCTCCGGTCTTTTTGTTGACCACAACTTTTTCTGCCATTTATTCACCTCCGTTAGATTTTCTTAAAAAATACGAGCCAACAGCGAAGAATTTTTTTGTAGAAAATCTTACGCCCCTCACCCATCTTTAGAATAAACTCCGAATTTTATATCAATCAAAGCCGTAAGGCGATACAGCGGGTAGTCTATTTTGAAGAAAAACTAAAGTTTAGGAGATGGGTGATGGGGCTGTTAGATTTCCCTTTTTCTCTTTACCGTTTCGATTTACAAAGTTTCTCCCCTGAATATTTTTCCCCATTGACCAAGAGAGGTCTTTCTCTTCCAATCCTCGCCGCAGCGAGCCCAACCAACGCAAGTTTGATGCTCATGCTTTGGAACCTCGTGTCCGCACTTTAATTTTTGCATTAAATTACAGCCGTGAGGCGATAAACCCAATTTCGGCCAAAATTCACTGAAAAAATAATACAAACATTCTTCTTCATCTTTTATGTCTTTTCTTGGTTCTCTTTTTCCTTTACAAATCGGACAATCCATCTTCGTCCCTCCTTTCTCGTTATCTTTTGACATGGTTCTCCTTTGCTGCTAATATCCTATTATAGAAAAAAGAAATTGGTATGTCAAGTAGCGGCGGTAAAATTCTGATTGTTGGTATAACCCCATATTTTTTAGAAAGGGGGGTTTTGTGGTTTAAAGAAAATTTTCAAAAAGTATTGGAGGCTCGAAAAACTCAATCATTCTGGCAGGACAATACATTGCTCCTGGAAAAAGACCAAAAATTCCCCCTGATGGAATTTTTAAGAAAGCTGGACGAGCTCGGATACGAAAAAGTCCAGAGCATTGAAAAACCCGGGGAATTTTCCCATCTTGGAAATATTATTGATATTTTTCCAATTAACTTAAAGGGGGCTTTGCGTTTAGAATTTTTGGGAAACAAAATAGAAAATATAGAATCCCTGGAAATTGAAATTGAGGACGAGGAAGGCTCAAGAAAACTTTTACAAAAAAAGCTCAAGCTCCAAAAAGAATTTTCCGGGCTTAAAAATCTAAAGCCCGGAGATTACTTAGTCCATCTTGACCATGGAATAGCTCAATTCTCTGGAATTGAAAAATCCAAAATCCTAAATCCGAAATCCGAAACAAATCCCAATTACCAAAATACAAAATCCCAAACTCAAGATTACTATGCTTTAAAATATGCGGCTGGAGATAAGCTCTATGTGCCTTTAGGGCTTGAGCGGAAACTATCAAGATATATAGGATTTACCATTCCAAAAATTCACCGGCTTGGAAGCCTTGCCTGGCAAAAAACTAAAAAAAGAATAAAAGAAGAGACGGAAAAATTAGCCAAAGAGCTTTTGGAAATTTACGCCAAAAGAGAAACTGTTTTGCGGCCTCCCTATCTTGAGGATGATGAACTGCAGAAAGAACTGGAGGCGTCTTTTCAATATCTGGAAACTCCCGACCAGCTAAAAGCCATTGCGGAAATTAAAAAAGATATGACGGAATCGGAAAAACCAATGGATAGAATAGTATGCGGGGATGTTGGTTTTGGAAAAACCGAAGTAGCTCTGCGAGCAATGGTAAAATGCGTTTTGTCCGGCGGACAAGCAATGCTTATCACCCCGACCACTATTCTTTGCGAGCAGCACTTTCAAACTTTCAAAACAAGGCTGGAAAAACTCCCGATTAAAATTGCCATGCTTTCCCGTTTACAATCAAAGAAGGAGCAAAAAGAAGTAATTGAGGGGCTCAAAAGCGGAAAATTTGATATTGTGATTGGCACTCACAGGCTCTTATCAAAAGATGTTGAATTTTCCGCCTCGACGCTCCGTCGCCAAAACTATGGAGCGGAGGCGAGCGAAGGCTGCGGAAAAAATTTAAGACTGGCGGTAATAGACGAGGAACAAAGGGTTGGAGTAAAACAAAAAGAAAGGCTAAAAAAAATGAGGGAAGCAATAGATATTTTAAGTCTATCAGCCACTCCCATTCCCAGAAGTTTATATCTTAGTCTATCAAACTTGCGAAACATCAGTCTTATCTTAACTCCGCCAAGTCAGCGCCTGCCGATAAAAACTTTTATTTTACCCTTTAAAGAAATTTTTATAAAGAGGGCTATTGAAAATGAACTGCGTAGAAATGGGCAGGTTTATTACCTGCACAATCGGGTAGAAAGCATTGAAATGGCTAAAAACTTTATTGAAAAACTGGTTCCAAAAGCCAAAACAGGAATCGCCCACGGCCGGCTGCCAGAACAAAAACTAATTGAGACAATGCTGAACTTTCGGAAAAAAGGGCTTGATGTTTTAATTGCCACAACTATAATTGAAAATGGCTTGGACCTACCCAATGTTAATACCTTAATTGTCGCTGATTCAACAAGATTGGGACTCAGCCAGGCTTACCAGCTAAGGGGAAGAATCGGCCGAGGAGATATTCAGGCCTTGAGTTATTTTCTTTATCCGGAAAGACTTTCGTTTTTGGCCCAAAAAAGGCTCAAGGCTTTAAAAGAAGCTGAAAGTTTGGGTTCGGGCTATCAAATCGCTCTGAAAGATTTAGAGCTTCGAGGAGCCGGCAATATTTTGGGCAAAGAACAATCCGGTCATGTAAATTCAATTGGTCTTAATCTTTACTGTCAAATGCTTTCAGAAAGCATGGAAAAACTAAAATCAGATAGACAAACTATTTCGCTTGACAATATTCCTTTTGGTGCTAAACTACTCAAGAAACCTGAAAATTAAGTTCTTTGAAATAAATAAATGAGGCGAAAAAATGATTGGACGACTTTTCCGAGAAATTTTCCATCGAAGATTGGCTAAAATTTCTCTGGCGATGATTTTATTTCTGTTTTTAATGGCCGTGTTAGGAGCGGTTTTTGCTCCCTATGATTATAATAAACAAGAAGTTGGGCCGAATTTTCAAGGTCCTTCCTGGGAGCATTTGTGCGGAACTGATGACTACGGAAGAGATATGTTTAGCAGGATTTTGGGAGCTACCGGCACAACTGCTATGGTTTCAATCTTGTACATTGTTTTTGGAGGACTCATAATTACGGTCCTTTTAGGTATAATTTCCGGATATTACGGCGGCTGGATTGACACTTTGATTATGAGAACAGGGGAAATTCTTTACTCAATCCCAACCCTTTATTTGGTGCTTTTGATAGCCGCTACTTTGCGGCCGGGCTATAATAACTTTATTTATGAAACACTTGGCTGGCAGTGGTTGGCTCAAACGGGATTTGCCGATTTGGTTTTGGTTTTTGGAGCAATTTCTTTGTTTGCCTGGGTAGTGGGAGCAAAAACTCTTCGGGCTCGAGTTTTGCAGATTAGGGAGCTTGGCTATATTGAGGCGGCCAAAGCCCTTGGGGCCTCGGACTTTAGAATTATGTTCCATCATATTTTGCCAAACTTGCTCGGACTCATCATTTTAAGCATTACTTCAACTATGGGTTTTGTTATTGGAACAGAAATCGCTTTATCTTTTTTGGGATTTGGAATTCGTCCCCCTCATCCTTCTTTTGGGGTAATGTTTTTTGAAATGCAAAGCATTGATTTAATATCTGCCCATCCTTACTTGTTGATTTTTCCGGGAATTGTAGTGGTTCTTTGGATTTTAAGTTTTTCTTTGTTGAGGATTTCAGCTACAGATATAGCCGAATCAAGAAAGGGCTAAAAATTTTTACAGAAGGTAAAAAATGAAAAAAGGACTGATTTATGCAATGGTTTGTTTGGTTTTAATAACGGTTTTAATAACCGGGCTTGTAGCCGGTTGCGGGACAAAAACAGCCAATCCAGGGGTCCGGTCGGAAATTGATACATCAACTATCTATTTAGACGGGAGCGACCCCTTAACTATGGACCCGGCTTTAACTGGCGATGCCAGTTCAGCTTTCTATATTGAAGAGGTATTTGGCGGACTTTTGACTTTAGTTTTGGTTCCAAAAGATGTTGCCAAGGAAAAAGAAGGGGGTATTCGCTATATTGATTCTGAAACATTGATGCAAATGCCCAAAAATTGGCAGCAATGGATTTCCAAATGGATAGTTCAGGGAGAAAAAGCCGATGCTAAAGTGGCAATGGCGCCTGACCTTTGCGAAGAGATTCCCGAGCCAATTTATAATCCAGATGGCACTGTTTCTTATGTTTTTAAAATTAGGAATAATGCTAAATTCCATGATGGCCGGGAAGTTACTGCCTACGATTTTCAATATTCAATAGACAGAGCTTGCGATAGTCATTTAAGACCAATTCCCTCAACCACGGCCGAGCTTTATCTTTCTGATATTATTGAAGCAGAGGATATGATTCGGGGCAGGATTGAAAATCGGGTTTATCGAGAAAAAGATATTAATGAACCTTTTGATATTACCAAAGTAATAGGAGATATTCCGGGAATAGAGGTTTTGGATAAAAAAACTCTTAAAATAACCATTGACGCGCCAAAACCATATTTCTTGTGGAAATTAACCTATCCGACTGCTTTTGTGGTAGATAAACTTCAGGTGGAAGCGGATATCCAAAAATATAATTGGACCCGCCGACCGAACGGTACAGGACCCTTTAAACTAACAAGTTGGGAGAGACGTCAAAAAATAGTTTTAGAGCGCAATAAAGATTACCATTTGGGTATGCCCAAGACAGAGAGATTCATTGTCAATTTAGCTGGCGGCGGCAGCCCGTTGATGAATTTTGAAGAAAACGAAGTTTATATAACCGGTATTGGAAAAACTACTGTTGGTAAAGTTCGGGGACCTGAATATTCCAGTTACGATCCCGAGGTTTATGACGCGGAGCTGGCAAAGCTTTATATTGAAACCCCATCAGTTGATGTTTATTACATTGGTTTTAATAGCAGAATGAAACCGTTTGATGACATGAAAGTTCGACAGGCCTTTGCCATGGCAATTGATAAAGAAAAGCTTGCCCATGAATATTTAATGGATTTGGTTCTCCCGGCTCATGGAATTCTGCCTCCGGGAGTGGCTGGTTACAGACCGGATTTCAAGGGTTTGGAATTCAATCCAGATAAAGCTCGCCAACTTTTGAAAGAATCAAAGTATGGCGGGCCGGAAGGACTGGGGAGATTAATTCTTCATGTTTCCGGAAAAGGACCGTCAGATAAATTAGGCGAGAAATTAACCTGGGAGTGGAAGCAAAATCTTGGTGTTGAAATTGAAATTGAACAGACTGATTTTGGAACTTATATAGAAGATTTAAAGAAGGGAAAATATGCTCTTTTTGAGATGGGATGGATAGCCGACTATCCGGATGCCGAAGATTTTTTGGACCTTAAGTTTCACGGAGACCGTTCGGTTGCCAACAATGAAGTCCGGTACAATAATCCGGAAGTAAACAAACTTTTAGAAATGGCTCGCATTGAGTCAAATCCCGAGAAGAGAGTTCAACTTTACCAGCAAGCTGAAAAAATTATTGTTGAGGAAGCGCCCTGGCTTCCTTTATTCCATGGCAAGAATAACGCGGTGATAAAACCTTTTATAAAGGGTTATTACTCGCCGCCGATGGTTATACCAATTTTAAGGTTTGTTGAAATTGTAAAGTAGTCTCATTTAAAAAGGGGGGCGGTTGGCTTGCCTATCGCTCCCCTTTCCAAAAATTTCTCAGACCTGTGAAGCATTTTACGGCTTTGGAGGTGTGAGAAATTTCTCACATTGTTTTTTGAAAACAGAATAAGCTCGCCTTCGCCCTTCAGGCCGGGCTACGGCGAAGCGGGGGAGACAGAAAATGAAAGAAAGAATTATTGGGAAGATTGTGGTTTGTCTTTTGATTGGAATGCTTCTGGCAACAGGTTGCGCTCCAAAGACCGAAACAGATTTAGCTTTAATAGATTATGATACCTTGCCGCCTCTGGTTGGAACTTATCAGGAAAAAGATGTTGATTTCGCGCAATTAAACAAAATTGTAAAGATTATTAAGAATGAGTCAGTTTATCAGCCAACAGCCCAAAAGCCGGAAGAACTTATGAGAGTGGCTAAAAACACTATGTTTAGATTTTTGAGCGTTGCTCCTCAAGATATTCCTTCCTGGGCAAACGATTTGGTGGAAAAAGAGATCGCTAAAAATAAAGAAAAACCCGACTTTGGAGTTTTTAATAAAATTTATGCCCGGCTTATCCAGGAGCCAAAGTATGCTGACTTAAAGGGTCCGGTAAGGCAGTGGGACCTCTTCGGTTTTATTGTGGATGGAATAATTAAGGGACTGGGAGATCCTTTCGCCGCTTATATTACTCCCAGACAATATAGGTTAAATCCTCCAACCGCAGCCGGTTTTTATAAAGGAATAGGTTGCACTTTTACAACCAGTGAAGAAGGAAGACTGCAATTTGATGTAGTGTATAAGGGAGGACCGGCAGATAAGGCGGGAATTAAACCCGGGGATGTAATTATGGCTATTGATGGAAAAGATCCCCGAGGCGGGTCGGACGATTTAAGAACTCTTTATATAAGAGATAGATTTGGAAAAGAAATAAGTTTTATTGTTAAACATCCATCCGGAAAACTTGAGGAACTCAAAATAAAGGTAGATTCGGTTCAACAGAAGCATTTAGCTTCCTGGCCGGCAATTGATTTGCCCGAAGGACGAGGCTCAACTGAAAAGGACTTAATTTTTAATCCTCCCTTGGTTGACAGGGAAGGCAAAGAAGTAGCGGATATTTTCTATATTGAACTAAAGGAGTTTTCGCTGTCAGCTATTATTGATTTAGCCCATATTTTGGAAAATGTGGATTTAACAGAATATAAAGGGATGATTATTGATATAAGAAAGAATCCCGGCGGATTCGGAGACCCGGTATCCGACTTCTTCCTGAAGGGAAACAAAGTCCTGGGAATTGACCAGTATCCTTCGGGCATCAGACAAAAAAATGTTGAGGATAATTTTACTTTTGCTCCGGATATTCCTTTAGTGGTCTTGATAGGAAAAGAGAGTTATTCCGCTTGTGAAACTTTTGGGGCCGCTATGCAGGATAATGAAAGAGCAACTTTAATAGGAGAAAGAACCGGGGGAAAGGGAACCGGAAACCGATTCTTTGAAATAGGAAGAAACGGTGAATACGGAGCTATTTACCTTGCTGTTGTTTTCAGCCTCACTCCTAACGGAAAATATATTGGCCGGACAGATATTAATGACTGTGAATCAGGCGGCATTGCGCCCGATATTGAAATAAAATGGACCGACCTTGATTATGAACATCATAACCGCGGAGTTATTAACGAAAAAGGGGAAGAGCTTTTTGCCCCAACTCAATGGGACCCGGTAATGTTTGAGGCGATTGATGTTTTGAGGGGTGAAAAATGAAGGAATTCCTTTTAAGAGAGGCAAAATGGTTTATAATTGCCATTCTGATTATTTCTTTTATCACTTTTTGCCTTTGTCGGGTAGCGCCGGGAGATCCTATTCAGATTCGCTGCCCAAAAGCCGACCCTGAACAAATTGCTCAAATTCACCGAGAACTTGGTTTAGATAAACCATTGCCGATTCAATACGCTCTTTATATGTGGAACTTCATTCAGGGCGATATGAGCATGAGTTTGTATTATCTGACTCCAGTAAAAGAGCTCTTATTTCCGGCTCTCTGGATTTCTTTTCAAATTAATCTCCTGGCATTGCTTATAGCTCTTCCTCTGGGATTGATATTGGGAATTATTGCCGCCAAAAATCGAGGCAAATGGCTTGATTCAACTATAATTATTTCTTCCCTGATACCAAGAGCTATTCCTTCAATCATATTCATTTTATTTGCGGTGCTTGTTTTTGCCTGTATCCTTAGTATTTTTCCGCTCCGGGGCTGGAATGGGATATTTTCTACAAAAATTATTATTCCTTTAATTGTCCTTTCCCTCCCGGCGATTGGAGGATTTGCCGAATTTGTCAGGGTGAATATCTTGCATGTTCTTGATGACGAATATATCCGGACCGCTTACGCCAAAGGACTGCCGGAATGGAGGGTGCTTGGCTGGCATGTTTTGCCGAACGCCTCTACTCCAATTGTAACAGTTGTTATAATTTCTTTGGCAGAACTTTTGGTTGGCTCTCTGTTTGTGGAAATGTTTTATGGAATTCCCGGTTCCGGTAAATTGATGTTTGACGCCTTTTTCAACAGAGATTACGAACTAATGATGGCTTTTACCATTTTTATCAGCGCCGCTTTCCTGATTTTGGTAAGAGTAGCTGACTTATCCATAGCGGTTATAGATAAACGAGTGAGGTTGGGCGCCGCCCAGCATTAAAAACTTGAGCTGTCGTTAAAAAGCCGTTAATTTAATCTAAATTAACGGCTTTTATATTAAACCTGATGCGTAATAAATAATTGCAGCGTTTCAACGCGAAACCGACCCCGATAGTACAAATCCTGACGGATTTGA
>PCWD01000017.1:865-9852 GCA_002787255.1 Parcubacteria group bacterium CG11_big_fil_rev_8_21_14_0_20_39_14 | reverse complement strand
ACAATCTTCCCGAGTTTTCCCAATATCTTCTGGCAAAATACAACCTCACTCCCCAAGCTATTCAGGATATGGAAATAGCCAAAGAAATCGTAGAGAAAAAATACAAGCAATGAAGCCTCCCTTGGCTTGAAGTCCAGGGTCTCCCTGGAAATTTTTTGGAGGCGGAACCCACGCACCAGACCAGTCAGACTGGTCTGGTGCGTGGGTAATTCTCAAAACCCAGAACAAAAACCGCCTTCCGGGCGGTTTTTGTTTTGATAAAAATAGACTTGATGGTTCGATGCCCTAGCGGGGTACGGCGATTTTTTTCTCGAACTTTTCCAAAAATATGAGGCGGCTCGGTCTCTCGAACCGCGCTCAAGCCTTTAATGTTTCGGCTAACATTGTTTTAATTGTGGTCCTTCCTTTCGCTGTTTTAAGATATTCTTCTCGTCTCATTGCATCTTTCTTTGAAACATATGCCTCATAGAAGATTAATTTCCAGGGACGATATGGCTTGGTTGATTTTACTGAACCGCTATTATGTTTTTGCAATCTTGATTTTAAATTGGTTGTAAAACCAATGTATAGTTTTTTATCCTTGTTTTGAAGAATGTAAATGTAATACATACGATTTGGTGCTGTTGCTGCCACTGCACCATACGATGCGTGGCAAGCCCCGAACCGTATGGTTCTGGGGTCAACCCCGAACCGTATGGTTCTGGGGTCAACCCCGAACCGTATGGTTCTGGGGCTGCGGGGCTTGGATTCGAACCAAGATGACATGGTCCAGGGCCATGTATCCTACCATTAGATGACCCCGCAAAATAAAATTGCTTAAAAAGTAAGCAATAATTGACAATATAGCATATAACAATTCAACAATTTAACAATTTAACAATATGACAATTATACCTTTAGGTATCTGCGAACGGCAATAAAGCTTGAAATGACGCCCAAAGCTATGCCAACACCAAGTAAAATTAAAAGTGTTTCAACAATGTGGACTTTGTAATAAAGAAAAAGTTCGGAGCCTGGAAGATAATTGTTAATGCTCGGAGAAATTTTCCAGGTAATTCCAAAAAAGATTCCCAGGTTTATCAAAGCGGCAAAAATTCCGGACAGTATCCCCTGTAATAAAAACGGTCCCCGAATAAACCAATTTGAAGCGCCGACTAATTTCATTACCGAAATTTCTTCCCGAGAGCTGTAAATTGCCAGTCTTATTGTATTGAAGGAAACCAAAACGGCAATTATGGCTAAAACCAAACTGAAAATAATTCCTCCGCTTTTAATGGCATCGGAGATTTGAAAAATTTTTGCAATTATTGCTTCATTTTGCCGGTAATTAATCTTGTCAATAAAATCTTTAAATTTTCCCTGAACCAAAAATTCCGCCACATCTTCATAAGAACCGTATTGGGCGGCTTTAATATTCAGGGTATCCTGCAAAGGATTTTCGCCAAGCTCCTCTAAGGATTCTAAAATCAAAGGGTCGTTTTTGTGCCTCTCCTTGAATTGTTTAAGAGCCTCTTCTTTAGGAACATACTCAACTTTGGTTACTTCGGGAAATTTTAAAAGTTCCTGTTTTACCATTACAATATCCGATTCCCGAACTTCCTGCTCAAAATAAACCGAGATATCAACTTTTTCCTGAAGGTTTTTTATTAAATTGTCAGACAAAACATTTAAAAGCAGAATTCCGGTAAAAACAAAAGTGGCAATAATCATTGTGCCCACCATAGCGCAGGATACCCAAAAATTTCGCCAAAAATTAAGCCAACCAGATTTTATAACACGAGTGAAAGTTATTAACATAGTCCTGACACTAATACACAAATAAATCACCAATGTCACTAATAATATCAAAATTATTAATTGGCGATTCTTTTTGGTCTAAAATATTTATTGCGAAAATTAACTATTAAACCCAACCTCTTTTAAGACGCTTTCAAATATCTCATCAATTGATAATAATCCTCTTTTGAAACAAACGGTTTGGCCTTACACTCCAAAATAATTTTATCCTCAACTATAAAATCAACCTGATTTCCTCCAACTTCTTGAGAAATCGGCAATTTCTTTTCTCTTTCAAATTTTATACAATCCTTTTTAAAAAGTTCTTCAATGGCGTCTTGATATTGTCTTTCTTTACAATATTTTCCTAGTTTATTGTGAACTTTGAATAAAATTCCTGTGATTTTGTAAGATAATTCCGGATAAATTAAATTTTTGAATGTTGGTATTTGTGACATTGGTGTAAATTCGTGAATTGGTGTCTTAATACAGCATATATTTTCCGCTTTGTTCGTCCCTAACAATCCTTCCCTCATCAAGACTGACCACCCTTTTTTCAAGCGTGTTCACAATTTCCTTATTATGGGTGGCTAAAATTACAGTTCGGCCAAGTTCATTAATTTTCAAAAGAAGTCTAATAATTTCCCAGCTGTGAATCGGGTCAAGGTTGCCAGTCGGCTCATCAGCCAAAATAACATCGGGTTGGTGGATAAGGGCTCTGGCAATAGCCGTTCTTTGTTTTTCCCCGCCGGAAAGCTCATTGGGAAAATTTGATGTTTTATCCGGCAAACCAACCAAATCCAAAACCTGAGGCACTGTTTCTTTTATTTCGCTCTCCGGAGAGCCCATCACCTCCATAGCAAAAGCAACATTTTCATAAACGGTCTTTTGGGGAAGGAGTTTGAAATCCTGAAAGACCATCCCGATTCTTCGCCGAAGTTTTGGCAAATACCCGTCTTTTAAACGATGAACATCTTGTTTATCAAAAAATACCCGACCTTTTGTTGGCTTTTCTTCGGCAATTAGAAGCCGAAGTAAAGTTGTTTTTCCCGAGCCCGACCTTCCAACAATTGAAACAAACTCTTGAGAGTTAATTTGAAGCTCAATATTGTCAAGGGCCGTGCATTTTGGTGAATAAATTTTAGAAATCTTTTGAAAATGAATCAACGACATATATCGCGAAACAGACGCGAAACTCTCATTTTATGGGAACCCTACGCGAAACAGACGCGAAAAAAACATTTAAAGGTTTGGCGTCAGTTTAGCGTAATGTTTTGCGTCAGTTTAGCGAGATTTAAGCTCGGCTTCTATAAATTTGTCTAAATCCCCATCTAAAACTCCTTCAATATCCGCCACCTCAACATCTGTTCTGTGGTCTTTTACCATTTTGTAGGGATGAAGCACATAGGAGCGGATTTGGCTTCCCCATTCTGCTGAAATAATTTGTCCCCGGACTTCTGCCAATTCCTCTTTTTTTTCTTTAATTTTTAAAGCCAGTAATTTACTATAAAGAAGTTTCAGGGCTTTTTCTTTATTTTTGCCCTGCAGTCTTTCGCCCTGACAGGCAACAGAAATTTTAGTGGGAAGATGAGTAACTCTTACCGCGCTTTCCCGGCGATTGACATACTGTCCGCCTGGACCCGAAGCCCGAAAAGTGTCAAATTTCAAATCATCGGGGTCAACTTCTATTTCCTTTGGTTCTTCAATCACCGGCAAAACCTCAACTAAAGCAAATGAAGTGTGCCGAAGCTTCTGAGCGGAGAAAGAAGAAACCCTGACAAGCCGGTGAACTCCGGTCTCGTTTTTTAAAAAACCATAAGCATATTTTCCTTCAACCTCTATTGTAACATTTTTAATTCCGATTCTTCCATCAAACCCTCCGGGCTCGCCAAAATGCTGATGCAAAATTTTTACTTTCCAATCCCGCCCCTCGGAGTATCTTTGATACATCCTGAGAAGCATTGCGGTCCAATCTTCGGCATCCTGACCGCCGGCTCCGGAATAAATTGTTATTGTCGCGTCTCCTCTGTCGTATTTTCCCGAAAGAAAAATCTTTATTTCCTCCTTTTTGACCCCTTTTTCCAAATCCCTTAATTTTTCTTCTATTTCTGCCTTTAAGTCCTCGTCTTTTTGGCTTAATTTACTCAATTCTTCCAATTCTTTCAGCTCAGCTTCAATTCCCTGCCAAAAATCAAGCTCCTGGGACAACTCAGCCATCTCTTTTTGAATTTTCGCCGCCCTCTTTGCATCCTTCCAGAAATCCGGTTCCTGAACTTCAAATTCCAATTGTCTTATTTTATTCCTTTTTTGGGATAAGTCAAAGACGGTCCGCAAGACTGCGGATTTTGTTTTTTAAGTTTTCTGTTTTTTGCTCTAAAATCTCAGCCATTTTTATTAATAAAAATTTATTTAGATTTTGACAGGACAAACATATAATTTCTGAAAGTGGTGGACGGTGCGGGAATCGAACCCGCGGACTATCCCGCTCTTTTCAGTATGTGCGCGTAGTTGGATTTGGACCAACGACCTTCCGCATGTGAAACGGACGCTCTAACCACTGAGCTATACGCGCAGAACATAGCCCGTCAAATTTTGCGAAGCAAAATTTGACGGCTAAACCCGAACTATGTTCTTAAGAAACCCCCGCCCCGTTAGATATAACCCATCTAACGGGGCAAGCGGGGAGATACCCAATCTCAGGAGGCAGCCTCGCCTTCGGCGAGGGCTGAACTCCCTCAGGAGGCAGCCTCGCCTTCGGCGAGGGCTGAACTCCCGACCCGACCCCCTCTCTGAGTATCGGAATTTAGAAATTCCGATACAACAAATTTTAGCATTTTGTCGTTAAAAAGAAAAAATTGATTGTCCCGCCAAGACGGGGCTTTTGGCGGGAAAAATTAAATCTTGAGCCTCTGAATTAATTTTTCATGTCTTCCTCCTATTATGTCTCTGACAAATCTGTCGCGAACATTAAGCCTATAATTAAACTCTTTAGCATCAAAAATTGTATAAACAACTTCTTTTCCAATGTTCTGCTCGGTTTTTTTTATAAAGTTATTTAATTTTTTTTGATTTATTCTCTCCCCTACCAATAACATATCGGTTCTGCTTCCCTCGCTGTTAAGGAAAATTCCTGAAATTATCGCTAATTTTATATTGCCCAAATTTTTGAGCTGTCTTTTTAACTTCTCAAAGGGAATGGGAATTGATTTTAAAATCAAATTTTTTAGCTCGGGGTAAAACAGAAACTGATTATTTAAGATATAACCCACCCCTTTACCCTTTCTGGTTTTGCTTAATAAAAATCCAATTTCTTTTAGTCTTAAAATATGGCGTCTGGCGACAGGGGGACGACAGCCGATTTTCCCGGCCGCCTCGTTAAGCTTAAAAGAAGTCTCTGGATTTCGCAAAAAAAGGTTCAGGAGCCGAATTTTAATCGGAGAATCAAATAACTGCTCAATGTTTAACTGAATATTGCCCATTGATTTCAATTTAGCATAATTTATGTTAGAATTCAAATAAAGGCGCATAGGCGAAATTTTCGAAGAAAATTTCGCGCTATTCCGGCCCACCCCGCCCTTTCTAAAGTTTCCACAAGGGTTAATAACTTAAATAATTGCTAAATACAAATAAAAATTTCAAAACTTTTTGGAAATTATAAAAATGGCGGGGGAAAAAACATGTTTGACAGGCTAGAGCCAAAAGTTGATAAATTAAGCTTCGGTATTGCAACCCAGGAAAAAATTTTCTGCGAGAGTTTTGTTTATGAGCCGGCAAGCATAGAGGGAGAAAAATTGGGAAATGTTTATATGCTGGGCGAAATCAAAGATGTTTCCGAAGATTCATTTTTTATTCTGGATTATATTGCCACTCTGGTTAAACGAAACTATTATGGACAGACGCAAAAACCCTGTCTTTTGGCGTTGGAAGAAACCTTAAAAAAAGTTAATGAAGGAATGAGAGAGTTGCTCTCCCAAAAAAAGACTGAGTGGCTCGGCAAGCTTCATTTTGCTATAGGGGTACTTTCTCAAAATACTTTTTACTTTACTATTTGCGGAAATCCCAGAATATTTTTTGTCAGACGGGGCGAAGCAAACGATGTTGGAGAAAAAATTGGCGCAGGGATTAAGGATGCGGCTCCCCAAAAAATTTTCAGAACCGTTGCCTCGGGAAAAGTAGAAAAAGGAGATAAAATTTTTATGATGACTTCCGACCTTTTTTATTCAATTCCAAAAGAAACCTGGACAGAAATTATCGCAAGTTCAGCTCCCTCCAAAAAAATAAAACACCTTTGTTCTTCGCAAAAATTGACAATTGTAAATCCCGGGGAAATTTTAATCGTATCTTTTGCCGATAATGAAATATGGGGGAAAGAGGAGTTCCGCCCCTCTTTGCCATCCGTAAAAAAACCCAAGGAAATCTCCTCCGGAAAATCAAATTATATCAACTTATTTTTTATAACCCTAAAAAGAATTTTCAAACTTCTCTATCTAATTTTAAGATTAATTTTTAAAAGTCTCTTGTATTTTTTGAAAAAATTGTTTCAAGCTTCAAAAAAATTTGGAAAAATTTTAACAAAATTTTTAAGAAAATTTAGATTCTTTCAAAAGTTGGAAGACAAATTCAAAAAAATTCCCCAAAAACCGATTTTCCAAAAAACCAAAAATACAATTAAATTTCTCAAAAAAAAGCTCGTCCTTGTGCCGCTTTTTTGCCTGCTTTTAATATTTGCCGGACTTTTCGGGGTTCATCACCAGAAGCAAAAAGCCGAATCGGCTCATTGGCGGGAAATTTTGGAGGAAGCCCAGCTAAAATATAAAGGGGGAGAAATTGCTTTAATATATGGCGCCGAAGAAAAAGCTATTGAGCTTTTTTCCGAAGTTGAATCCCTGATTTTAGAACTTGGAAAGTCCAATTATTTTAAAAAAGAGGGGAAAGAAATTCGAGAACTGACCCTGTCAAAAATTCAAAAATTATTAAATATGGAAATAATTGAAAACCCAAAAATTTTAGCCACCCTTGAAGGATTTTCAATAAAATTTGACATTCGGGAAATTGCTCTAACCGAAGATGAATCGCTGCTTTTTGTTTCAGACCCCTCCTCGGCTCTTTTTTATAAATTTGATACCCTAAAAAAGCAGGGTGAATTCTGTTTAGCTCCCATACCCGAAGGAGGAATCCTAAAAACACTATCTTTAAAAATGCCGAAAGGTCTGCTAGTGTTTTTTGCTCCGCCGAAAAATATTTTCTTCTATATATCTTCGGAAAAAAGACTTAGTGAATCCCAGATATTATCTTCTCCTTACGAAGATTTTGAGTTTCAAGATTTAACTTCTTACAAAAACAATCTTTATTTTCTTGACTCAAAAGAGGGAGAAATTATAAAATTTAGCCTGGACGAGGAGAAAAACGATTTATCGCCGGGAAAAATTTGGCTTCGCAGAAACGCTAAAAAAGTTATCGGAGCAAAATCAATTGCTTGCGATGGAAGCATCTGGGTTTTGAGCGGGAATGGAAATATTTCAAAATACATTGATGGCTATTTTGCGCAGGAACTCAAAATATCCGCTGCCCTTGAATGCCCCGAAAAAATCTGGACATCCCCCGACCGCCCTTTTCTTTACGTTTTAGACCCTCCCAAAAAAAGACTGACCCTCCTGGATAAAAAGGGTCAGGTTATAAAACAATACTTCTCCGAAAAATTTAATAACCTAAAGGACTTCTGGGTATCAGATGATGGAAATACAATCTATTTGCTCAACGGAAACCAGATATTTATAGTCAAGGTTGAGCTCTAAATTAGCCAACCGGAAACGAAAAAACAGAAATTAGTTAATAGAAATTGGAAATAGAGAATTGAAATCAGAAATTAGTTTACTATTTTCCACTTTCTAATTTCCATAACTACTTTCTATTTTCCAACAACTATTTTCTAATTTCTCTACTTTAACTCTACTGTCGCTCCGGCTTCTTCCAACTTTTTCTTAATTTCCTCGGCTTCCTCTTTATTCACTCCTGCTTTTACTACCTGAGGCGCTCCATCAACCAAATCCTTGGCTTCCTTTAATCCTTTATTGGTAATTTCCCTTAATGCCTTAATTACGGAAATTTTGGAACCTCCTCCTTCTTTAAGCACCACATCAAAGGCGCTTTTTTCTTCTTTTTCCGCCGAAGCTTCGGCAGAAGTGGAGGCGGCGGAAGCTGCGGCCGCCATCGGAACAGCGGCCGAAACTCCAAACCTTTCTTCCAAAATTTTCACTAATTCGGACATGTCCAAAACCGACATCTGCTCAATTTTCTCAACAAGGTCTTTAAACCTCGCTGGTATTTCAATTTTTTCCTTTTTTTCTTCTGCCATACATTTAAAAATTCTAAATCCTAATATCTAAATTCTAAACAAATTCTAAATTATAATTTCCAAATTCAAAACATGTTTGAAATTTGAAATTTGGGGTTTGTAATTTGTTTAGGATTTAGGATTTCGAATTTAGGATTTAATATTACTCAATATATAAACTAACTTTTTCGCATTCCCCTGTAAAACATTGATAAAACCGACAAACGACGAAGCTATGGTGCCTGCAAGTTTTGCCAGAAGCTCTTCTCTTGAAGGTAATTTAGCCAAAGATATGAGTTCTTCTTTGGCAAAAAATCTTTGGGCAATGATCCCGCCGGCAATTTTTAAATTCTCGTTTTCTCTGGAAAATTTGTAAAGAATTTTTGCCGGTAAAATCTCATCTTTATAACCAAAGGCGACGGCAATCTCCCCTTCAATATTTCTGGGGTCAAAAGACCCGATATTATCGGGGGCAGCTGCCGGAAAAGTCTTTTTAAAAGCGGTTTTTAAAAGAGTTTTTTTGACCATTTTATAATCAATTCCTTTTTCTTTTAATAATTTGCGAAGTTTCGTCAAATCCTTGACTTTTAGCCCTTGAATGTTCGTAAAAATTACCGCCTTTTGCCGGGAAAGTCTGCTTTCCAAATCTTCTATTATTTCTTTTTTTTGCGAACGCGATAACGGCATAATAAAATGCGGCATAGAGCCGCAGACGATTAACCGATTAACTTGCTCAACCGATTAACTTTTTTTGCCTTGGTAGGAATTACAAGCGCGCCTCGCTAGCACTTAGCGCTAAAATCAAATATCATTTTTGATATTTTATTTTTAATTTTAGCGCTGAACGAGAGTGAAGCGCGCTTGCCTACTGTCTGCG
>PCWD01000017.1:0-818 GCA_002787255.1 Parcubacteria group bacterium CG11_big_fil_rev_8_21_14_0_20_39_14 | reverse complement strand
CAGCCTGACATTATTGATAACAGAAAAAATTTTGGAAAAATTTTTTCTGCCAAAGACTTCTAACGGGGTCAATCCCGTTAGATATTTTATCTAACGGGGCAATCTTTTTTGAGGTTAAAACTATTTATGTCGGGTTCGCTAAAGTATTATCTCAAGAGCCTCGGCCGGCGAAACTCTGGATGGAGCTTCGGGTTTTTCAGCCGGGTACCCAACCGGAACAATTAATATGGGGTGAAGATTTTTGGGGACATTCAAAATTTTGGAAACCCGAGCTTCATCAAAAGCTCCCACCGGAACAGTTCCTAAATTAAGGTCGCTAGCCAGAAGCATCAAATTTTGAATACTCATAGCCACATCGCAAATTGAATAAAGTTTTTTCCCCCGCTCATAATATCTTTGTTCAATTCTGTCATCGCTGCAGCCGACAACAATTAGGGGGGCCTGGGCAACAAAGTTTTGCTCATTGGCCGCTCTGGCTAATTCTTCCTTAATTTTCTTATTAAAAACAAAATAAAACTTCCTGCTTTGCAGGTTTCCGGCCGAGGGTGCCCAAATCAAAGCGTCAATCAAATTAGCAATAGCTTCTTCGGGAATTGGCCTTGCCTGAAATTCCCGAATGCTCCGGCGATTTCTGATTGTTTCTAAGATACTCATATATAATCAACGAATTTACGAATGGATTCGGCAAGCTCACCATCTCAAACTCGCTGAAGGATTCGTATACCCGCCCCGTTAGATAGTAAACATCTAGTGGGGTCAGCCCCGTTAGATAGTAAACATCTAACGGGGTGAATATAAGATTCGTTATTCGTTGATGA
>PCWD01000008.1:11147-11591 GCA_002787255.1 Parcubacteria group bacterium CG11_big_fil_rev_8_21_14_0_20_39_14 | reverse complement strand
AACAAATTCTTTTTGTTTCTTAACTAAAATTAAATCGCCGTCTTCAATACCGGCATTTATCATTGAATCGCCACTAATCTTTAAGAGAAAAACCTCATCTCTTAATTGTGCCGCCTCTGAAGAAACGGCTTGCCATTCGCCGGATATTTCTATTGCTTCCATGGGAATACCAGCACTAGTTGTACCAAGAGAAGCGACTAAGGGAGGCTGATTAAGTATTTTATAGCCCAAGGGTAAAATTGTTATACTTCTAGCTAAAGATTCATTTCGTTTAATAACTCTTTGCTTTTCTAATTTTATTAAAAGATCAATGATAGATTGATTTGAAACAACGCCCAAACTTTCTCTCATTTCTTCAAATGTGGGAGGGTAACCGGTGTTTTTAATGTAATTATAAATAATAGATAGTAGTTCCTTTTGTCGTTTAGTTATTTTGGTCATATT
>PCWD01000008.1:0-11121 GCA_002787255.1 Parcubacteria group bacterium CG11_big_fil_rev_8_21_14_0_20_39_14 | reverse complement strand
CAAGTCGTGAATTGTAAATGATTTTTGCATATTATCTCATTTTACTTCATCCTGTTAGAAATTTCACGCTGCGAGCCCTCGCTATTTCTAACGGGACAGGTTAAGCCCTATTTTCGCCGAATACGCCATCCGCCTGGCGTATTGGCGACATCCTTATAAACTGGAGCTTGTGAGAATGTTGTGTTCGTGATAAATGTTAAATCTGAATTCATATTTTTTATTTTTTTATTAATTTAAGTATATCCTCTTTTTTATACCGCCTGTCGCCACGCTTCCCGAACCGGATAGCTTTTAGAATGTCTTTATTATCCCAATTTCTTAAAGTATTGGGATGGCAATTCAAAAACTCGCAGGCCTGCTTTAGGGTGAGAATATTTGGCAACTTGTTTTTTTTCACTTGATTTTTCATAAAATTTGACTTAACATAAGTTTATATTAAATAATTTTTAATGTAAAGACTATGTAAAAATATTAAAATCAAAAAGCAATAACAAAACGGGCGAAATTTTGCCCATTTTGCTATTTTTTGGGGGGCATTCCCTCCTTCGTTCTGCTGAGCGGGATTTCGGCAGGGCAAGTCGGTCTCTCGATGGTTCGACTCCGCTCACCACAAGTAAAAAATCCCGACTGGCGGAGAGGACAGGACTCGAACCTGCAAGGGAATTTCTTCCCGCTGGTTCTCCAAACCAGTGCCTTGCCATTCAGCACACCTCTCCCTAAAATTATTTTATACTTTCATTCCGCGCAAAGCCTTAACTCGTTCTTCCACCGGCGGATGAGTCACCCGCCCAAATTTTGCTTTGCAAAATTTCAGTCGGGCAAGTAAATAACTTTTCAATCTAAATCCTCATTCCTCGTAATATTTTAACCCTTTCCTCGACAGGAGGATGAGTCAATCGCTTCGCTCAAAATCAAAAATCAAATATCAAAAATCAAAAATTTATATTTTCATTCCCCGTAAAGCTCTAACTCGTTCTTCTGTGGGAGGATGTGTTAGAAACAACTTAGTCAGCCAATTTTTGGATTGTTTTCCCCGAAATGGATTTGAAATATATAAATGGGCGGTGGAATTGTTGGCGGTTTTTAACGGAGTCGGGTCTTTGGAAATTTTCTCAAGAGCCCTGGCCAGTCCTTCTGGATATCTTGTCAGCAAAGTACCGGAAGCATCGGCTAAAAATTCTCTTTTTCGGGAAATTGACAATTGAATCAAGGTGGCGGCGATTGGAGCCAAAATTGCCGCTAAAATCCCCAGGGCAAGCATAATTAACCCGCTTGAACCCCTTGAATCCCGTCTTCCGCCGCCAAAAAAACTTATTCTGAAAAACAATTGAGAAAGCATAGCCACCATTCCCACCAAAATTACCACAATCGTTTGTAAAAGCATATCCTTGTTGCCAATATGAGAGAGCTCATGAGCAATTACTCCTTCAAGTTCGGCTCTATCTAATTTTTCCAAAAGTCCCGTGGTTAGCGCCACTACCGCATGTTTGGCATTTCTTCCGGCGGCAAAAGCGTTTGGCTGAGCTTCGTTAATTATAAAAATTCTCGGTAAAGGAAGGCCGGCCGTAATGCAAAGATTTTCAACCGTCCTGTAAAGTTCGGGGTTGTCTTTTTTTTCAATAGGCCTTGCCTGGGACATGGCAAGAACGATTTTATCCGAATACCAATAACTTGAAAAACTCATCAAAACGCTGAAAATCACGGCGATTATCAAAATAGCATAACTGTCCAATAGATAACTAAAAAGCCAGCCCAGGACAATGATAAATATCAAAAAACCGGTAACCAGCAACCAGGTCTTGCGAGTATTTGATTCGGCGTGAGAGTATAATGTCATAATGTTGGAATGTTGGAATGTTGGAATGTTGGAATGTTGGAATGTCTTATTGTGTTGAAGTGTTATTTGCGAATGGATTTTTCCAACGCAATAATTTTGAAATATTCTTCTTGCAAAAGATGGCCCAGCAATTCAACATCTTTCTCGGCAATAAAATCTTCTTGAATGGCTATTTTAATACAAGCTATACATTCCAAAACAGAAGACTTAGCCCGATGTAAATATACAGCAAACCCCTTTGATATTGGTTGTCCCGAGCCTTCTACGATATTTAAAACAATTGATGTGCCAGCTCTTTTTGTTTGGTCAGTTAAAGCAAATAATTCCTCTTTTGGAAAATTTTTTGTAATTTTATATATTTCGTGGATAATTTTCATCCCCAACTTCCACACCTCTAAATTTTCAAATCTGTAATTTTCAAATTTAAATTTATCCATAACATTACATCTGTTAGAACATTAGAACATTAGAACTTCACAGCAACCGGTTCTTTGGCTTCGGCTTTTTCCAGTTCAAAAAATTCTCTTTGTTTAAATCCAAAGGTTTTGGCAATAACATTTGCCGGGAAACTTTCAATCTTAATATTTAAATCCCGAACATTGGTGTTGTAAAACCTTCGGCTTGCCTGAATTTTATCCTCGGTATCCCGCAGTTCTCTCTGCAATTCAAGAAAATTCTGGGAAGCTTTGAGGTCGGGATAGTTTTCCGCGACCGCAAAAAGCGATTTTAAAGCCGAAGAAAGCCCATTTTCCGATTTGGCATGTTCTTCCATTGTTTTTGCTTCCATTGCCGCTGTTCTGGCTTTGGTTACATTTTCCAATACTCCCCTTTCATGGGCGGCATAACCTTTAACAGCTTCCACTAAATTGGGTATGAGATTATATCTTCGCTTCAGCTGAACATCAATATCCGACCAAGCTTCTTTTGCCCGATTTCTTAAAGTAATTAAACGATTGTAGGTAAAGATTACCCAAAGGATAATGATGCCTACGACAACATATATAATAGTCATAAAGTGCGATACTAATATACTAATTCATACTAATGATACAAATATCAGTATAATTCGTATTCAATTAGTATATTGGCATTGAGTTGTTTTTATTATAGGTTAATCCAAAATTTTTTGCAATCACGGTATTACCTTTGAGTATATCCCCCATCTAACATTTTAATTAAACTAAAAGTTAGCTGAATTGATTCAGCTAACTTTGGTAGGCGTGGAGGGAATCGAACTCCCGTGTTCGGGTTATCCCGCAACAAAATCAAAGAGTTTTGGTCCCGCCAAGGAGATTTGAACTCCTGTCGCCGGCTTGAAGGGCCGGTGGCCTCACCGCTAGCCGATGGCGGGACTTTTCAAAACATTAGTCTCCAGCCAGCTGGGAACCTTGTTGGGCATATAGCCATTATCCCGAGATCTCGGAACCTCAATAATTGAGGCAAGATTCCCATTCGGCTGGAGACATTCTAAAGGAGCGGATAATCTTCTTAGGCACGGGGAGAAAAGTGGAGAGGACTTAATCCTCAAACCGGATTAGGGTAAATTTTTATAATCCAGCCGCAGCTGGTGTCCCATAACCCAGTAAGTTTTACCTACTCCCCTTTGAGAGCAAGCTCTCTCTCCACTTTTCTCCCCACCAATCCGGGAATCTTACACAACCCTAATAAATTCTCAACGGTTCCTAAAATTATAATAAAAATATCGAGAACGGAGATTTATCAAGGCAAGATTCCCGGGTTGGTAAGGAGAAACACATCATCACCTATATAATTTTCAATTTTTATTGTACCTAAGTCTTGGGGAGCTATTTGCTAATTATCTTTTTCTTCTGACATTTATATTATAGCATACCTGTAGAATTTGTCAAGGGGGTCGGACATTTTTCAAGAATTTTTACATTTTTGGAGGGCCCCAGAAACCAATTGAATTTTTGATTAGTCCCCCGGGCTCCCCAAAAAATTGGGAAAGCCACTTTTTTCTTTTAATCTTTACTCGGGCCAAATTAGTAAATAAATAAAGTGTGTGTGCCTTAAAGTTTTAAAAGAAAGAAGTAATTAACTTTCGCCAAGGGGTCGTTAATAATTTTTTACGAGCCCTCCAGCCGAAAGTGCTTGTACCTATCCTTAACACTATATTGTAGCATAGTACTTTAAATTTGTCAAGTCCCCCTGACAAATTTTTAATGCTTCTGTGAAAATCGTGGCACGCCCTATTGACAACTTTTTAATAATGTGCTAAAATGTAATGTGAGCCAACTCTGGCCACAAGCACCCTGAAAAGTCCTCCTTCGCATAAAGCTATGGAGGATAAGAGAGGAGGGAAAAATGAGGACTCAAGTTCTGGTTAATTTCTGGGTCCAAAAAGGAGCATTGAGGGCGATAGCCCACTGTCCGGGAGGAAGCTAAACAATTTAGTGATTGAATTTTGGAGGAAATAATGACCGGAATAAACGAAATGAAAGACCTGGACCTGCTTGTTGCGCTTGATTACTTGTTGACCCATCATCGAGACGCCCTGACAAAATGGGCCTGGGGAAAAACTCGTTCGGAGGCGCGCACTACTTATCAAAAGCTCGAAAGAATGCAGAAAAGAATTGAAAGCGGTGGAGAACTAACCGATTCTAATCGTAAATATATTCAAATGGTCTTCAGTTCCAAACATGGAGTTGGATGCAAAATAGAAGAGTGGTCTGACCTTGAAAAATACCGAAAGACCCATCAAAGCAGACAGAAAACAAAACAGACAATCTTGTCTGTCCTGAAAGGAAAAAAAATCCCGGTAAGGTTCAAACATATTGATAAATACGGCAATGCTATCGGTTGGGTATCTTTAAAGAGCGTTGATGGAAACCAGCCAGCAGAAATCGAGAAGAAAATATTCCTGATGCCCAAAGATGTAATGCCTGCAAATTTCAAAATCGGACTTATTTATGATGTAATATGCCTCGGAATCACCAGCTCCGGCGCCATAAAAGTGAAACTGGCATAAAAAGGAAGGGAAGGAGGAAATAGATAGAATGTATTATAATAAGGCTTTACTCATTGGAGGAATAATCCTGCTTATCGTAGCAATAACCCTGCTTATCTTTACTATCAGTTTGGTAATTAGTTGATTCCCGACTTTTTCGATGTCTGTTATTTACAAAAAGAATTGAGCGGCAATTAAAAGACGGGACTTTTGGCTTGGATAGAGAAATTCAATCTTTGATGAAATATATCGCCGAGAATAGACAGAAAAAGCCATCTACAATCCTTCTTTTTGTCGGACCAGTGGATAATAAAAAATCTTGTATTGCCAATATCCTATCCGACCCGATTAGAAAAAAGGGGGGATTAATTTGAATAAAAACCCTCTGTCAAAACGACAGAGGGTTTATAATTTTTAAATTTTTATATGCCTGCATAGTTCAGGATTGATATTTCTCAGAACCATCCCACGACAAGTCAAAAATCGCTCTCAGGGTATCGGCAATTTCTTTGCTTTCAATAATCGTCCCAATCAACTTTCCCCGGAGAGAAAAAATGGCAACTTTTTCTCCATAAATTGTGATGTCAGTGGAAAATGGAAATTTTTCTTTTGGGACAAAACGACTCCTTGCCTGCAAAACAACGGGCTTTTGAGAAGAAGTATAAATAACTCTCATCGGAATTTTTTTGAATTTGGCTAAAATTTTATGGCGATGGTCTTTGGGATGGGGCGGAAAAACCTTGTAAGCGTCCTCAAGCGAAGTAAACTCCTCCATACTTTTGAATTTTGACCTTAAAACATCGCCAATAATCGCCTGAAATCCTTCTCTGCCCTCATAAAACCTGACTTTCGGCCGCTCCCCTGAAACATTAAAAATGTTTTTAAGCTCAGACAAAATAGTTTTAAAACTTTTTTCTTTTTCTTCAAAATCCTTTCTAACCGCTTCAACCAGACCCAGAAGTCTTTCCGGCGGTTCGGCAGAAAAATATCTTTTTTTGCCCTTGGTAAAAGAGCTCATCAATCCCTTTTTCATTAATGATTCCACCTGAACATAGGTAGTTGGTCTGTTAACACCGGCTTGACGGGAAATTTTCAACATTGTTTCCGGCCCAAGCTCAAGAGAAACCAAATAAACTTTGGCTTCTTTTTCTGACAAACCCAAATTTTTTAATTCGGTTTCGTATGCCATAACTGTTAAATCATTCCCAATCGCAAAATTATGTTAAATTATTTAATGTCCTTACCTTAATTATAGCTTAAAACCAAAGCGCTTGCAATAAAATTTTGAATTGTTTATACTATTTGTAGTAAATTGCGCGTGATTTCGCAAAACAACCATGGCAAATATAAAACCGGGACAATTGCCCCCTCAAGACATTGAAGCCGAACAATCGGTTCTGGGCTCTTTAATGCTTGACAAAAATGCCATTTTTAAAATAGCCGATTGGTTAACCCCGGATGATTTTTACAGACAAACGCACAAAATTATTTACCAGGCGACGCTTGACCTTTTTGAAAAATCAGAGCCAATAGACTTATGTTCTCTTCCCTCTCGTTTAAAGGAGGTTGAAAAACTTAAAGAAATTGGCGGCAAGGGTTATTTAACCGAACTGATTAATTCTGTTCCAACCGCCACCCATGTTATTCATTACGCTAAAATAGTACAGCGGAAAAAAGCTTTGCGCGATTTAATTGAGGCTGCCCATGAAATTAATCTCCTGGGATATCAAGAAGAAGAGGACATTGAATCAATTGTTGACGAGGCTGAACAAAAAATTTTCAGCATTTCCCAGAAATCTCTCAGGCAGGATTTTATTCCGGTAAAAGATATTCTGGGAGAAACATTTGAAAGGATTGACAGGCTTCATAAAGGAGAGTCTCCTTTACGAGGACTGCAAACTGGTTTTTCTTCCTTAGATAATAAATTAGCCGGCCTTCAAAAATCCGATTTAATAATTTTGGCCTCAAGACCGTCGCTCGGAAAAAGCGCCCTGGCTTTAGATATTGCAAGGCATGTGGCGACCCAGGTAAAAATGCCGGTGGGAATATTTAGTCTGGAAATGTCAAGGGACCAAATAGTAGACAGACTAATTGCCGGACAGGCCAGAATTGATTTATGGAGACTGCGAACCGGAAAACTCTCTAAAGATAATGATGATTTTTCCAGACTTCAATATGCCATAAATACCCTTTCAAAAGCGCCAATTTATATTGACGACGCGCCAATAACCAATGTCATGCAAATGAGGGCAATGACTAGACGGTTGCAAGCATCTCAGGGTCTTGGACTTATTATTGTGGACTACCTCCAGCTTATGGAGCCAAGAACCACTTTTAATAGTATGGTTCAGCAAATTACCGAAATTTCCCGGGCCTTAAAATCTTTAGCCCGGGAATTAAATATTCCGGTTCTGGCTCTCTCCCAACTATCTCGAGCGGTTGAACAAAGAACTCCCCAGGTTCCAAGATTATCCGATTTAAGAGAATCGGGTTGCCTTGCGGGTGATACGCTTTTGACCCGAGCCGATACAGGAGAAAGGGTTTTTATTAAAAATTTAGTTGGTCAAACCGACATCCCAATTTACAGCCTTGATGAAAATTGGAAAATAAAAGAAAGGAAAATTTCAAAAGTATTTTCCAGCGGAAAAAAGATGATTTATGAGTTAAAAACAAGAAGCGGATTTAAAATTAAAGCCTCAGCAAATCATCCCTTCCAAAAAATTGACGGCTGGTATCGACTCGACCAACTTGCTTACGGCGATTATATTGCCACTCCCCGAAAACTCGCTTCAAAATCTCCAAAAAATGAACTATCAAAAGAAGAAATTATTCTTCTTGCCCATCTTCTTGGCGACGGCTGTGTTCTCCCCGGACAACCGATTCATTATACGAGCGGAGATTTAAAAAATATTAAAATTGTTGCGAAATTAGCTAAAAAATTATTTCAAATTAAACCTCGGATTGTCCGCCAAAAAAATTGGTGGCATGTCTATCTGCCTTCCCCTTACCGTCTTGCCCGCAAAAAACATCACCCAATTATTAATTGGTATTATGCTTTAAAAATTCAACCCGCCCGTTCCTGGGAAAAAGAAATTCCTCAAAAAATATTCGGTTTGGATGAAGAAAATCTATCTCTTTTCTTAAAACACCTCTGGGCCACTGATGGGAATATAAGTCATAAATACCTAGCGGGAATAAAGCCAAGCGGAAATATTTATTATTCAAGCACCAGCGAAAAAATAGCGGAAGGAGTAAAACATCTTTTATTAAAACTGGGCATTAGAAGCAGAATTTCCCCGGTCAAAAAAGCTAACTATCGGATTTGCTATCATATATCTATCCAGGGCAAGAAAGACCAGTTAAATTTTCTCCAAAAAATTGGTTCTTATGGCAAGCGAGGAGAAATTGTTTCTGAGCTTATTAAAAACATTGAAAATATTGAAACCAATCCCAATGTTGATGTTTTGCCAAAAGAAATTTGGGGAAAAATCGCCCTGATTAAAATGAGATGCGGTTTAAGCTGGCGAGGTTTCGCTGAAAATTATGGAATGTCTTATTGCGGCTCTGCCTTATTCAAACACGGCGTTAGCAAAACACGCTTGACTCAAATTTTAAATTTCCTTCCGTCTTTAGAACTAAAAAATCTGGCTGAATCAGATGTTTTTTGGGACGAAATTGTTTCTATAACCCCATTAGAAGTTGAGGAAGTTTACGATGCCACTGTCCCAGAAACTCATAATTTTGTAGCAAATGACATTGTGGTTCACAATTCATTGGAACAAGATTCGGACGTTGTCCTGTTTATTCACCGCAAGGATAAATACGACCAAAAAGCCGAAAAAAATCTCGCCGAAATTATAATTGCCAAACACCGAAACGGCCCAATTGGAAAAACTCCGCTTTATTTTGACGAAAATTACGCAAGCTTTATTGAGACCGATAAAACGCATATAGAAGACGGGGGTGGGGAAACCGAAGCTAAAGATGCGGAAGACGACATATATTAAAAAGGTTGGCATAGCTCTGATTTCTCCTGATATTAGCTGATGAGCACTGATAAAGAATTGAGGTTATGGAATATCCAAAGCCAATCCAAAAACTCATTGACCGATTTTCTGAATTTCCAACCGTGGGCCCGCGAACAGCCGGCCGTTTTGTTTTCTATCTTCTTTCTCTTTCAAAAGAAGAACTGGAAAATTTAGCTGACTTAATTAAAAATTTAAAGGGGGGGATTGTAATTTGCTCATCCTGCTTCAATCCATTTGAAAAAATTGATGATTACGGAATATGCCCGATTTGCCGCAGCCCCAAAAGAGATAAAAGTTCTTTGTGCGTGGTGGAAAAAGAAACCGACCTTCTGACTTTGGAAAAAACAAAAAAATATCAGGGACTTTATTTCATTTTGGGAGGACTTATCCGGCCTCTTAAAAAAGAAAAAAATCAACAAAATGTAAGACTGAAAGAACTTGAAGAAAGACTAACCCGCCAAAATTTTTCTTCAAAAAACTTAGGTGGGCAAGAAAAACAAGAAATAAAAGAAATAGTCTTGGCAATAAATCCAACAGTGGAGGGCGAGGCAACAATTTCTGATTTAACAAAAATTATCAGGGAAACATCTCCTCAAGTCAAAATCACCCGGCTTGGCCGCGGCCTGCCCCAAGGAGGAGAGATGGAATATGCGGACGAGGAGACTTTGTCTTCAGCTCTTGACAACCGAAGATAGATTTGCTAATATAATATATTCCCGCTGTCCTTTAGGGATGGTTTGTGGCTTAGGCCATGGCGGGGATAGTTCTTATTATTTTAATAAGGAGGGAAAAATGTCAGACAAAGCACTAACTCTTGATATGGCAAGCGAGCTAAATAAACAACTCGCTCGGAAAAATGCTACAATAGAACTTACTCAGAAAAACTTAATAACAAATCAGGCCAATTTAGATCGGCTTGCTGAATTGATTTTAGGCAAATCCGAAGTAACAGTAGACGGAGTGATAACAGTATACGGAGTGAAATACTACCACCATTCCAATGGTGGTGGGCTGGTAGCTGAAACTGCTAAAGTTGCTGAAACAGCCTATGTTGGACCATTTGCTTTAGTAAAAGACGAAGCTCAGGTTTTAGATAAAGCTCGGATAGAAGATCGAGCTGTAATTTCTGAGAAAGCAATAATTAAAGAAAAAGCTCAGGTCTCTGGCTCAGCTCAGGTCTCTGGCTCAGCTCGGGTCTATGGCTCAGCTCAGGTCTCTGGCTCAGCTCTGGTCTATGGCTCAGCTCTGGTCTCTGGCTCAGCTCGGGTCTTTGACTCAGCTGAGGTTTGTGGCTTAGCTTGGGTCTATGGCTCAGCTCGGGTCTCTGGCTCAGCTCGGGTCTTTGACTCAGCTCGGGTCTCTGACTTAGCTCGGGTCTATGGCTTAGCTCGGGTCTATGGCTCAGCTGAGGTCTCTGGCTCAGCTCAGGTCTTTGGCTCAGCTCAGGTCTCTGGCTCAGCTCTGGTCTATGGCTCAGCTCGGGTCTCTGGCTCAGCTCGAATCACTGAGGGTTGTTATTATAGCGAAGAAAAGTTTAAAGGATAAATTTTAATCTCAAAAAGGGTATCCAAACCAAGGATATCCTTTTTTATAATTTGAAAACTTCTTTTCCAGATTGTTCTTTATGTCTTTTGGGGACAGTCCCCCCCTCTAAGAGCGTCGGAAGCCTCAACAATAAAGGGCTTACAGCTCATTTTGGAAAAATTCGCTCAGAGTCCTTATAAAATAAGGGTTCTGGCAGCGCTTTTTTGGGGGACTGTCCCCAAAGTAAAAAGAAGAATTCAAAATTTATGTTTTTTGTAATTTCTTCTCAAGCAATTCAAGACGTTTCTCAAAAATTTTGAATTCTTCTCGGCTAATTTTTTCTTTCAAATCATCTTTAATGATGTGCAGATTCATTTTAATAACTTCTATGTCTTCTGTATTTTTCGCCACCATATCACAGATTGCCGAGAGCTGTTCTTGAATCCCCATAACCGACTCGGCGACTAATTTAACCTGGGATTGAAAATCTTCTGTTACCACGCCCAAATAACGTTGGTATTCTTCTCGTTGTCCCTTCAAAATTTCTTTTAAATTTTTTTCATTAATTTCCATAAAGATAATTATTCAACATTCTCACTATTTGCATTTTAACTTAGCGAAAGTTTTTGTCAAATTCATCGGCGATGAATTTAATTTACAATATTTTTGTTATATTTCTACTTTGTTTCTATCTTTAATATTTCTACTTCGCTAAAGGGCTGTCTGTGGCCCTTTTTTCTTTTATATCTCTTTTTGGATTTATA
>PCWD01000036.1 GCA_002787255.1 Parcubacteria group bacterium CG11_big_fil_rev_8_21_14_0_20_39_14 | reverse complement strand
AAGAGTCCTGAGGTTATCAAACAGGCTCTTTTCTTTTGCTTAAAATTTAGTTAAGATAAAAATGAACACAGAACACAGAATATAGAATATAGAATATAGAATATAGAATACAGAACAACATGTGTTATGTGTTTCATGTTTTATGAATGTAAATTTTCCGAAACAAGAAAAAGAAATTTTGGATTTCTGGAAAAAGGAGAGGATTTTTGAAAAATCAATTGAACAGCGCAATAAAGCCCGCGATTTTGTATTTTATGAAGGGCCTCCAACAGCAAATGCCAAGCCCGGAATCCACCATGTTTTAGCCCGAGTTTTTAAGGATATAATCTGCCGCTACAAAACAATGCGGGGCTTTAAGGTTTTAAGAAAAGCCGGCTGGGATACTCATGGCCTGCCCGTTGAACTTGAAATTGAGAAAAAGCTGGGATTTAAGTCAAAGCAGGATATTGAAAAATACGGAGTGGCTCAGTTTAATGAGGAGTGCAAAAAATCCGTTTGGGAATATAAAGAGGATTGGGAAAAGCTGACCGAAAGAATCGGTTTTTGGCTGGATATGGAACATCCCTATATTACTTATGAAAATGATTATATTGAAACCCTTTGGCGGGAAATAAAAAAAATCTGGGAAAAAGGTCTTTTGCGTCAGGATTACAAAGTTGTGCCCTACTGTCCGAGATGCCAGACCACTCTTTCGGCGCACGAAGTGGCTCAGGGATATAAGAAGATTGCCGAATCGGCCATCTATATTAAGTTAAAAATTCGGAATTGGAAATCCCGTAGGGGAAAAGGCCCGCTTTTAAATTTTATTTCAGAAATTTTTAGCGAATCTCAAACCAAGGATTCCGAATCTCAAAATTCTTATTTGCTGGTTTGGACAACAACGCCTTGGACTCTGCCGGCAAATGTAGCGGTAGCTCTCAATCCTAAACTTAAATATGTAGAGGTTCAGGTTGGGCCAGAAAGCTTTGTTTTAGCAAAAGAAAGATTATCTGTTTTTGAAGCTCATACCTATAAAATATTAAGGGAATTTAGGGGAGAAGAGCTTATTGGCCTGGAATATGAACCTTTGTATTTAACCTGTAATCCCGGAGTTTATACTTCGGCTTTTAAGGTAATTAAAGGCGATTTTGTTGTAAGTAGTGAGGGAACGGGTCTTGTTCATATTGCCCCGGCCTTTGGCGAAGATGATTTGGAAGCGGTAAAAAATCAGAACAGAAAAATCAAGGACGAGCAAAAACAAATTCCAATTTTAATGACCGTGGACGAAAAGGGAAGATTTATTGAAGAGGTTGGAAAATTTGCCGGAATGTTTGTAAGGGATACGGACAAGTTGCTCATCAAAGATTTAGAGGAGCGGGGTATTTTATATAAGGAAGAAAAGTATGAACACGACTATCCATTTTGCTGGCGGTGCGATACGGCTCTTTTGTATTATGCTAAAAAATCCTGGTTTATAGAGATGCAAAAAGTAAAAAAAGCTTTACTCAAAAACAATCAAAAGATAAACTGGATTCCCGACCACTTAAAAGAAGGGAGATTTGGCGAGTGGTTGCGGGACTTGAAAGATTGGGCAATCTCCCGGGAGAGATACTGGGGAACGCCCCTGCCCATTTGGTATTGTCCAAAATGTCAAAATTTTGAGGTTATCGGTTCCAAAAAGGAGCTGTTTTCTCGAAAATTCAGTAAAAACCGCTATTTTATTTTAAGACACGGTTATTCGGAAATGAACAAAAAAGATATTATAATTTCAACCCTGCCTGAAAAAGAAGAATGTTTTTTAACCAGCGAAGGGGAAGAAGAAATAAAGACAATAGCCGAATTTTTAAAAAATGAAAAAATAAAAATAGACCTGATGTTTTCTTCAGACCTTTTGCGCACAACCCAAACCGCCGGGATTATCAGTAAAGAGCTGGGAATTGACACGATTTATTTTGATGAAAGGTTAAGAGATATTCAAGCCGGAATTTTTGAAGGCAAAACTACAAAGGAATATCATTCTTTCTGGAAAACTCCAAAAGAGAGATTTATCAAGAGTCCGCCGGAAGGGGAGAGTTATAACCAGGTTAAAATGAGAATCTACCAATTTCTAAAAGAAATCAATAAAAAGTATGAAGGAAAGACAATTTTAATAGTAAGCCATCAAAGAACTTTGGACATGCTTCGGGGAGCGGTTGAGGGATTGACTCCGGATGAATTTTTAGAAAAAATAGAGCCGAATAAAACAAAAACAGGCGAGCTTCGGGAGATTGAATTTAGAATTTTTCCCTACAACAATGAAGGCGAACTTGATTTTCACCGACCTTTTGTTGACGAGATAGAAATTTACTGTCAGAGGTGCGGTTCGCGAATGAAAAAGATACCCGAAGTTCTTGATTGCTGGTTTGATTCCGGTTCAATGCCGTTCGCTCAGGGCAATTGGCCATTCGCTTCCGCCTTTGCCGAAGTTTCGGCCCTCGACCGACAAAGTCGCCTTCGGCCGACGAAGTCGGCGGACGAGCAAAATAAAAAATTAAGACCGCCAGAATTATTTCCTGCCGATTATATTAGCGAAGCAGTAGACCAGACCAGGGGATGGTTTTACACCCTGCTTGCAGTCTCAACTTTACTGGAGTTTGGGACGCCATATAAAAATGTTATCTCCCTTGGCCATGTTTTGGATAAAAAGGGAGAAAAGATGTCCAAGTCAAAAGGTAATACGGTTGACCCCACAAACATTTTAGAAGAATACGGGGCCGATGTTTTGCGATGGTATTTTTTCACCATAAATCAACCCGGAGATTCCAAAAGATTTGACGAGGCAGGCCTTAAAGATTGTTTGAATAAATTTATTTTAACCCTTTGGAATTCCTATAGCTTTTTTGAAACCTACATTTCAAAAAAGGAAATCCCAAATTCGAAATTCCAAACACCCGAATCAAAACTATTATTAAATAAATGGATTATTTCTAAACTAAATACTTTAACTGAGAAAATAACCGCTCGTTTAGATAGATATGACATTGTATTAGGGGCCCGAGCCATTGAGGAATTTACCATTGATGAGTTTTCTAACTGGTATATTCGTAGGTCCCGCCGACATTTTCAAAAGCCGAAGAGTGAAACAGAAAAAAATGAAGCTGTTCAAACCTTGGGTTATGTTTTGCTGACCCTGAGCAAACTTTGCGCGCCTTTTATACCCTTTTTATCCGAGACAATTTATAGAAATCTTGGCTTGGGAAGCGTGCATCTGGAAGATTGGCCGAAATTTGAAAAAAAATTTATTAACAGAAAACTTGAGGAGCAGATGGATTTAGTTCGGCGGATTTGCGCTTTGGGCCTAAAGCTAAGAGCCAAAGCAGGAATCAAAGTAAGACAACCGCTATCAAAATTAAAAATTAAAGAGCAAAAACCAGAAGCAGATAAGGAATTGTTGAATTTAATAAAAGAGGAGCTAAATGTTAAAGAGGTGGAGACGACAAGAGAAATATCGGAAGAAATAAAGCGGCAGAAAAATTGGCTGATAGAAACCGAGGGAGATATTACTCTGGCCCTGGATACAGAAATTACTTTAAAACTGAAAGAAGAGGGTCAAATTAGAGAGCTCATTCGTCAAATCCAGGATATGAGAAAAAAAGCCGCTCTAACTCCAAAGGATAAAATCATCGTTCAATATAAAACTTCGGCTGAACTGGAAAATTTAATCAGAAACAATAAAGAGCTTATCAGAAATGAAACTTTTGCCGAGGATTTGATTTTGCCGGAAGGAAGTGCTTTAATTGAAAAAGAGAGTGAAATAGACGGAGAAAAACTCTGGCTGGGATTATCCGTAAAATAGTTCATTGAAAAAGAAATGGGGGTGTAAAATGCCGGTTACAGCAGTTATTGGAGCTCAATGGGGAGATGAGGGAAAAGGGAAAATTACCGATTACTTAGCTCAGAATATGGATGTAGTTTTGAGGGCAAACGGCGCTGATAATGCCGGTCATACAATTATAAACGAATACGGCGAGTTCAAACTTCACCTGGTGCCGTCGGGGATTTTTAATCCGGAGGTTATATCAATTATTGGCAGCGGGGTTGCCGTAAACCCAAAAATTTTAATTAAGGAAATTGTTGAACTTCATTCCCGTGGAGTGGAGACGAAAAACCTGAAAATTAGCTCTAGAGCGCATCTAATAATGCCCTGGCACATTCTTCTGGATGAGCTTCAGGAAAAATCTTCAAAAGAAAATGAGATAGGCACTACCCGTCGAGGAGTCGGTCCGGTTTTTTCTGATAAAACAGCCAGATTTGGTTTGAGAGTTGGCGACTTTTTGCAAAAGGAAAATTTTAAGAAAAGATTTCAGACCCTTTACAAAATGAAAGAAATCCTTTTGCGTAAGGTTTACAAATTCAAAGATTTAGCCAGTTGTGAGGAAATTTTAAGGCAATATCTTGAATATCGGGAAATCCTGCTGTCTTATGTTGATATTGTTGAGAGCGAGATTCTTGTCTGGGAAGCGCTTGAAGAGAATAAAAATATTCTGCTTGAGGGCGCTCAGGGAGTCCTTCTGGATGTTGACTTCGGAACATATCCTTATGTAACTTCTTCAAACTGTACTTTGGCCGGGTTGTGCCAGGGCTCTGGTATTCCGCCGACAAAAATAAATGAAGTAATTGGCGTAGTTAAAGCTTATACTACCCGGGTGGGTTCAAAAAATCAGCCGTTTCCAACCGAGATGCCGGAAAATTTAGCTAAAACTTTGAGAGAAAGAGCTCGGGAATACGGAGCTACCACCGGACGGCCTCGCAGAATTGGCTGGCTGGATGGCTATTTTCTCCAATTTTCAGCAAAACTTAACGGTTTTACCTCGCTTGCCGTAACCAGGCTTGATAATCTTGCCGGTATAGAAATTCTTAAAATCGCCAATCCGTTTTTGGAAAAAAGCCCGGAAACCAAAGCTGGATGGTTGGAAAACAAACCTCGTCAATATACCCGGCTTTTTGGCTGGGATAAAGATATAAGCAATTGCGAGAGTTTTGAGGAGCTGCCTTTTATTGCTCAGTTTTATGTAAAATTTATTGAAATTTTAACCAATGTTCCGGTAAAATATGTTTCTATTGGGCCCGAGAGAAACCAGACACTAATAAGAGCGCAAAACTTAAAACCCTGATTTTATCAGGGTTTTTTTTCTTGCCAAAAAAATTCTTGCCAGAATTCTTGCTAAAATTCTTGCCAAAAAATTCCTGGCCGGGGATTTCTATGCCGGCCGGCGCTAACTCTCTCGTTTTGATTCCTTTTCAGAATTAAAGAATTAAGCTAAACCCCCATACCAAACTTGGGCTTTTTCTTGTCGTGCGGTGAAAATTGATGAAGTCCAATAAAAAATAGACCAACTTTTCTTTTCGGCAAATAGTGACTTTTACCAATGGAGTCAAGCATTTGCCTAAGTTGTGGTGTGGGGGTAAAATGAATTAATGGCATTAGACGAAATAAAAAACACAAGGTTTGAAAAACTGAAAGCTATTCAAAAGACCGGAGTTAATCCTTATCCCCAGAGCACCAAAAGAACTCAAAAGATTGAGGATGCCCTGAAAGATTTTAGTAAACTTTCCAAATCAGAAAAAGAAGTTATTTTAGCTGGCAGGATTATGTCAAAAAGAGAGCATGGCGGTTCAACTTTTTGTCATATCAAAGATGATTCGGGACAGGTTCAGGTATATTCCAAAAAAGACAGACTGGGGGAAAAAAGCTATCAAATTTTTCTTAATAATTTTGACATTGGCGATTTTATTGAGGCAAGAGGCATTCTTTTTAAAACCAAAAGAGGGGAGAAAACTTTATTGGTTTCTGATTTTAAGATGCTGGCAAAAAGTTTACTTCCTTTGCCGGAAAAATGGCATGGACTTCAGGATGTTGAGGAAAGGTTCCGAAAACGATACTTGGATTTGATGACGAACGAAGAAGTTTATCAGAAATTTGAGCTGCGAAGCAAGATAATTGCAGAAATCAGAAATTATCTGGAAAAAGAAGAATTTTTAGAGGTTGAGACCCCGATTTTACAATTGCTTCCCGGCGGCGCTCGGGCCAAGCCCTTCAAAACTCATTTGAACGCTTTAGGCCTGGATTTATATCTTCGAGTAGCTCCCGAACTTTATTTAAAACGGCTTTTAATAGGAGGATTTGAAAAGGTCTATGAAATCGGCAGATGTTTTAGAAACGAAGGAATGGACTGGGCCCACAACCCCGATTTTACAATGCTCGAGCTTTACTGGGCCTACAAAGATTATAAGGATTTGATGAAATTTATTGAAAGGATGTTTGGAAGTTTAATTAAAAAAGTATTTGGCAATCAAATTATAAAATATGAAGGAAGGAAAATAGATTTTAAAACTCCCTGGCAGAGAATAGAATTTTCCTCGTTAATTCAAAAATACACTAAAATCAGAATTGAAGATTTATCGCGTGATTATCTGGCAAAGAAAGCCGGGGTTTTTGGCCTAGAGATTGAAAAGAATGAGAACAAGGGAAAAATTGCCGATGAAATATTTAAGAAAGTTTGTTTGCCAAAAATTTGGCAGCCGACTTTTGTAATTCATCATCCCCTTGAATTGTCTCCTCTGGCTAAAGCTCTGGACAATAATTATTTTTTAGCCGCTCGTTTCCAGCTAATAGCGGCTGGCTGGGAATTGGTTAACGGATTTTCCGAGCTCAACGACGCTTTCGAGCAGAGGAAACGTTTTGAAGAGGAGGAGCGGGAAAGAACCGGAGGCGATGAGGAAGCTCAACGATTTGATAGGGATTTTATTGAAGCTTTGGAATATGGAATGCCGCCGGCCGCCGGACTGGGAATTGGCATTGATAGATTAGTGGCTCTGCTGACCGATTCCCATAGTTTAAGAGAAGTAATTTTATTTCCAATTATGCGACCCCGTTAGATACGAAGTTATCTAACGGGGCGAAGAAAACAGGGAGCGAGCGACTATGTTTTTATATAGGAATTTTGAAAATTTTTAAATTTGGGTTAAAATAGAATTAGGAAAGTAGTTAAATTGCCATGCAGGATAAGTTTCAAAAAATATATGTGGGAACCAATGAAGGGATAACTTCGGTGGTTGATTGTTTGGTGAATTCCGTAGAGAAGGATATTCTTTTGATAATTCCGCCGGAAAATAAAAATTTCCAGAATTTAATAACCCTGAAGCTTTTAAAGCGCGAAGCCAGGACTCTTGGTAAAAATATTGTTCTTATTAGTTCCAGCTCCATAGTTAAAAAATTAGCCTCTCGGAGCGGTTTGAGAGTGATTGATTATTTTCAAGTTGAAGAAATTGAGCCGGAAATTTTTTATGAGAAATCCTCGGAAACCGGAAGGGTTTCTGATATTTTATCCCCACCCAGACGTCCTCATTTTCCGCCTTCTCCAGAAGAACCCTCCCTGGGCGGGGCTTTAGAGGGCAAGGAGGAAAGTGAAAAAATTAAAAAGGAAAAATTAAAATTTCTGGAAAAAATAGCCTTAAAAAAAGAACCCTCTTTTGTTGAAACTGCCAAGGTTGAGGAAAAGGAGAAAAAGGAAGAGGGAGAAGAGGAATCGGTTGAGGAAGAATCTCCAAAAAAAGGATTATCGTTTTTTGGCAACAAGTTTTTTGTTGGAATTTTTGTTTTAATTGGATTGGGAGTTGTTGGTTTTGCTTTTTTGTCTTTGCCGAAAGCAAGGGTGGAAATTACGCCCAAAATCAATACAATATCTTTTGACCTTGCGATAAAGTTAGATAAAGAAATTTCCGAACTTGACCTTTCCCAGAAAAAAATCCCCGCCCAACTTATCCGAATTGAACGAGAGGTTCAGAATTTATTTTTAAGCTCAGGCAAAAAATTGAAAGAGTCAAAGGCAGGAGGTACAATTACGGTATATAATAATTACAATTCTTCTCCTCAGCCCCTGGTTGCGACCACTCGTTTTATTTCAGAAAATGGAAAACTTTTTAGAACAACTTCCACCATAACTGTTCCGGGAGCCGGAGTATCCGGCGGCAAAACAATTCCCTCAACTTGCGATGTTAAGGTAATCGCAGCTGAAACGGGGGAGGATTATAATATTGGACCCTCAACTTTTTCTATTCCCGGATTTGCCGGAACCCCTAAATATACCGGTTTTTATGGAAAATCAGTTGCTCCAATGAGCGGTGGTTTTAGGGGAGAGGTAAAGTTTGCAACCAAAGATGATGTTGAGGAAGCAAAAAAGAGTTTAGAAGAGCAACTCTCGGTTCTTGATAGAGAAATATCAAGCAAAATTCCTCAGAATTTAAAATTAGTTGAAGGAGCTTCTGAGCTTAAATTTGAAGAACTTTCCTCACCCAAAGCCGGTGACGAAAACGAGAAATTTGAAATAAGTATCAGGGGTATAATTTCAGCTTTAGTTTTCAACGAGGGAGATGTTAAAAAACTAATTGAGGAGGATATCGCCAACAAAATTGTTGTTGATAAAAAGTCTTTGCCCAAAACTCAAAAAATCAGTTATTCAGTAAAATCTATAAATTTAAAAGATGGCAAAGCTGATTTTTCCATAAAAGTTGATGAAGGAATAGTCTGGGCAGTTGATATTGAGAGTATTCGGAAAAATTTAATTTCAAAAAACATTCCAGAGGTTAAAGAATATCTTTCTTCACTTGTCTCAATAGAAAATGCCAAAGTTACCCTTTGGCCATTTTGGGTCAAAGAATTTCCTTCCGATTCGGATAAAATAGAAGTGGAGATTGTATTATAGAATTAATGAAAGATATACGTAAGAGAGCGTTGAATAATTATTTTTTCAGCGTATCGGCGTTAACTCAGCGTAGATATCAGCGTTTACTCAGCGATAATACGCTGAACTAACGCTGATATCTACGCTGAACTACGCTGAATTGTTCAACACTCCTACGTAATTCCATTAAATTTTCGGGGTTGACCCCGTTAGATAGAGATTCGCTCATCTAACGGGGTTGACTTTATTTCCCTTTTTGCTATTATTTATAATTAGTTGAGGTTATTTTTTTATGCCCAAAAAAGAAGCTTTACGTAAAGAGGGTACGGTTATTGAAACCTTGCCGAGTCTTAATTTTAGAGTAAAACTTGGGGATGGCGAGGAAATTTTAGCCCATCTTTCCGGGAGACTAAGGCTCAATAGAATAAAAATTTTATCGGGTGATAAAGTTACGGTAGAAATAAGCCCTTATGACCAAAAAAAGGGCAGAATTGTGTATAGGGGCAGATAAAAACCTAAAAAACTAAAATTCTAAAAAAACTAAAAATAATTGTTTTAAATTTTTATATTTTTATATTTTTAGATTTTTAAAGTTATGAAGGTTCATTCTTCGGTTAAAAAACGTTGTAAAAAGTGTAAAATTGTCCGACGAAAAGGTCGGGTTTATGTAATATGTTCCAACCCAAGGCATAAACAGAGACAAGGGTGAACGCTTTGAAGATTTTTTCGTCGGACAATTTTTCACAGAGGGGGTCGGGGAGATTGGGTATCTCCCCGTGGTGGAAAAACAGCGAGCGAGCGAAGCGAGCGAGAGCCAGAAACCGAAGGTGTCTGGGGAGCGACGAGTGAAAGCGAGGAGCGACAAAATTGTCCGACGAAAAGGTCGGGTTTATATAATATGTTCAAATCCAAGGCATAAGCAACGTCAGGGGTAAGCGCTTCGCCAAGCCAGACTTGGCTTCGCTAAAATCAAATATCAAAAATCAAATATCAAAAATAATTAAGTATTTAAAATTTTCTTTCAGAAAACTTTAAGACTATATGGCTTTTTTATTTTTTATTTTTAATTTTTGATTTTGACTGAACCGCCGGAGGCGGTGAGGGAACATGCCGCGTATTGCCGGGATAAATATTCCCGAAAATAAACAAATAGGAACTGCTTTAACCTATATTTATGGCATAGGCAGGTCTTTGGCTGGAAGAATTTTAGTTCAGGCCCAAATTGATAAAGGTATTCGAGCAAATAAATTAACAGCCGAAGAAATTAACAGACTTAGAGAAATTATTACGAAAGATTATAAGATTGAGGGAGAGCTTCGTCGAGAAAGATTAATGAATATAAAAAGGATGAAGGACATCGGTTGTTATAGAGGGAGTCGACACATTAAGGGTTTGCCGGTTAGGGGACAGAGAACAAAAACCAATACCAGGACAGAGAGAGGAAATGTTAGAAAGACAATGGGTTCTGGTCGCAAGAGAGCGGCCGAAAAGACGTAATATCGCCCGAATATACAACGAATGAAAACGAATATTTAAACGAATAAAAAAACATAGTATCGCCCGAATATACAACGAATGAAAACGAATATTTGTTATAAATTCGTTGTAATTCGTTTAAAATTCGGGCGCCAAACGCGTGGGGAAGAAACATATAATTAAAAAAACTGAAGAGGATGTTTTAAGGGAAGGAGAAAAAATAGAAGAAGCAGTGAAAAAAGGCGCCAAGACCTCCACAGCTTCTTTGAGGGTAACAAAAGCCAGAGCGTATATAAAGGCTTCGTATAATAATACAATTATTACCCTAACGGATTGGCAGGGGAATGTTTTGGCTTGGTCAAGCGCCGGCTCGATTGGATTTAAGGGCACAAGAAAGAGTACTCCTTTCGCCGCTACAAAAGTGGGAGGGATTATTGCAGAAACCGGAAGAAAAATCGGTATTAAGGAAGTTTCTATTTTTGTAAAAGGAGTGGGGTCTGGACGAGAATCGGCTGTTCGGGCTTTAGGCACCCAGGGTTTGAACATCGTCTCAATTAAAGACATTACCCCCTTGCCCCATAATGGATGTAGGCCCCCAAAAGTTAGAAGAGTATAACTTTTGCTTCATAAAAGGGAATTATAAGCAGGAAATTCGAAATCCTAAACAAATTTCAATTCCTCAAATCTCAAATTCAAAACCGGTTTGGAACATTGGAAAATTAAGATTTAGAATTTGTTTAGAAATTAGATATTAGAATTTAGAATTTAATGATAAATAGTAAATGTAAAATTTGTCAAAGAGCGGGTCAAAAACTTTTCTTAAAAGGAGAACGTTGTTTGGGTCAAAAATGTTCAATGATTCGCCGTCCTTATCCCTCTGGAACAAAAAAGAAGCGAAGGAAATCTCAAGTTTCCGAATATGGAAAACAGCTTCAGGAGAAGCAAAGGGTTAAGTTTAGCTACGGAATAAGAGAGAAACAGTTTAAAAAATATGTAAAAGATTCTTTGAAAAAAATTTCTAAAGAAGGAAAGGGTTTTGTTGATTTTTTGATTGAGAAATTAGAAAGTCGGTTGGATAGCGTGGTTTTCAGAGCAGGGTTGGTGAATTCCAGATCTAAAGCTCGATTTCTGGTGAGCCACGGTCATTTTTTAGTGAACAAGAAAAGAGTTAACTTTCCCTCCTTTCAATTAAAAACAGGAGATGTAGTTTCAATAAGCGAAAAAAGTAAAAATAAAACTCCATTTAAAGATTTATCCACTATTTTAAAAAAATATCAGCCGTCTCCCTGGCTTGAGCTGGACCCAAAAAATTTTGAGGTAAAAATTATTGGGACACCCTCAAAAGAAGAGGTTTCCCTTCCCGGGGACTTGCAAAAAGTCGGCGAATTTTACTCTAGATAAAGCCGCTGATATAACGCCGATAGCCACGCCGATAAACGTTGATATATTTAAAATTTTCAGCGTAAATCAGCGTTGATATCAGCGTAAATTTAGCGTTTTGCGAAGCAAATATGATATTATTGCCCAAACATCCAAAAATAATTGAAAAAAAGGAAAATTTTGCTGTTTTTGAAATTGAAGCATTGTCTCCCGGTTATGGAATCACTATCGGCAATGCTTTGAGAAGAGCCCTGTTTTCTTCTTTAGAAGGAACAGCAATATCAATGGTGAAAATAAAAGGAATAACCCATGAATTTTCTACTTTGCCCAATGTTATGGAGGACATAGTTGAGCTGACTTTAAATCTCAAACAGGTAAGATTTAAGTATTTTACTCAGGATTTTCCTCAAAAGGCGGAATTAAAAGTAAAGGGAGAAAAAGAAGTAAGGGCTAAAGATATAAAAGTTCCCGCTTCTTTGGAGGTGGCTAACCCCGAACAGTTTATTGCTACCATAACCGACAAAAAAGGCGAGCTCGAAATGGAAATTTGGATAGAAAAAGGGATTGGTTATGAGCCTGTTGAGCAGAGAAAGAAGGAAGGGTTGGTGGTTGGAACAATTCCATTGGATGTTATTTTTAGTCCGATAAGCAAGGCAAACTTCAGGGTGGAAAATATGCGAGTGGGAGACAGAACGGATTTTAATCGTCTTTTTGTTGAAATTGAAACAGACGGAACCATTGCTCCGGAGAGCGCTTTTTTAAAAGCCTCGGAAGTTTTAGTTAAGCATTTCCAAATTCTTCAAGAATTGCCTTTTGAAAAGAAGAGTAAAAAAGTTTCCCCCCAAAAACCGAAAGTTAAAGCCGGGGAGAAAAAGAAAGTAAAGAAAAGTAAAAAAGTAAAAAAAAGTAAGAAGATTTAACAAAATTAAAGATAGATTGTGAAGTTATATTGGGTTTGTCAGAAAAGCGAAGTTAAAATAAGGGAATGAGAATGAAAATTTGACTGCCGAAAAACTTCGGGAGTTAAGAGAAACTCGCTATGAGTTCTGTAAATATGAGACATAAAAAGAGAGGAAGAAAATTCGGCCGAAAGAGAGACCAAAAACGAGCATTTCTAAAAGAGCTTTCGCGAGCTTTATTTTTGGAAGAGAAAATTACCATTACCGAACCTCGGGCCAAGGAAATAAGAGCCTTTGTGGAGAAAGCCATAACCAGAGCAAAAAAAGGGGACCTGGCTTCAAGAAGATATTTAAGAAAATATTTTTCAGAAAACCTGGTTAAAAAAATAGTGGATGATATTACTCCAGGGTATCAAGAAAGAAATGGAGGTTATACGAGGATTACAAAATTAGGCCGAAGAAAAGGAGATGCGGCCAAAATGGCAATAATAGAACTGGTTAAATAATAATTATATTTATTGTCAAATTGTTATATTGTTAAACCGATTTACTCAATTTAGCAATTTATCAATTTAGCAGTTTAGCAATGGAGACAAAAAGGGATATTCATACCATTGATGCCGCAAATAAAGTTTTGGGTCGTCTTTCTACAGAAATTGCAATACTATTGCGGGGCAAGCATAAACCGGATTTTGCTCCTTATAAAGAAGGGGAAGATTTTGTTAGGATAATAAATGCGTCTAAATTGAAATTAACCGGGAAAAAAGCGGCAAAGAAGTTTTATTATCGGCACTCCGGTTACATGGGAGGACTTAAGTCAATCTCACTTAAAGAACTTTTTGAGAAAGACCCGGCTCGGGTTTTAAGAAAAGCGGTTTATGGGATGCTGCCAACCAATAAGTTAAGAGATAAAATGATAAAAAGACTGATAATTGAACCTTGATTGGAGTATGGAAAAAGAAGTTAAAAAGGTAAAAAAAGAAAAGAAGGGGGAAGACAAGAAAGGGGATAGGCCTTCAGACAAGAAGGAGATTTTGGTCAATAAAAAAAAGGCGCCCACCTCCGCCAAAACTGCGGTTGGCGAGGAGAAAACGGTTGCTAAAAAAGAGAAAGCTAAATTAGCGCCGGAAAAAAAGAAGAAAAAAATTGCTTCCAAAAAACCTTTTTTACCCAAACCTCCAAAATATTGGGAAGCTGTTGGCGGACGAAAAACTTCAGTAGCCAGAATTCGCCTTTTTACCAAAGGAGAAAAAGCTATCTTGGTAAATAACAAAGATTATAAAGTTTATTTTCCGGGATTAGAACTTCAGCAAATTATTGTTTCTCCTCTCCAAAAGATGAAATGTTTCGACCGTTTTAGCGCTTCAATAAAAGTAAAAGGCGGGGGCATTCATTCACAGGCTGAAGCAATCAGACATGGCATAGCCAGGGCCCTTGTTAAATTTAACCCCGATTTTAGAAAGAGACTTCGCAAGACCGGGTATCTAACCCGCGACCCCAGAATGAAAGAGCGAAAGAAATTCGGCTTAAAGCGCGCCCGCCGCGCCCCCCAGTGGCGGAAGAGATAGGGTAGCGCTTCCCAGTGGTCAAAACAATAATTTCTGACAAATTGAAGTCTGTTGAAGCCTGATTTCAACAGACTTTTTTTGAAACTATAGAGGTTGAACCTTGATAGTTTTAAAAAGAATGATTTTTAGATATAAAGCGGCTTGATTTTCCAGTCGCCTTTTTGTTAATATGTAGAAAATTTATGACAAAAAGAGTGGAGCGACAATTTTATACTCAGCCAACTTTAACCGTTGCCAAAGACTTGCTTGGCAAGTATTTGGTTCGTAGAATTGGTAAGAAAAGATTGATTGGAAAAATTGTAGAAACCGAGGCTTATATCGGGCCTGAAGACAAAGCCAGCCACGCTTTCTTGCCCCGTAGGGATTTTCGGTTTCAATCCAACAAAGATATTAAGAGGATTTTTGGAAATAAGCTGTTGCAGGATAAAAATTTTTTAAGAAATCTCCTGCGGGGCGGCGGCAAAATAACAGAAAGAAACAAAGCCGAATATTTAGAAGGCGGCCATATTTATATTTACCTGGTTTACGGGATGTACTGGCAGTTCAACATATCTACCAGCAAAAAAGGGAGGCCAGAGTGCGCGCTGATTAGGGCGTTAGAGCCCATCATAAAAATCAAAAATCAAATATCAAATATCAAAAATACAAATCAAAATTCAAAAACATTAAAATTAGCGAATGGGCCGGGGAAGTTGTGTAGATGGATGAACCTGGATAAATCTTTTTATGGGGAGGATTTAGTAAAAAGCAAAAGAATTTGGCTAACCAAAGGAGGGAAAATCAAACCAAGCCGAATCGTGGCGGCAAAAAGAATAGGCATAGATTATGCCGGTCCAAAATGGGCCGCCAAGAAATGGCGATTTTACATCAAAGACAATTTTTTCGTTTCACGGAAGCACAATAATTTGACAAATATGAGAAATGGGGGTATAATAAAATGTACTTTGAAAAATAAAGAGGTAAATGATGCTTAAACCAGCATACTCAATAGACGACCTATCATTAGAAGAAGTTTTTAGAGATTTAAAATTAGCGGCATTGGCATATAAGAAAATAAGAAGATGGAATTGGCTCAAAAATTTTTATATACACTTTTTGCCAAAGTCATCCCATATCAAATTAAAGGAAAAACAATTAAATGATCATCTTTTGAAAGAATTGCTGCCAACTGCAAAATCCTTATCATACTTTAGAATTATTCACTGTGAGCCGAAAGAAATATATTTTTGTAATCTGGGAGAAAATAAATTTGCTACCCATTCTATGTTTTCAATAAATATTCAGAAAGATGATTTCGATGATGATATAGTGCCCTCTGCTTTATCACATGAAATAGTTCATACATTTTCACCCGGCGCCGATGAATCGGTGACTACAATTTTGGGTTGCGAAATTGACGCGAGAATGATTTTGCTCGGGCACAAGATTCATCAAATATCATTGTGTAAACTTTTAAGAAATCTGGTACGTCATGTGGTTTATCTTAAAGCAGAGCAGGTGGGGCAAATAGCAAAATGGAAAGATTTTATAAAATCTCTTGAGCCCAATTTGATGACAGAAGATTATCTTGCCGAACTGATTGATGATTATGAAAATGGTGGGGTATTTGGTAAAGTTTCCGATTACACTCTTTTGCCGTACCTTTCTATTAAGACCGCAATTAAAAATAATATTGATTTTGCGATAGATGAATTTAGGTTTTTTGGTTCGCTGAAAAGAGAAAAAGTAGAAATTCCTACTCTAATTCAAATCTGGAAAGAATTAATAGAAAACCGAAAGGAGAAATAATGCCGATTACCAAAGTTTCGGAAGAGTTGAAGGATTTTTTAGAAAAGATTGATTCTGAAGAGTTTATGCCATCCGCTAAGGATTTTCAGGTATCGGTTTCGTTAAGAAAAATAAAAGCTTATGCCGATTCCGAGGGAATTGAATTCAGATTTTACCAAAAACCCTTTGGACCCTTTTTAAAATATGAAGAAAGAAGACTTTCGAAAGATGGAATATTGGCCCTAACGTCTTTATCTTTTGTAGTTCTTTTAGACAAAGGAGTGAGAAAAATTATCCTTCATCCTAAAAAGTATTTTGAGTTAATCTTGAAAGATAAAAAAAGATGGCTGAAGGAATTCATTTTCATTAATCTTCACGAAATAGCTCATTTAGAAAAAGAAACCATGAAGGCAGCTATGATTCAGGAGGGTAAGGGAGAGGTAATAGAATGTCCTTATGGCGAAACTTCCTGCATCTGGGAAGAGATTGAAATAACAAAAAATATCCAGGACTTATATAAAAAACTCAAAATCAGAAACTCTAAAGAATTTTTTATAAGGTTATCCTTGAAAGGAATTTTTGTTCCCACCCACCAGAATTGTTTTGAAGCTCTGGATAATGATGTTTGTCCCCTGAAAGATTTAATAAAAAAAGATGAATATTATCAAAGTTATGCAGAACCCCTTTGGAACAGGGTTAAAGTTGAAAGAATTAAATCGGAGCAAAACCCGTGACCAAAATAACGGGTTTTTCTTTTTCTGGAAAAATTGCTATACTAAAGTTAGTGCGTAATAATTTTCGTGTGGGTTTTACGTAGGCGGCTTCTTCGAACTTTATATTGCCACAAAGCTTTGCAGCCGCCCTGTTTCGTGTTAGTTTCGCGCAAAGAACCTGCTATTTTTATTACGCATCGAGTTTTATGAATTAACTTAGAACCCATAGCGAGTTTTTCTTAACTCCCGAAGTTTTTCGGCAGTCAAATTTTCATTCCCATTCCCTTATTTTAACTTCGCTTTTCTGATAAACCCAACATAACTTCTTACTTTAATTTTTTGAATTCATGAAAATTATTTGCGATTTTCATCTTCATTCAAAATATTCCCGGGCTACTTCCAGAGATATGGATTTGGATAATCTTGCGAAGTGGGCAAAAATTAAGGGAATTAAAGTTTTGGGCACCGGAGATTTTACCCATCCTCTTTGGCTGAAAGAAATAAAAGAAAAATTAGAACCTTTGGGCAGCGGACTATATAAAATCAAAAATCAATCCGCCGGTTGGCGGACAAAAGTCAAAAATAGCGAATACGGCATTAGCGAAAATAGGATTAACTTTATTTTGACGAGCGAGATTAGTTGTATTTATTCCAAAAATGGCAAGACCAGAAAAATTCATATTCTTGTTTTCGCTCCAGACCTTCAGACAGTTGAAAAAATTAACACCCATCTCGGTTGGATTGGAAATTTAAAAGCTGATGGCAGGCCAATTCTGGGATTGGACGCTAAAGAATTAACTAAAATTGTTCTGAATATTAATCCGGATTGTTTAATTATTCCGGCTCACGCCTGGACACCCTGGTTTTCAGTTTTTGGCTCAAAATCCGGTTTTGATTCAATTGAAGAATGTTTTGAAGAGTATTCAAAGCATATTCACTCAATAGAAACCGGGTTAAGCAGCGACTCCCCAATGAACTGGCGGGTATCAGCCCTTGATAAAATCACTTTAATTTCAAACAGCGATGCTCATTCCCCAAGTCGCATCGGAAGAGAGTCCAATGTTTTTGAGATTGCTCCCTCCCAAATTTCCTACCAAGAGATTGTCAGCATTATAAAAGAAAAGGATTTAAACAAATTCCTCTATACCATTGAATTTTTTCCCGAAGAGGGCAAATATCACTATGATGGGCATCGGCTTTGCAAAATAAGTTTAAGTCCGGAGGAGTCAAAAAAACATAAAAACATTTGTCCAAAATGCGGCAAGCCTTTAACCATTGGAGTGATGGCGAGAGTTGAAGAGTTGGCTGACCGACCGGTTGGAACGAAACCTGAAAACCCCGTTCCTTTTAAAAATTTGATTCCGTTGGAAGAAATAATTGCCGATACCCTTTCCCAGGGAGTTGGGACAAAGGCTGTTCGGGAACATTACAGAAGCCTTATAAATAAATTAGGGAGTGAGTTTAATATTTTGCTTGATGCCAGCCGTTTCTCTATTGAGGAAGCTTCTACTCCGGAAATAGCCGAGGGAGTAATTCGAGTTCGCGAGGGAAGGGTGAAAGTTGAGCCGGGTTATGACGGCGAGTACGGAAAAATAAAAATTTTTGAAAAAGGCGAACAAAAAACTTTATCAAAACAAACATCCTTATTTTGAATTCATCAGCGAATAACGAATCTATGCGAATATACGATAACTCATTTCATTTATTCATCAACGAATAACGAATCTTATATTCACCCCGTTAGATGTTTACTA
>PCWD01000070.1:10788-12058 GCA_002787255.1 Parcubacteria group bacterium CG11_big_fil_rev_8_21_14_0_20_39_14 | reverse complement strand
AATTGCGCCATCCTGATAAGACCTCTAACCGTCGCGCCGCCGGAAAAAACCAAAAGGGCGCAGGAAACAATAAAAATAAAAATATATAAAATTATCATGCCTACTTAAACCCTGTTTTTCAGCGTTAATCGGCGTTGCTATCAGCGTTTCTTCAGCGTCTCCAACTATTTTACGCTGATTTTACGCTGATATCTACGCTGAACTACGCTGAATTACTTAACGCTTTTAGTTAATGAATAAAGTATATTATCTCGTAAATAATTCCTCCCAGAAGTATCAGAAACAAAGGATAAACCAAAATTTTTTTAAATCTCGTTATTCTGTTTTCGGCCGGAACAACCTTTTTATACATTAAAAGAATCAAAATTCCGTCAATCCCAAGCAACACTCCTCCCACAACCCCGATTACGACAATAAAGCTTTTTAGGCCGAGCAAAAAAAGAATCAAAGGCGTAAAACAGGTAATCGCCCAGGCAAAATTCTTTGAAAAATTCAAATCGTACCAGAAAACTTTTTTTAGAGTCAATCCCAGCGTGATAAAAGAAGTAAAGGTGGTTAAAAGCCCGAAAACAAGCGCCAGATTCACTATCCCGTCACCCAAAACATTTTTCAGCCCGATTAGAGCCGATTCCGTAGTTTGAGGTCCTGTAATCCCCAGAATTAAATAAATAAAGAAAAGGTAGACGAAAATTGGAATCAAAATTGAAATGGGAATTATTTTTTTCAGCAATTCTTTCTTTTCGCCAAGCATTTCTTCCACCTCCGGAATCAAAGTCGCTCCCCATAAGGAAAAAAAGATTGCGCCATAAGGCAAAAAAATATGGGAAATGTCAAGAGAAGGAAAAAGATTTTCAATCGCCATAAACGACTTTCCTCTTAAAAATATGGCAAATAAAATCAAAAAAAACAAAACCAGGCCCCAGAATTCCACTTTGGCAATGGCTTTTATTCCGAAAAAAACCAAAGCGGATCCCAAAATAAAATAAAACAAAGTATAAATGAGATTATTTCCCCCGAAAACAGGCGAAAGCAGTTCCGTTAAAAATTCTCCCCCGACAATCAAATAAGCCAGAAGCGCTCCAAAAATGCCAAGAGTTATTGAAGCATAAGCCACTTTCTCCGCCCTGCTCCCCAAATGAATTTTGGCAAAACCAGGCAATCTTTTAAAATCCGGCGTTTTAATAGCCAGTTCTCCAAAAAACGAATGGATTAAAATAATCAAAGCGCCCAATACCACAAAATAACCCAGAATCACCCAAAAACCGACCCT
>PCWD01000070.1:2566-10311 GCA_002787255.1 Parcubacteria group bacterium CG11_big_fil_rev_8_21_14_0_20_39_14 | reverse complement strand
CTTTATTCCCCAGGGATCAGTGGCCCTATCAATAATCTCATAAAGCTTTTGATTGACTCTCTCTCTTTCGGCCAACAATTCATCCAAACTTGAAGCCCCAACCACTTCTCTTAAAGAGGTCTGGGAAATTTTGGAGGTGGCCATCATATAATTCTCTACCTCAATCACCGCTTTTTGGGAATCAGAAACTCTAAAGTAAACAACTGCGTCAACGGTTATGGGAATGTTATCTTTGGTGATTACTTCTTGAGCCGGAACATCCATAGTAACAATCCTGAGATCTATTTTGACCATCTTGTCAACAATTGGAATAATCAAAAATAATCCCGGTCCCCTGATTCCGGCGAATCTCCCCAATCTGAAAATCACTCCTCTTTCATATTCCCGGCAAATCTTTATTGCCTGAGGAAGAATTATCAAAGCAATAATTATCAACCCAAACCAACTAAAAAGTATATTACTTAACATAAACGCGATACTAATATACGAATTCATACTAATGATACGGATATTAACATTAGTATAATTCGTATTCAGTTAGTATATTGGTATCGATTTAGTTCGACCTTTTTATATTATAACACATCTCTGAAAATGGTTTCACACACTGATTAAAACCATTATTTGTTTTGTTTTGAGCTATATTTTTTCAACAAAGAGGGTGTTGCCTTCGATTTTGACTATTTTCACTTTTGATTTCTCAGGGATTATTTCACCGCTAAGACTTTCAGCTTGCCAGATTTCTTCTCTTAGTTTTACCTGGCCAATGGGATTAAGCTCTTTAATAACCTCTGCTTCTAACCCAATCAGGGCCTCGGGGCCGGTTTTCGGTTTTGTTCTAAAGGTTTTAACCACTCCCCTCCCAATAATGATAAAGAGAATTCCAATTCCAACTATTGCTCCAAAAACAATCATTGTTACAGCTTCAAAAATTTGAGGGCTTAAAAATGGCTCGCCTTCAAGAGTAAAAATCCCGAATAAAAGAGAAATTATTCCCAAAATGCCGAAAACTCCAAAACCGGGTTCAAAAACTTCCATTAATAAAAGAAAAATCCCCAGCAAAAGAAAAATGATTCCCAAAAAATTAAAGGTAATCACCCCCAGGCCACAAAGACCGATTAAAAGCAAAATTAAGCCCAGAAGTCCGGTTAATCCAAACTCACCGGTCCGAAAAGCGAAAATTAACCCCAACCCCCCCAAAGTTAAAAAAAGAGACATTAAATAAGGATGGGAAAGAAAATCAAAAAATCTTTCAATCGGAGTCATCTGAATTTCTCTAATTTCCGGTCCAGAAATTTCGAGTTTTAAAAAAAGCTCATCTAAATCTTTGGCTGTCTCGTCAATGATTCCTATTTCTTTTGCCTCTTTGCCGGTTAAAGTCAAATTTTCTCTGACGAACTTTTCGGCAATTTCCGGGTTTCTCTTTTGAATTTCGGCCAAACTCTTTATCCAGGAAACCGTTCCCTCAATCACCTTTTCTCCAGCTTCTTCCTGGCCGAACATTTCCTGGGGCTGGCAAGCGCCAATCGAAGCTTCGGGATGAACTACGGCAAAATCCGCAGCCAGCAAAATAAAAGTGCCGGCAGAATACGCCCAACCGCCTTCTTTGTGAACAAAGACAACGGTTTTAATTTCAGTTTTTAAGAGCAAATCAACAATATCTTTGGTTGATTTCAAAAGTCCGCCGGGCGTGTCCAGTTTAAGAACAAGATAATCGGCTTGGGATTTTTTGGCTTCTCTGACTGCCCTTTTTAAATACTGCAAAGTGCCGGCTTTAATTTCGTCTTCAACTTCCGCCAAAAAAACCAGGGGGGGCGTCCGTTTGTCCTGAAGTTTTTTGAAGCGGAAAAACACTGAAAAATAAAAAAACCGCCGCAACCAAAATTCCGCATCTGACTAATAAATTTTTTTTAAACATATTTTTTTACTTTTTGTAAATTTAATAACTTTTTCTCGTTTTTTTAAAATACCACCATACAAAACCGGCCAGAGCCAGAAAACCGAGAAGAACCTGCCAGCCGAGATATTTCACGACGAAAACACCGAAAAAATTCGCGGCGATAACCATTATTCCGGCAATTGCCACGCCCAGAGCAATCAAAAAAAGACTTTTTCTGAAAGGCAAATTAAAAACAAAAGCGGCCAGAGAACCCGTCCAGGCGCCGGTAAAAGGAAGGGGAATGGCGACCAAAATCACCAGCCCCCATTCTTTCCATTTTTCTATTTTATCGAAATGATTGTTTTTCGTTCTTGTAAAAAGCCAGGCGAAAAACCTGTTGAAAAAATAAACTTTTCTGGAAAGATGTCCGGAAACAGTTTTTAATCCCCATAAAATAAAAATCGGGGGAATCAAATTTCCCAAAACCGAAAAAATATAAGCCGACCAGATCGGCATTTGGTAAACATTGACGGCAACGGGAATCGCCGCCCTCAGTTCGCCAAGCGGAGTCATGGCGATTAAAATCGTTTTTAATTCAGGGATCATCCTAATTAAGCATCTTTCTTTTGATAAAAATAAACTTGGTTAGTTCAATTAAAATTAAATTCAAAAGGCCAAAAATCAAAAGTATTGACCATTCAAAAAGGCCGAAAGGAACGGTTTTTAAAAGTTTTTGAAAGACAGGCAGATAAATGGCAACCAAAAGCAGAGCCATTCCGACAATAACCGAAAAAGTGACATAGAAATTGGAAAAAGGATTATACTGCCAGATGTTTTTTCTCAAATTCCGGCAGGAAAAAATAAAAAAGAAGGAATCAATGGTTAAACCGGCAAACATAATACTGCGAATCCTCTCTAAGGGATAACCCTGATGCCAGAACCACAAAAAAAGACCGAAGAGAATAAGATTAGTTAAAAAGCCAACAATAAAAATGAGAGCGTTCATTTCTTTGGTTAAAAGCGGGAGTTTCGCCGGCTCCGGAGCCCTCTCCATTATATCTTTTTCTTTTGGCTCAAAAGTCAAAGCTAAAGAGGGTGGAGTGCTTTCAATTATATTTTTCCATAAAATTTGGCCGGGCAAAACCGGAAGGGGCAAACGGCAAATCACCGCCATACCAATTAACATTACTTCGGTAAAACCTCCGACTAATAAATAAGTGATGATTTTCCTGACATTATCAACAATCCTTCTGCCTTCCTCAACAGCCACAACAATAATTTCAAAATCATCGGTTAAAAGTGTTAAATCGGAGGCCTCTTTTGCCACATCGGTTCCCGAACCCAGCGCCACTCCAATATTCGCTTTTTTCAAAGCCGGAGCGTCATTAACCCCATCGCCGGTCATTGCCACAACTTCTCCGGCTTCCTGCCAAACCTGAACGATTTTTGACTTTTGCTGGGGCTCAACTCTGGCATAAATCTGAATGTCCTTAAAAATTTTTTTAAATTCTTCGTCGGACATTTTTTCCAGCTCCTTTCCTTCCAAAATATTTTTGTCTTTTACATTAAAACCGAGTTCTTTCGCTACAGCCATAGCCGTAAGTTTATGGTCGCCGGTTACTATAATTGGCCTAATGCCGGCTTGGCGGCAAAGATTAACAGCTTCTTTAGCTTTTTCTCTGACAGGATCGTGCAAAGCGGCAAAACCAACAAAAACCATTTCTTTTAAATCCTCTCCATAAAGTTTTTGTTTTTCTTCTTTTTTAACTGATTTTTCCAAAAAGACCTTTTTAATTTTTTCCAAAAGACTGCCCCTTAATATTTTTTTATAACCGACAGAAACAACCCTGAAGCCCCGAGAAGTTAACCCTTCATATTTTTCTTGGAGTTTTTTCATTCTCTCTTCAGAAATAATTTCTTGTTTGCCGTCAATCTCCAAAAACTTTGACGTACTTAAAATTATCTCCGGCGCGCCCATAACATAAATGACATCTTCTTCGTTGCTTAACCTGTGCAGGGTTGCCGAATATTTATAAGTTGGATCAAACGGCAATTCGTCAATTTTAGGTTCTTTGGCTTCCAATTCCGATCTTACAATTCCGGCCTGAACAGCGGCAAGCAATAAAACTCTTTCGGTCGGCCTACCCCTGGCAATCCACTTTTCCATTGGCTCGTCCAAATTTTCAATAAAGGCATCGTTACATAAGGCGGCAATTTTTAAAGCCAAAATATGGGAGGCTTGACTATCCTTGTCAATTTTTTCTTCAAATCTTTTTCCGTTGCTCAATAATTCTTTGGTACCGGTATAAATGCCGGCCACCTGCATTTTTGCTTCGGTTAAGGTTCCGGTTTTATCTGTACAAATTACGGTGGTACTGCCCAAAGTTTCGGCGGCAATAAGTTTTCTGACCAGTCCTTTCTTTTTAAAAATTTCCCTCATCCCAAAAGTAAAAACCAGGGTGACAGCCACCGGCAGACCCTCGGGAATGGCCGCCACAGCAACGGCAATAGCAGTCAGAAATATTTCAAAAAACTCTTTTCCGGTAGCCAGACCGCCAATCAAAATGCCCAGGCACAAAAAAACAATAATTGCTCCCAAAACCTTGCTGAAATGAACCACTTTTTTCTGATAGGGCGTTTTTTCTGCTTTGGTTCCCTTGAGGGTTTGGGCGATTTTGCCAATTTCGGTTTTAATGCCGGTGGCGGTTACCACTGCTTTGCCCCGGCCGTATTCAACAACCGTTCCCATATAAACCATATTGTCCCTGTCGGCCAAGGGAGTATCTTTGGGCAAAATCTCGGTATTTTTTTCCGAAGGCAGCCATTCTCCGGTTAAAACCGCTTCGTTAAGCTTTAAATTCCAAGCATCAATTAATCTTCCGTCAGCCGGGACTTTATCGCCGGGTCTTAACAAAATTATATCGCCGGGAACCAATTCTTCCTGAAAAATTTCCCTTTCCTCCCCTTGACGGAAAACAATGGCTTTTACTCTTATCATTTTTTTCAGGGCCTGAATGGTCTGACCAGCTTTACTTTCTTGAAAATAACCAATTATCGCGTTTAAAAAAACCACCCCAAAAATAATAATGGAGTCAGCGTATTCTTTGAGGATTAAAGTAACAATGCCGGCGATAACCAAAATATAAATCAGCGGGCTTTTTAATTGTCCAATCAATAATCTTATTTTTGATATGGGTTTTTCTTCCGGAAGCTGATTCGGGCCAAAGTCCTTGAGCCGTTTTTTAACCTCAACGTCAAAAAGACCGTTTTGAGCATCGGTTTTAAATTCTTCCAGAATTTTCTCAATTGGAAGAGAATGCCACATAGAAAAATCAAAAATTAAAAATTATAATAGTTTATTTAATTTATTTTAACACAAGTTTAACAACCCCGCACTTATTTCCCGATGATTTGTTTTTCTTCCGTCATAAGTGCCCGCTGAATCGCCTTACGGCTCAGTTATCTTAAAACTTCACGAGAAAGCTGCAAGAATAAGTGCGGGGTGCTTAATTCTGTCATCAAATTTTCTGCGTTTTGCAACTTGCCCCGTAGTAGTCCCGCCTTGGCGGGACACTACGGGCCTTCGCCTCGCCGAAGTGGCTTCGGCCACGCAGGCGGGACTGCGCCCCAAAGACTTCTTAAAAATAGCTTGAGCATATTTCCAAAATAGTAGCTGCTTGGCAAGCAGTTCTTACTTCGGGGCTTGAAAATTTGAACAGAATTAGCAAAAAGCCGCGATTTTAAACCGCAGCTTTTGGTATCTTACTTTTTAAAGCCCCGAGGAACCAGGGCAGTTAAAGTATAATTGGAATTTAAATATTTTCTTGCCGCCGCTCTTACTCCCTGGGCGGAAACCGACTGAATATAAAAAGGAAACTTTTTAAATTTACTATAAGGAACACCCTGCATTTCGGCTTCCAACATATCAAGGGCTTTGGATTCTATTCTTTCCATTTCATCGTAATAGTCTGACAAAATTAAATCTTTGGCTCTCTGGAGTTCTCTTTCTTCAACCAAATCTGTCTTCAGTTTCTCAAATTCATTGAGAATAACCCCTAAAGTTGCTTTAAATTTTTTTGGAGTTGGCTCAAAAATAGTTACGGCAGTGTAAAAAATTCCTATCTCCGCCAAGCCGCCAGTGCCGCAATCTATTACATAACCCAAGCCTCTTTTATCGCGAAGCTCTCTAAAAAGCCGTGAAGATATCCCCCCGCCCAAAATACCGGCAAGCACTCTTAATTTATTTATATCCCTGCTAAGCGTTCCGGGGATTCTATAACCAAGATGCATATAGGCGTGTTCTATACCCTCCCTTTCTTTAAAAAGTTCTGTTCTTTCATTCTTAACTTTTATATCTAATTTCTTCATCGGAACAGGATACGGCTTAAGACTCCCAAAGGTGCTGGCGACTTTCTCCTCTAATTCCTTTTCATCAAATCCTCCGCAAACCACAATAACTATGTTATTTGGCACATACCACCTCTGTTTGAAATTGACCAAATCCCTTCTTTTCAAATATCTAATTGACTTTGGAGCTCCGACAACTGACCTTGCAAACGCGGTCTTTCTAAAAAGACTGGGGATAAATAACTCTTCATAAGCATAATTCATTGGCTGTTCCGGCCAAAGAAACATTTCCGAAAGGATATTCTTTTTTTCAAGCGAAAATTCTTTCAGCTCAAAATCCAGATTTGCAACAGCCTGATAAACAATTTCAACAATTTTTGGCAATTTTGAAGAAAGAGCTTTGATATAAAAATACATATCAGTAGAACCGGAAAAAGCCTGTACTTCGGCGCCCCCATCCTCCAAATCCTCTCTTACCTGCCTGGCTGTTCTGGAAAAATTGCTTTTGAACAACATATGCTCTACAAAATGACCTACTCCGCTCTTTTTTTCATCTTCGTTTATTAAACCCGCCTTTACCCCGACAAGCAAAACCACTTTTTTAGCCGCTCTCCTGTCCATTGCAACCGTAAGACCGTTATCCAAAACAAACCTTTTATACATCTTTCACCCGCCTATTCAGTTTTCAAAAAAACTAAGCCGCTTTGTCCAATGCCTCCCTGAAAGCATTTTCAATGTCTTTATAATGTTCGATTCCAACCGAAACTCGAATCAACCCTTTGGTAATTCCCTTTTTGAGTTTTTCTTCTTCGGAAATTTTTCCGTGAGTCATTAAATAGGGAATTTGAACCAAAGTACCGGCGCAGCCAAGACTAACGGCTAATTCCACAAAAGAATGGGAGATTAAATAATCTATAAAACCTTCAAGCTTTTGCTCGTCCTTCAGTTCAAAAGAAAGCATCCCTCCAAAACCGGGAAAGCCCAAAGGAGTGAGCATCTGTTTGCAGGCAAGTTTATATTGGGGATGGCTTGGAAGACCGGGATAAAAAACTTTGGAAACTTTTGGATGGCGTTCCAAAAAATTAGCCAAACAAAAACCGTTATAATTATGCGTCCTCATTCTCATAGGCAGGGTCTTGATTCCTCTTTCTATTAAAAAACAATTAAACGGAGCTATAATGCACTCGCCCGAAAGAACCGCTTCTTTCTCTATTTTTCTGATAAGGTTTTCTGAACCCATTACCGCTCCGGCTACTGCGTCCCCATGACCATCTATGTATTTGGTCAAACTGTGAATTACAAGGTCGGCTCCCAAATTCAACGGTTTCTGGTTATGGGGGGTGGCAAAAGTGTTATCAGCAATAAACAATATTCTTCTTTCCCTTGCAAAACCGGCCGTTGCTCTTATATTGGTTAAACTTAAAGTGGGATTATCCGGAGTTTCAATAAAAATCAGCTTTGTGTTTTTTCTAACCGCTTTTTTAATGTTCTTAATATCTCTTGTATCAACAAAAGAAAA